>NZ_JBEYSU010000004.1:0-313928 GCF_040704235.1 Micromonospora sp. NPDC047707
TGGTCGTCGATAAGCACGTACAGTGCGGTCAAGAGGGTGTCGAGGTCTGTCTTCACAAACGACCATCGATGCCCTCTCTACTTGCGCTGGTCAACCTGCCACGCCGCTCAACCCAGAGTTGGGAATCACTCGTCTAGAGTGCCCGGGACCGACCTGACCGGAAAGGCCGCCGATGCCCGACGACGTTCCCACCCTGGACCTGCCGGCGTTGCTGCCGGAGGCGTGGCGCACGGCGCTCACCCCGCACCTCGACCCGGCCCGCACCGCGGCGCTCGCCGGGTTCGTCGCCCGGGAGTACGCCACGCAGACCGTCTTCCCGCCCGTCGAGGACCTGTTCTCGGCCTACCGGCTCTGCGCCCCGGCGGACTGCCGGGTGCTGATCCTCGGGCAGGACCCGTACCACCGGGTCGGGCAGGCGCACGGGCTGAGCTTCAGCGTCCGGGACGGGGTGGCCGTGCCGCCGTCGCTGCGCAACGTCTTCAAGGAGCTGGGTGACGACCTGGGTGTGCCGAAGCCGGCCGGCGGCAACCTCAGCGGCTGGGCGGCGCAGGGGGTGCTGCTGCTCAACGCGGTGTTGACGGTCCGCCAGGCCACGCCCGGCTCGCACGCGAACTCCGGTTGGGAGGAGTTCACCGACGCCACCATCCGCGCCCTCGACGCGCTGGAGACGCGGGTGGTGTTCCTGCTCTGGGGCGGGTACGCGCGCAAGAAGGCGGCCCTGGTGACCAACCCGCGGCACGTGGTGCTGGAGGCCGGCCACCCCAGCCCGATGAATCCGCGCGGGTTCCTCGGCAGCCGCCCGTTCAGCGCCGCCAACAAGGCGCTCGCCGACGTCGGCCTGCCGACGATCGACTGGGAGCGCACGGCCGGCTGAGCCTCCGGCCGGTCAGCCAGCGGCCCGGCTGCGCCAACGCTGCAGAAGCGACGCTGTCCGGGGGTCGGTCAGCTCCAGCACCCCTACCGGCACCACCCGGTAGCCGCGATCGCGGTGCTTCACCTCGATGGCCTCCGGCAGCTCGTCGCACATCTGCGCGCGGATCTCCCCGTACCGGGTGCGCCAGCGGTGTTCGCCCGGCTCCTCCGGCTCGAGGCGCAGCCCGCCGTAGTCGCCCCACCGCTCGTTCCACCGCTGTCCGTAGACGGCTTCGAGCCAGGCGGTGAACCGGGCTGAGTCCCGCCAACGGACGGCGAGGTCGATGCCGTCCACGGGCACCGGCACGCCTTGGATCAGTGCCGCGGTGCAGCCGGTCAGGAGGTGCGGCAGGTCGCCGAGCCGCTCCAGGACCCGGTCCAGCGGAAGGTCGTCGAGCCGGTCCGCCAGCGGTCGCGCGGCGAGCTCGTCGAGCTGGGCGTCCAGGTGGGCGTCGAGCTGCTCCACCGTGACGCGGAGCTGGAGATCGAGGGTGGCGAAGGTCCGCTCGACCAGCGGGATGCTTGGCACGCGGTCACCGCGCTCGATTCGGGCCAGAGCGCTCTGGCTGATGCCGGCGAGGTCGGCGAGGGCCTGCTGGGTGAGGAACCGCGACGTCCGCTCGCGGCGGAGCGTCGCGGCGATCTGCTGGGCGAGGGAACTCTTCGTCACCGCCAGAGGATGACAACTAGGTGGAAAGCGATATGACTGTCGGTCATAAATATGACTGAGCGGCATATCGCTCAGCACCAGGTCTTCCCAGCCCGACATGCCGTGGTCCGGCACCAGAAGGCGCACGCACCCGCTCCTGGCCGGACGGCATCGGGACACCGAGCAGCCGAGCCGGCGGGCGCGCATCGGTCCCCAACGGAGGGGAAGCCTGGCGGAGGGACGGGCAGGGCAGAGGAAAGTCTGGCGGGGTGCTGGCTGGGTGGGGGGCTGGCGGGGTGCCGGCTCGGCGGAGCGGCACGGGCGGGGCGCTGTGGGCAGCGGGATCTGCGGTGATCCGGGGCGTCACTCGGGGTGAGCGTCGGGGCGGCTAGGCTGGTTCACCGTGCTCGTACTGGTGGTGGACAGCTCGACGCCCGCGGTGACCGCCGCGCTGGTGGAGGTCTCGGCGGCCGGCGTCGAGACCCGGGCGCACCGCCGCACCGTCGACGCCCGCGCGCACGGGGAGCTGCTCGCCCCGCAGGTGGACGCGGTCCTCGCCGACGCCGGCGCGCGCCCCGCCGACCTCACCGCGATCGTCGCGGGTCTCGGCCCCGGCCCGTTCACCGGGCTGCGGGTGGGGCTGGTCACCGCCGCCACGATGGGGCAGGTGCTCGGCGTTCCCACGTACGGTGTCTGCTCGCTGGACGGGATCGGCCACCCGGCGGCCGCCGGCGAACCGGTCCTCGCCGCCAGCGACGCGCGGCGCCGGGAGATCTACTGGGCGGTCTACGACGGTGCGGGCCAGCGGATCGCCGGCCCCGAGGTGTCCGCTCCGGCGGTGGCCGCCGAGCGCGCCCGGGGCCTGGCCGTCACCCTCGCCGTGGGTGACGGTGCGCACCGGTACGCGGAGACGCTGGCCCTGCCGGTCGCGGCCGAGCCCCGCTACCCGGAGGCCGCCGTGCTGGCCCTGCTCGCGGCCGAGCGGATCCGAGCCGGCGCGCCCGGGGAACCGCTGACCCCCCTCTACCTGCGGCGGCCGGACGCGGTCGCGGCGACCGCGCGCAAGCCGGTCCTACCGTGACCGCGAGGAGCGTGCCCGGGTTGCGAGCCGAGGTGACCCCGTGAGCAGCGTGCGGCTGGAGCGGTTCCGGTGGTGGCACATCGAAGACGTCCTGCCGATCGAGGCGGACCTGTTCGGTGCCGAGCAGTGGTCCCCGGCGATGTTCTGGAACGAGCTGGCCAACGGGCATTACTACCTGGTCGCGACCGACGACGGCGGCGCCGTGCTGGGCTACGCCGGGCTCGCGACCGCCTCGCCGGACGAGGCCTGGGTGCAGAACATCGCCGTACGGCGGGAGGCGCAGCGCCGGGGCGTCGGGCGGCTGCTGCTGGAGGCGCTGCTGGCCGAGGCGGCACGGCGGCGCGTCCGCAGCATGCTGCTGGAGGTCGCCGCGGACAACGCCCCCGCCCAGAAGCTCTACGCGATGTACGGCTTCGAGGTGATCGGCGTACGGCGTGGCTACTACCAGCCGAGCAACACCGACGCGCTGGTCATGCAGCGGCACGAGGAGCGGAGCGATGGCTGACGAACCCCTGGTCCTCGGGATCGAGACCTCCTGCGACGAGACGGGGGTCGGCATCGTCCGCGGGCACACCCTGCTCGCCGACGCGCTCGCCAGCAGTGTCGAGCAGCACGCCCGGTTCGGCGGCGTGGTCCCCGAGGTGGCCAGCCGGGCGCACCTGGAGGCGATCGTGCCCACGATGGACCGGGCGCTGGCCGAGGCGGGGGTGACGCTCGCCGACGTCGACGCCATCGCGGTCACCGCCGGGCCCGGGCTGGCGGGCGCGCTGCTGGTCGGCGTCGCCGCCGCGAAGGGGTACGCGGTCGCCGCCGAGAAGCCGGTGTACGGCGTCAACCACCTCGCCGCGCACGTCGCCGTGGACACCCTGGAGCACGGGCCGCTGCCCGAGCCGGCGGTCGCCCTGCTGGTGTCCGGCGGGCACTCGTCCCTGCTGCTGGTCGACGACCTCGCGCGTGGGGTGACCCCGCTCGGCGCGACGATCGACGACGCGGCCGGCGAGGCGTTCGACAAGGTGGCTCGGCTGCTCGGCCTGCCCTTCCCCGGCGGCCCGTACATCGACCGGGAGGCCGGGGCGGGTGACCCGGGCGCCATCGGCTTCCCGCGCGGGCTGACCGCCGCGAAGGACCTGGTGGCGCACCGGTACGACTTCTCGTTCTCCGGGCTGAAGACCGCGGTGGCCCGCTGGGTCGAGGCGCGGCAGCGGGCCGGCGAGCCGGTCCCGGTGGCCGACGTGGCCGCGTCGTTCCAGGAGGCGGTCTGCGACGTGCTGGTGGGGAAGGCGCTCGACGCCTGCCGGGCCAACGGGGTGGAGACCCTGGTGATCGGTGGGGGAGTCGCGGCCAACTCGCGGCTGCGGGCGATGGCCGGGGAGCGCGCGGCGAAACAGGGCGTCCGGGTGCGGATGCCGCGGCCGAAGCTGTGCACCGACAACGGCGCGATGGTCGCCGCGCTCGGCTCGCACCTGGTCGCCTCCGGTGTCGCGCCGAGCCGGCTGGACCTTCCGGCGGATTCGGCGATGCCGCTGACCACGGTCAGCGTGTGAGGGGAGGAGCCGACGTGATCGTCCGAATGTGGGAGGTGCGGGCCGAGCCGTACGGGGTGGCCGACCTCATCACGTGGGTGTGCGACACCGCCCTGCCCGACTTCGACCACGACCCGCTGCACCTGTCCAGCGAGGTGTTCTCGTCCACCGACCACCGGGTGGTGGTGATCTCCAAGTGGCGCGGCAACCCCCGGCCGCTGCCCGACCCGCCGGTGACGCTGGTCGCCCGCCCGCCGCACTCCTGGGACTTCACGCAGGTCGACCGCTGACGCCGCCCGGCGGCGTGCCGGCGACCCGCCTGAACCGCTCGCCGGGCCGTACCGCCACCACCGCGGTCAGCGCACGGGCACCGTCGCGGTGACGGTTGACTGGTCGATGTCGGAGACCCGGGCGGTGATCCGGACCGTCCACTCGCCGGGGACCGGGAAGCGGAGCGCCGCGCTGGCGTGGTGCGGCTCCGGTGTGTCGACCGGGACGGCGATCGGCTCGACACCGGCGGCCGGGAGCGCGGCGGTGACCCTCCACTCGACGACCGGCAGCGGCTTCGCGGCGGGGGTGTAGACGTAGGCGTGCAGGCTGTTCAGCGCGCCGGCCTGTGCGGGGTACACGTCGAACTGCACGGTGAGCAGGTCGGTGCTGACGGACCGCGCGATGCCGTCCCGGGCCGCCCCGGCCGCCTCCGTCCCGGCGGTGCGCCCCGGCGGGGTCTGCACGAGCACGGCGGTGAGGGCGAGCACGACCGCGGTCGCCGCGAGTTCGACACCGGCCGCGCGGGCGACCCAGCGGGGGCGGCCGGCGGCGACCCGCCGCCGGACGAGGTGCCGCTGCCAGGCGGCCACGGCGAGGACGGCGGCCAGCAGGGCGGCCTTCGCGCAGAGCAGCCGGCCGTACGCGCTGCCCAGCAGCGCCGACGGCCGGCCGAGTTCGATCGCCGCCTGACCGACGCCGGTGATGACCAGCCAGCCCACCGCCACGGTGGCGCACCTCGACCAGCCCGGCAGGATCCGGGCGAGGACCCGGGGGTGGGTCCGGCGCAGCAGGAACGCCGTGAGGGTGAGCAGCCCGCCCAGCCAGACGGTCACCGCGGCGAGGTGGATGGTGACCAGGGCGATGCTCACCGGTGGCAGCGGAGCGGCGACGGGATGCCCGGCGAGCGGCCAGGTCGCCGCCGCGGCCAGCCCCACCACCGCCAGCAGCGCGGTGCGTGAACGGCCGGCGGTGCCCCCGACGACGGCGGGCAGCAGCGTGGCGCCGACCCCGAGCAGTGCCAGCCGGACGGCGTACACCACCGCCACCGGGCCGGTGCCGACCGCCCGGAGGTCCGCGGGGGACAACTCGCCGACCGGCACGCCGACCGCCTCGGCGGCCTGCCCGACCCAGGTGGCGGCCGTGGCGACGGCGACCAGCCCGAGCCCCGTCCACGCCACGACGAGGGCGCCGCGCCGGGAGCGCCGGCGGGGCCACATCGTGGCCGCCAACAGGGTCGGGCCGACCGCCGCGACCAGACCCAGGTATCCGAGGTACTTGGCCGCCGGCACCAGCGGGCCGCCGGGCGACGCGTCCTCCGGCCCCGGCTGCGGCGGGGTGCTGGAGGGTGCCCCGGCGGAGTAGGTGAAGCTGCCGGCGACCGGGTGGCTGTCCGCCGAGATGACCCGGTAGCTGACCAGGTAGGTGCCGAGCGGCCGGTCCGGGACCCGGACGCGGATGCGGAGCGTCGCTCCGCGTACCTCCGGTTCGCCGACGCTGATCCGCCGGCCGTCCGGGGCGAGCACCTGGATCCGGCCGGGGACCGGTGCCACCGGCTCGCTGAAGGTGACCACCACCTCCCGGGGCGCGTAGCCGACGACCTCGTCGCGCTGCGGGGTCGTGGCGACCACGACGGCGTGCGCGGCCGCCGGACTCGCCGGGAGCACGGTGAGGCACAGGCAGGCCAGGACGAGCCCGAGGAGAATCCCCGCCCGGATGCGTCCGGGCGGGGATTCCCTGGTTCGTGTCATCCGCATGGGCGGTAGGGGCGCGGCGGGTGTCAGGTGCGGCGGAGCATCCGCCAGGTGGCGACGCCGCCGGTGCCGAGGGCGGCGAGGAAGACCAGCCAGACCAGCGCGCTGCTGACCCCGAACTGGGGTGCCGTGTTGGCCGACGCCGCCGCGAGCAGACCGTCCTCGCCCGGCGCGGGCAGCGCGGCCGGCGGCAGCTCCGCCCAGCGGACCAGCCCGGTGCTCTCCAGCATCTGCATGTGGTTGTTGACGAACGTGTTCGCCGCCTCGGCCAGTTCCCGGATGATCGGGTCGCGGGTGGTGGCCCGCACCGCGCCGATCACCGGAAAGATGTTGCCGTGGGCCACCCGCAGCCGGGTGACGAAGATCTGGTCGAACTGCGTCCCACGCGCGTTCTTCATCTCCGTCAGCCACCCCTTCTGCTCCGGGGTCGGGTCGGTCGGGATGATCGCGCCGAGTTTGTTCGCGGCCTCCACGGTCAGCCGGTCCAGCTCCTCGTGCTGCTTGGCGATCTCCGCGCCGATCTCCCGCACCCGCGGCGACCGTCCCTTCTCGGCGGCCATCTGGCCGGCGGGCATCTCCCACAGCCCGGCCAGCCGGACACCGGCCAGCAGTGCGGCGTCGGCGGCGTTGAGCTGCTGGCCGGCCGGGGCGGCGAGAGCCGCGCCGGGCAGCACCCCGAGCCCGGCGGCGAACGCGATGAGCAGGACCGCCAAACGACGGGTCCGGTGGCCCTGGCGACGGGCGGATCTGCGCGGTGCCATGTCTGCGGTGCCTCCTGGGTTCCGGGCCGGTACGTCTCGGCCGGGCAGCCGCACCTCGCCGGCCGCCCGTCCGTCCTCAGGTACGGATTGAGCGCCGGATCAGTTCAGTGGGGATCCGCGAATCAGCCGACGTCGAGCGGGTCGGCGAGGAGGCGTTCGAAGGCCAGCTCGGCGGCGCCGATCAGCGGGGCGTCCTCACCGAGCTTCGGGGTTCGCAGCCGGACGTGCTCCAGGCAGGCCGGCAGCGCGATCGAGTTGAGACGGCTGCGCACCTGGGCCGCAGCGGCCAGGTAGAGGTCCCGCATGGTGCCGCCGAAGATGACCATCTCCGGGTTGAAGATGTTGACGAGGTTGGCGACGCCGAAGCCGAGCCAGTCGCCGGCCTGCCGTACCGCCGTCTGGGCGCGGGCGTCGCCCCGGTCGGCGGCGTCGAAGACGGCCAGCAGCGCCTCGCGGCCGCGCGCGTCCGAGCGGCCGGCCGCGCGGAGCAGGCCGTGCTCGCCGATCTCGGTCTCCCAGCAGCCGCGGGACCCGCACTCGCAGCGGGCGCCGTCGCGCACCACGACCATGTGCCCGACCTCGCCGCTGTAGCCCCCGTGCCCGGTCAGCCGCCGTCCGCCGGCGATGATGCCGGCGCCGACGCCGACGTCGCCGTACAGGTAGATGACGTTGTCGCAGCCGGCCGCCGCGCCCCGGGCGTGCTCCGCGAAGGCCGCCACGTCGGCCACGTTGCCCACGCTGACCGGCAGGTCCGGGCCCAGCTCCGCGCCGATCGCCGCGCCGATCGGCTCGTCCACCCAGCCCGTCGTCGGGCCGAGCCGGACCAGGCCGTCGTCGCGGCGGACCATCCCACAGACGGCGACGCCAGCGCCGACGCAGATCGCGTCCGCGGACACGGTCTGCTGCATCTCCTTGCCCGCCCCGGCCAGCAGCGGGGCGGCCTCCGCGGCGGTGAGGCCGGGGGGCCGCTCCAGCTCCCGGCGGTCGAGCACCTCACCGCCGAGACCCACCCGCGCGGCCCGCAGCCGGTCCACCTCGATGGAGTACGCGTACGCGTGCACCCGGGCCGACTCGGGCCGGACGACCAGCGACGGTCGTCCGGCCCGGCCGGTTTCCTTCGGCGCCCCCTCGCTCACCAGTCCGGCCGCGGCGAGGTCGGTGGTGAGTGCGCCGATGGTGCTGCGGTTCAACCCGAGCGCGGTGGTGAGTTCCGCCCGTGACGTCGCCCCGTGCAGGTGGACGTGGCGCAGCAGCGCCCCGAGGTTCTGCCGGCGGATCTCGTCCTGGCTCGGTCCTACGCGCATCGCGGTGTGCTACTCCGGGTGAAGCTGGTCAGCGGGTGCCGGTGGCGGCGGCCCGTCGCCGGGAGAGTGCGTCCACGCTCGCGGCGAGGAGCAGGACCACACCGGTGACGATGTACTTGACGCCCGAGCTGTAGCCCATCAGACCCATTCCGTTGTCGATCACCGCGACGACCGCGCCGCCGAGCACCGCGTCGAGCACCCGGCCCTTGCCGCCGAAGAGGCTCGTCCCACCGATCACCGCCGCGCCGACGGCGTAGAGCAGCACGTTACTGCCACCCGTGTTCGGGTCGACGGAGTTGGCCCGGCTGGCGGCGACGATGCCGCCGATCGCGGCCATCGAGGAGCAGATCACGAAGACCGAGATGCGGATCCGGTCCACGTTGATGCCGGCCCGGCGGGCGGCCTCCCGGTTGCCGCCGACCGCGTAGACGTGCCGGCCGTAGCTGGTCCGCTGGAGGATGAAAGTCCAGACGATTAGCAGCACCGCGATGATCGGCACCACGATCGGCACGCCCTTGAGCGAGTTGATCAGGGTGTTGAAGCTGCGTTCCTGGTTGAGGATGAAGACTGCGGTGCCGAGGACGGCGGCCAGCCCGACGATCCGGGCGAGCACGACCGCGAACGGGTCGGTGACCAGGCCGCGGGCCGCGCGGGTGCGGTGCCGCACCAGTTGGATCGCGGCGTAGCTGGCGACGGCGAGCCCGGCCAGCGCCCAGCCGATCACCGGAGGAAGGTTCCGGTTCGCGATCGCCACCAGCACCGAATCCCGGACCGAGATGTTCCTCCCCTCCTCCATGAGCAGCAGCACGATGCCCTGGAAAGCGAGGAACCCGGCGAGGGTGACCACGAAGGAGGGGATGCCGATCTTGGCCACCAGCATGCCGAGCGTGGTGCCGATCACCATGCCGGTCAGGACGGCGGCGAGCACCGCGACGTACCAGGGGTAGCCGAGCACCGTCGCCACGTTGGCCAACACCGCTGCGCAGACTCCGCTGGCGAAGCCGGCGGAGAGGTCGATCTCGCCGAGCAGCAGGACGAAGACCAGTCCCATGGCGATGAGCGTGACCGCCGCTCCCTGGGTGAACAGGTTGGCGAAGTTGGCGGCGGTGAGGAACGACGGCCGCATGACGGCGAAGACGGTGCAGAGCACGATCAGGCCGAGGACGGCCGGCAGGGCGCCCATGTCCCCGCCGCGCACCCGGCTCACGTAGCTGCGGAAGTGGCTGCCGAGGGTGGGCGCCGCGGTGACGGCCGCCGGCCCCTCCTCGCGTACTGCGGTGGTGGTCATCGGACGGCTCCCGGGGTGGCGGCGGGCTCGCCGCCGGTCTCGTTCTGCCCGTTCCTCAGGCCGAGCGCGCCGGAGCGGCCGGCGGTGATCAGCTCGACGACCTGGGCATGGGTGATGTCGGTGGTCCTCACCTGGGCGACCATCTGGCCGAGGTAGAGCGCGGCGATGCGGTCGGAGACGGCGAAGACGTCGTTCATGTTGTGCGAGATGAGCACCACGGCCAGGCCGTTGTCGGCCAGCCGGCGGACCAGTTCGAGCACCTGCGCGGTCTGCGCGACGCCGAGCGCGGCGGTGGGCTCGTCGAGGATGACCACGCGGCTGTTCCAGAGCACGGCCTTGGCGATGGCCACCGTCTGGCGCTGGCCGCCGGAGAGGCTGGAGACGTGCTGGCGCAGCGACTTGACCGTCCGTACGGAGAGGCCCGCGAGCGTCTCGGCCGCCATCTGCTCCATGGTCGGCTCGTCCAGCACGATGCCGCTGCGCTTCTCCCGGCCGAGGAACATGTTCTGCACGATGTCGAGGTTGTCGCAGAGCGCGAGATCCTGGTAGACGACCTCGATGCCGAGCCCCGCGGCGTCGCGCGGGCTGTTGATGGTCACCGGCCGGCCGTCGAAGACGAACTCCCCGGCGTCGGTCGGGTAGATGCCGCTGATGCACTTGACCAGGGTGGACTTGCCGGCGCCGTTGTCGCCGACCAGCGCGGTCACCTCGCCGGGGTAGGCGGAGAAGGCGACGTCGCGCAGGACCTGGACGGGACCGAAGCTCTTGTCGATCCCGCGTAGCTCCAGCAGGGGGGTCGCGGACACGGGGTTCTCCTTACGGCTCAAGGGGAGGTCTCTTCAGCCCGTCGGTAGCGGCGGCGCGCCGCCCGGCACGGGGGGTGGCCCGTGTCGGGCGGCGCTCACCACGGCGGGGTTCAGCTGATGCCGGCGTCGGTGCAGAGCTTGGCGAAGTCGCCGGTGCAGACCTCTTCCTTGGTCACGAAGCCGTCGGCGATGACGTCCTTGACGTTCTCCTTGTAGATCAGCTTCGGGGTGAGCAGCACGGACGCGACGTCCCGCCCGCTCTCCGGGTCCTTGACGTTCTGGCCGGTCTGCTTGCGCTCGCCCTTGGCCAGCCCGATGGCGAGGTCGGCGGCGGCCTTGGCCTCCTCCTTGATCGCCTTGTAGACGGTCATGCACTGGTCGCCGGCGAGAATGTTCTGCAGGCCCTGCGGGGTGGCGTCCTGGCCGGTCACCGGGACCTTGCCGTTGAGCTTGTTCTTCTTCAGCACCGAGATCGCCGCGTTGCCGAGCCCGTCGTTCGCGGCCAGCACGCCGTCGATCTTGCCGCCGGTCTGGGTCAGCATCTGCTCGAAGATCGTGGCCGCCTGGGCGTTGTCCCAGTCCGGCACTGACTGGTCCGGACCCTTGGTGAACTCGCCCGAGTCGAACTTCGGCTTGAGGATCGAGTCGTACCCGTTCTTGAACAGGGTCGCGTTGTTGTCGGTAGGCGAGCCGTTGAGGTACGCCACGACCGGGTTCTTTGCGCCCTTGTCGGTCAGGCACTTGCTGAGGCCCTCGCCCTGGAGCTTGCCGACGGCCTCGTTGTCGAAGCTGACGTAGTACTCGGCCGAGCCGCCGAGGGTCAGCCGGTCGTAGTCGATGGTGGCGACGCCCTGCGCCTTCGCCTTGTCCAGCACGGCCTTGCCGGTGCCGGAGTCCAGGTTGACGATCATGAGGGCAGTGACGCCCTGGGTGATCATCTGGTCGGCGATGGTCTGGAACTGGGACTTGTCGCCCTGGGCGTTCTGGATGTCGTAGTCGACGCCGGCGGCCTTGAAGGCCTCCTCCAGGAACTTGCGGTCCGCGCCCTCCCAGCGGGCGGAGGACTTGCTGTCCGGAAGGATGACGCCGATCTTCGGGGTCTTGCCGCTGCCGCCGGCCTGGTCGCCGCCGCCGGAGTTGTCACCACAGGCCGCCATGCTGCCGGTGGCCAGGAGGCCCGCGGCGGCGACGGCGAGGAAGCCCTTGCGCATGTGCAGGGTCCTTTCGGAGGTGGGGGATGGTGGTTGTTTTGTTGTGCCCGGCAACGTATTCCGCGCTCCACCGCCGGCACAAGAGTGCCGAGGTCATGAGTTTGTTGTGGGCAGTAACAATTCGGCAACGTCAGCGACTCCCGGGCTTTACCCAAGCGGCGAGCGCTCTCCGGCGGGGCAAGGTCGGGTGAAACGGGCGGACCGGAGTAGCCGGGGAAGTGCCGGGCGCCGGGGTCAGGCGGAGGCGATCCGGGCGGTCGTGGCGTCGGTGAGGGCGGCCAGGTCCTGCGGTGCCAGTTCCAGCTGGAGGCCCCGGCGGCCGGCCGAGACGTACACGGTGTCGTGCCGCAGGGCGCTCCCGTCGAGCACGGTGGGCAGACGCTTGCGCTGGCCGAGCGGGCTGATCCCACCCCGTACGTATCCGGTGGTGCGCTCGGCCACCGTGCGGTCGGCCATCGCGGCCCGCTTGCCGCCCACCGCCGCGGCGAGGGCCTTCAGGTCCAGCTCGCCGGCCACCGGGACGACCGCGACGGCGAGCGTGCCGTCGACCTCGGTCACCAGTGACTTGAAGACGCGCTCCGCGGGCACGCCGAGCGCCGCCGCCACCAGCGCACCGTAGTTCGGCGCCTCCGGCGAGACGTCGTACGGATGGGTGCGGTGCGCGACCTTCCGCTTCGCCAGCAAGGCCGTCGCCGGAGTCCCCTGTCCCGCCACGCCCGCCAACCTAATGCCACCGCCCCACCCGTTCCACCCGGTATCCCCGCCGGAAGCCCGCGTTGATCATGAGGTTAGTGGTGCGACACGCCGTTGCCGTCGCCGCTAACCTCATGATCAACGGGGTTGGATCAGCGGGGTGGGAGCGGGCGGGCGATCAGGACCGTCGGGGCGCCGGCCACCCGGGTCAGGATGAGGCTGGCTGGTTGGTTGCCGGTGAGTTTCAGGTCGCGGCGGAGCTTCTCTGGTTCGAGCGCCGAGCCGCGCTTCAGGATCTCGACCCGGCCGACCTGGCGTTCACGCAGCAGCGCCCGCAGCCGCTTCAGCGAGAACGGCAGCACGTCGGTGATCTCCAGGCAACGGGCGAACGGTGTCGGTGCGGGGGTGTCGGCGTACAGGTAGGCGATCGCCGGGTCGGCCAGCGTGGCATCGAGTTCACCGGCCAGTTCGGCGACGAGGTGCGCGCGGACCACCGCCGGGTCCGGGTCGTACACGTACCGTCGCACGGGACCGACCGGCGCCTCGACCGTGCCGGAACCGGTCAGCTCGTGGACGGTCGCGCGGTGAGAAGGGGACCCTTCTCTACCGGAGGCGTTAAAAGGGGGCCCTTCCTTCAGCGCGGTCGCACGGCGGGGGACGGTCGCCAGGTCGCCGCACCAGAGGGCGGCCTCGACCAGGTCGCCGTCGACGCTCACCCACTCCGCCTCCGCGCCGGGCGGGATCAGCGCGTGGTCGAGGCCGGGCGCCACCTTCACCACCGTGCGCGGTACCCGCTCGGCCAGCCCGACCACGAAGTCCCACGGCGGCGAGTACGCGTTCGGGTCGAAGATCCGCCGGCCGGCCTTCCGGCGGGCGGGGTCGCAGAAGACCCCGTCGACCCGGCGCACGTCGAACCCGGTGGCGTCGCCGCACTCCACGGTGAACCGTTCGGCCAGCCCGGTCGCCTCGGCGTTCGCGGCGGCCATCGCGGCGGTGAGCGGGTCGGCCTCCACTCCGTACACCCGGATGCCGGCACGGGCGGCGGCGAGCGCGTCGGCGCCGAGGCCGCAGCCGAGGTCCGCCAGGGTGGTCACGCCGGCGGCGCGGAGCCGGTCGGCGCGACGGCGTGCCACCACGCCCCGGGTGGCCTGCTCCAGTCCGGCGCGGGTGAAGAACATGCCGGTGGCCGCCGCACCGAACTTGCCGACCGCCCGGCGGCGCAGTTCGGCCTGGGTGAGCGCCGCCGCGACGAGCGCGGCGGGCACCCCGGCCGAGCGGAGCGCCGCCGCCGCGGCCAGCGGGTCGCCGCCGGCCACGTCGGCCGCCGCCGCGAGCGCGGCCGACCCCTCGGGCGTACGCAGCTCCGCCAGCTGTTCCAGGTCCACCCGGCCATTCTTCCGGCCGGTCCCGAACCGGCCGGGCCGGGGGAGCCCGGGGCCGAACGGCCGGCCCTCGCATGATCGACTCGACTTCCGTGACAGAGGGGTGACTCGGCGTGGCCGGGCAGACCCGGAGGCGACACCGGGCCGGCGTGGGGGAGGCGCGTGCGGTGTCAGCGAGGTGTCGGGCAGGCGGCGACGAAGGCCCGCCAGCTCGCCGGGGTGAAGGCGAGCACCGGGCCGGCCGGGTCCTTGCTGTCCCGCACCGCGATCACGCCGGGCAGGTTGTCGGCGACCTCGACGCAGGCGCCGCCGTTGTTGTTGCTACGGGTGGACGTGCGCCAGGCGGCGCGGGTCAGGTCCATGACGTCGCCACTTCCTCGATCAGGCGGGCGGACTGCCGGCGCGGCAGCGCCTCACCGGCCACAGTCTCCCAACGCCGTCCCAAGGTGGCAAGGTCGTTCGGGCCGTCCACGGTGTGGCCTCGGAGCTGGTTGTCCAGATGTGCCAGCTCGGTGCCGTCGACGAGCCGGGCCAGGATGAATCAGCCTGCCCAGCTCCTCCTGGCTGAGGCCGCGCGCCTGGCGGGCCCGGCGCAACTGGTCGCGCAGGAAGCCCAGTGTCGGTACCTCGATCATTCGCCACCCTCCGTGTCCCGACCGTTGTCGGAACGTACGAGCGCGCTCGCCCGCCGGGGAAGCGAAAGCCGGCGTGTTGCGGTGAAGAGTGGCGAAGCTGTGGCGACGCGCCGGGTGTCCCGTTGGCACTCTCCTTGACGGAGTGCTAGCCGAGGAATAACCTGCGATTAGCACTCTCACCCTGAGGGTGCCAACCCCCCGGGCCTGGTGTCCGGGAGGTGAACGCCAGGCGGACCGGCACCCGCGACGACGGCCCCGCCCGGTGGCATGTGGCAGATTGCGCTGGCCGGCTTGCCGGCCGGTAACGAAACCAGTACCCCAGGAGGGTATGCCCGTGACTACCGCGACCAAGGTTGCGATCAAGCCGCTCGAGGACCGGATCGTGGTCCAGGCGAACGAGGCTGAGACCACCACGGCGTCGGGCATCGTGATCCCCGACACCGCCAAGGAGAAGCCGCAGGAGGGCACCGTCCTCGCTGTCGGCCCGGGCCGGATCGACGACAAGGGCAACCGCGTGCCGCTCGACGTCAAGGTCGGCGACACCGTTCTCTACTCGAAGTACGGCGGCACCGAGGTCAAGTACGCCGGCGAGGAGTACCTGGTGCTCTCCGCCCGCGACGTCCTCGCGGTCATCGAGAAGTAGGCAACCGAGCAGTGTCGTTGCCCCGGTCCGGCTCGCCGGGCCGGGGCAACGACGCTTCGAAGGGACATTCATGGCGAAGATCCTGAGCTTCTCGGACGACGCGCGGCACCTGCTGGAGCACGGTGTCAACGCCCTCGCGGACGCGGTCAAGGTGACCCTCGGCCCCCGCGGGCGCAACGTCGTCCTGGACAAGAAGTTTGGTGTGCCCACGATCACCAACGACGGCGTCACGATCGCCAAGGAGATCGAGCTCACCAACCCGTACGAGAACCTCGGCGCGCAGCTGGTCAAGGAGGTGGCGACCAAGACCAACGACGTCGCCGGCGACGGGACCACCACCGCGACCGTGCTGGCCCAGGCGATGGTCCGCGAGGGCCTGCGCAACGTCGCGGCCGGCGCCAACCCGACCGGCCTCAAGCGGGGCGTCGACGCGGCGGCCGCGAAGGTCTCCGAGGCGCTGCTCGGCAAGGCCGTCGAGGTGGCCGACAAGGAGGCGATCGCGCACGTCGCGACGATCTCCGCGCAGGACGCGACGATCGGTGAGCTGATCGCCGAGGCGATGGAGAAGGTCGGCCGCGACGGTGTCATCACCGTCGAGGAGGGCTCCACCCTCGCCACCGAGCTGGACGTGACCGAGGGTCTCCAGTTCGACAAGGGCTTCGTCTCGCCGAACTTCGTCACCGACGTGGAGGCGCAGGAGTCGGTCCTGGAGGACCCGTACATCCTGATCACCACGCAGAAGATCTCGGCGATCGAGGAGCTGCTGCCGCTGCTGGAGAAGGTCCTCCAGAACAACAAGCCGCTGCTCATCATCGCGGAGGACGTCGAGGGCCAGGCGCTGTCCACCCTGGTGGTCAACGCGATCCGCAAGACCCTCAAGGTCTGCGCGGTGAAGGCCCCCGGCTTCGGCGACCGCCGCAAGGCGATGCTCCAGGACATCGCGATCCTCACCGGCGCCGAGCTGGTCGCTCCCGAGCTGGGCTACAAGCTCGACCAGGTCGGCCTCGAGGTGCTCGGCACCGCCCGGCGCGTGGTGGTCGACAAGGAGAACACCACGATCGTCGACGGTGGTGGCCAGGCCTCCGAGGTCGCCGACCGGGTCGCCCAGATCCGCAAGGAGATCGAGGCCTCGGACTCCGAGTGGGACCGGGAGAAGCTCGCCGAGCGGCTGGCCAAGCTCTCCGGCGGCATCGCGGTGGTCAAGGTCGGCGCGGCCACCGAGGTCGAGATGAAGGAGCGCAAGCACCGCATCGAGGACGCCATCGCCGCGACCAAGGCCGCGGTGGAGGAGGGTACGGTGCCCGGCGGCGGTGCCGCCCTGGCCCAGATCCTGCCGGTGCTCGACGACGACCTCGGCTTCACCGGTGACGAGAAGGTGGGTGTCTCGATCGTCCGCAAGGCGCTGGTCGAGCCGCTGCGCTGGATCGCCCAGAACGCCGGCCACGACGGCTACGTGGTGGTGCAGAAGGTCGCCGGCAAGGAGTGGGGCCACGGCCTCAATGCCGCCACCGGCGAGTACGTCGACCTGACCAAGGCCGGCATCCTCGACCCGGTGAAGGTGACCCGCAACGCGGTCGCCAACGCCGCGTCCATCGCCGGTCTGCTGCTCACCACGGAGAGCCTCGTGGTGGAGAAGCCGAAGGAGCCGGAGCCGGCCGCGGGCGGCCACGGCCACTCGCACGGCCACGGCCACAGCCACCAGCACGGCCCGGGTTTCTGACCCACGTCGCAACCCCGTTCGGGGCGCACCGCCACGCCGGCGGTGCGCCCCGACGCGTTTCCGGGTGTGCTTACGGAACGCTGACGTCACTACCGGGCCGCCGCCCCGATCGGAAACACTGGGCGGCGTGACCACGACGACGAGGTACCACGCCGCCCTGGCCGGGGTGACCGCCGCCGCGGTGGCGCTCGGGTCGGCGGAGCTCGTGGCGGTGCTGACCGGCCCGCGCTCCGCGCCGCTGGTCGCCGTCGGGGGCCTGGTCGTCGACACCGTGCCCGAGCCGCTGAAGCAGGTCGGCATCGCGCTGTTCGGCACGTACGACAAGATCGCGCTGCTGATCGGGACGGCCCTGCTGCTGGCGGGCTTCGCCGCGCTGCTGGGCATGCTGTCCCAGCGCCGGCTGGCGTACGGCCTCACCGGCGTCGCGGCGTTCACCGCCCTGGGGGTCGGGGCGGCCCTGACCCGGGCCGGCGCGGACGGCGCCGACGCCCTGCCGGCGCTGGTCGGGGGCGGCCTCGGCGCGGTGGTGCTGTGGGCGTTCATCGCCGGCCCGCTGGAGCTGGACCCCTGGCCCTGGTCTCCACCCGTGCCGCCGGCCGAGCCCGCGACGCCGGACCCGGAGTCGCGGCGGCGCTTTCTCGCCGCCACCGGGCTGCTGCTCGGGGCGGCCGGGGTGGCCGGACTCGGCGGCCGGTGGCTGGCGGGCCGCCAGGGCGTCTCGGCGGCCCGGAGCGCGGTGACGCTGCCGCCGCCCGTCTCGCCCGCGCCCGCCGTGCCGGCCGGCGCCGACCTGGAGGTGCCGCAGCTCGCGTCGTACGTCACTCCGAACACCGGCTTCTACCGGATCGACACCGCACTGGTGGTGCCTCAGGTGGACCCGGCCACCTGGCGGCTGCGCATCCACGGCCGGGTGCGCAACCCGATCACGCTCACCTTCGACGACCTGCTGGCACGGCCGATGGTCGAGCGCTACGTGACCCTCGCCTGCGTCTCGAACGAGGTCGGCGGCGACCTGATCGGCAACGCCCGCTGGCTGGGTGTGCCGCTGAAGGAACTGCTGGACGAGGCGGAGCCGGAGGAGGGCGCCGACCAGGTGGTCGGGCGGTCGGTCGACGGCTGGACCTGCGGCACCCCCACGGCGGTGCTGCGGGACGGGCGGGACGCCCTGCTGGCGGTCGGCATGAACGGCGAGCCGCTGCCGGTCGAGCACGGCTTCCCGGCCCGCGTGGTGGTGCCCGGTCTCTACGGGTACGTGTCGGCGTGCAAGTGGGTCACCGAGCTGGAGCTGACCAGCTTCGCGGACTTCGACGCGTACTGGGTGCCGCGCGGCTGGTCGGCCCAGGGGCCGATCAAGACCCAGTCCCGGATCGACACGCCGCGCCCGCGTAACCGGCTGACCGCCGGCCCGGTGACCGTCGCCGGGGTGGCCTGGGCGCAGCATCGCGGCATCCGCCGGGTCGAGGTCCGGGTGGACGAGGGTCCGTGGCGGGAGGCGGACCTCGCCGCGACGGTCTCGGTGGACACCTGGGTGCAGTGGTCGTGGCGGTGGGACGCGACGCCGGGCGAGCACCGGCTGGAGGTGCGGGCCACGGACTCGACCGGCGAGACGCAGACCGGCCGGCGTTCGGCGTTGGCGCCCGACGGCGCGACCGGCTGGCACGCGGTCCGGGTGACCGTCCGCTGACCGACGGGTACCGCCCGGACCGCCAGCGGCGCCCCCTGGCCTGCCCGCCCGGTACCCGCTTCCGCGTGGCACCGTGGCGCGCCGGTACCCGCTTCCATGCCACCCCGTAACCCCGGCTCCGGACGCCACGCCATCGCCACACACCCTTTGCTCTGCTTCAACCCACGCACCGGAAGCGGGCCGAAACGTTGCGCCGGTTGAAGCAGAGCAAAGGGGGTCGTGCGGCACACCTGCGGGCGGGTGTCCCCGGGGACGGGGACGGGAACCGGAGCCACCTGCGCCCCAACCGACGACGCCGCGCCCTCGCTCGGGCGCGGCGTCGGAAGGATCCTCGGGCCGGTGTCAGGCGATCTTGCGCTGGGCGGGGACGGTCGACTTGTGCGGCCGGCCCAGGCGGGCCTCCAGCCGGGCGATGTCGACCCGGGTGTGCCGGCGATCGGCCAGGTCCTCCCAGCCGAGGGCGAGCAGCCGCAGCCGCTCGGACTCGCTGAAGCCGCCCCAGACGCCGTACGGCTCGCGGACGGCGAGGGCGTGCGCCGCGCACTCGGCCCGGACCGGGCAGGTGCGGCAGACCGCCTTGGCGCCCGACTCCCGGCGCAGGCGGGAGGAGCCCCGCTCGCCGTCCGGGTGGAAGAACTGGGCGCTGTCCCGACCTCGGCACGCGCCGAGACGCTGCCAGTCCCAGAGGTCGACGATGGGTCCGGGAAGTCTACGTACGTTCGACATCAGCACCCCTCCTTCCGCGCGGCACCGCGGAGTTCCCTGTGTTACCGGCGTCCGCGCTGGCGCGCCGTGTCCGGCTCGAGGTCCCGGTACCCGGGGTCCGCGCGGCTCACACTTCTGTGATCCAAAACCTCGGACAACTCGCGGCATATGCCCCAACTGTCGGAAAAGTTCGAAGGATTGCCCGGAACCACCTCCCGACGGGACCCGGCCATGGTCTGCTCGTGAACGGAGAGGAGACCACTGTGCGTACGGTTCTCGTGTGCGTTCGGACGCCCTTGGCGGCGCAGCACCTGACCTCCGCGGCGGCGCGGCTGGGACTGTCCGGGGCGGTGCGGACCGCCGTCTCCGATCCCGAGGTGATGCTGCGGCTCGCGGAGCGTCCCGCCGACGTGGTGCTCGCCGACACGGCGCTCACCCGGCCGGACAGCGCCGGGTTCGTCCGCCGGGTGCTGGCCCGGGCGCCGCAGGCCGCCGTGCTGCTGCTCGGCGCCGAGGAGTCCGAGGCGGCCGCCGCGACGATCAACGCCGGCGCCCGTGGCCTCATCCAGGGCACCGACCACGACCTCACCAGCGCGGTGGCGAAGGCGCTGCTGCTGCTCTCGGCCCCCGGGCGGGCCAACCGGCACCGGGTCACCGACCCCGTTAGGGACGCCGCCTCCGTGGGCGGGCCGGCCCGCTCCACGCCGGCCGGCCGGACCCCCGCCGACCCGCCCACGGCCTGGTCGGCCAGCTCCACCGACCCGGCCGCCGGGCATCCGACGGTGGTGCCCGTGCAGCGCGGTGACGACCCCGCCGAACCGGCCGGCGAGCCGGAGGGTGCGGTGCCGGGCAACCAGCGCAACGCCTCCGCCGCCCGGAACGGGCGGGCGTCGATCGGGCTGACCGAGCGCGAGCTGCAGGTGCTGCTGGGGATGGCGGAGGGCAAGAGCAACGCCGAGATCGGGCGTGAGCTGTTCGTCTCCGAGGACACGGTCAAGACCCACGCCCGGCGGCTCTTCCGCAAGCTGGGCGCGCGGGACCGCGCCCACGCGGTGGCCGCCGGCTTCCGCGCCGGGCTGGTGGCCTGACCCCTCAGCGCCCGGAGCCCGGCTCCTCGTCCGAGCCCTCGCTCAGCGTGTCGTGCACGCCGTCGGCGTACCCGCGCGCGTAGTCCCAGCTGACGTAGTGGTCCGGATCCGGGTCGTACGCCGGCTCGTGCACCCGGGGACGCCCGGAGCTGAGCAGGTGGCGCAGATTACCCCGGAGCAGGTCCCAGTCGAAGTAGTGGGGCTCCCGGCAGTCCTCACACTCGATCACCAGCCCGCGCACCCCGATCGGCGCCAGCAGCGCCTGGTAGATCTCCAGGTCGGCCAGGTCCTCCAGGACGTCCTGCCGCTCGACGTCGGTCAGCGGGTCGAGCGACTCGTCGCCAGGATCGTGCAGGCCGGCGGTCGGATCGGCCGGGTCGCCGTTGAACGGGTCGATGGGCTCGTCGTGCACCCCCTCACCGTAGACCCAACCCCCCGCCGACGCCCGCCCCCGGGCCGTGCGTGACCTGCCCCGCCACCGGCGGGGACGGGGCGGGTCACTGGGTACGATGGGGCGACGCGCCGTCACCCGGCGTGCGCCGGTGCCCGCCCGCGCCACCTCGCTGAAGCCCGTCCGAGCAGCTCAGGGGAGCAATCGTGGAAATTTCGCCCAGCACCGCTCAGCCGACCGGCGCCGACAACGGCGAGCTGGGCGGCCACCTGCCGGAGCTGCCCGCCGGCTCGGCGCGAGTGGTGCCGCTCGGGCTCACCTTCGACGACGTGCTGCTCCAGCCGGGCGAGTCGGACATCGTGCCCAGCCGGGTGAACACCCGCACCAAGCTGACCCGGTCGATCGAGCTGTCCATCCCGCTGCTGTCCAGCGCGATGGACACGGTGACCGAGGCGCGGATGGCGATCGCCATGGCCCGCCAGGGCGGCATCGGCGTACTGCACCGCAACCTCTCCGTGGAGGACCAGGCGCTCCAGGTCGACCTGGTGAAGCGCTCCGAGTCCGGCATGATCACCAACCCGGTGACCGCCAGCCCGGAGGACACTCTCCGCGACGTCGACGCGCTCTGCGGGCGGTACCGCATCTCCGGCGTGCCGGTGGTCGACGGCGACGGCCAGCTGGTCGGCATCGTCACCAACCGCGACATGCGCTTCGTGTCCGACCCGGCCACCCCGGTCCACGAGATCATGACCCGCACCCCGTTGATCACCGCCCCGGTCGGCGTCAGCAAGGACGAGGCGCTCGCCCTGCTGCGCCAGCACAAGGTCGAGAAGCTGCCGATCGTCGACGGCTCCGGCAAGCTGCGCGGGCTGATCACGGTCAAGGACTTCACCAAGAGCGAGCAGTACCCGGACGCCACCAAGGACGACGCCGGCCGCCTCCGCGTCGCCGCCGCCGTCGGCGTCGGTGAGGACGCGTACAAGCGGGCCCGCACCCTGGTCGACGCGGGCGTCGACGTGCTGATCGTGGACACCGCGCACGGCCACCAGCGGGCCGTGCTGGAGATGGTGGCCCGGGTCAAGAAGGACACCGGCATCGACGTCATCGGCGGCAACATCGCCACGTACGCCGGCGCGAAGGCACTGGTCGAGGCCGGCGCGGACGGCGTCAAGGTCGGGGTCGGCCCGGGCGCCATCTGCACGACCCGGGTGGTCGCGGGTGTCGGCGTACCGCAGATCACGGCGATCATGGAGGCGGCGCGGGCGGCGCGGCCGGCCGGCGTCCCGGTGATCGGCGACGGCGGCGTCCAGTACTCGGGCGACATCGCCAAGGCGCTCGTCGCCGGGGCCGACACGGTCATGCTGGGCAGCCTGCTGGCCGGCTGCGAGGAGAGCCCGGGCGAGCTGATTTTCGTCAACGGCAAGCAGTACAAGGCCTACCGGGGGATGGGCTCGCTGGGTGCCATGCAGTCCCGGGGCCAGGCCAAGTCGTACTCGAAGGACCGCTACTTCCAGCAGGACGTGACCAGCGACGAGAAGCTGGTCCCCGAGGGCGTCGAGGGCCAGGTGCCGTACCGGGGGCCGCTGGCCCGGGTCGCCCACCAGCTGGTCGGTGGGCTGCGGCTCGCCATGGGGTACGCCGGTGCGGAGAGCATCACCGAGCTGCACCAGCGTGGCCAGCTGATCCGGATCACCGCGGCCGGGCTCAAGGAGAGCCACCCGCACGACATCCAGATGACCGTCGAGGCGCCCAACTACCACACCCGCTGACCCACCACCCCCAACCACCTGGAGTCCCCATGCGTGACGTGGTCGAGATCGGGCTGGGCAAGACCGCGCAGCGCGGCTACCACCTGGACGACATCGCGATCGTGCCGAGCCGCCGCACCCGGGACGTCGACGACGTCTCCACGGCCTGGCAGCTCGACGCGTACCCGTTCGGCATCCCCTGCGTCGGCCACCCCTCCGACGCGACGATGAGCCCGGCCTCGGCGGTGAAGCTGAGCCAGCTCGGCGGCCTCGGCGTGCTCAACGTGGAGGGTCTGTGGACCCGCTACGAGAACCCGACGAAGGTGCTGGAGGAGCTGGCCGGCCTGGACGAGGACGCGCGCCACACCAAGCGGCTCCAGGAGGCGTACTCCGAGCCGATCCGTCCCGACCTGATCGCCGAGCGGGTCCGCGAGCTGCGTGCCGGCGGCGGCACGGTGGCCGTGCGGGTCTCGCCGCAGCACACCCTCGCGCTCGCCCCGGTCATCCTCGACGCCGGTGTCGACATCCTGGTCATCCAGGGCACCATCGTCTCCGCCGAGCACGTCTCGACGACCGAGGAGCCGCTCAACCTCAAGGAGTTCATCGCCGACCTCGACCTGCCGGTCATCGTCGGCGGCTGCACCGACTACAAGACCGCCCTGCACCTGATGCGTACGGGTGCGGCCGGCGTCATCGTCGGCATCGGCGGCGACGACTGGTCCACGACCGACTCCGTGCTCGGCATCCGGGTGCCGATGGCCACCGCGATCGCCGACGCGGCCGCCGCGCGGCGCGACTACCTGGACGAGACCGGCGGCCGGTACGTGCACCTGATCGCCGACGGCGACGTCATGACCTCGGGCGACATCGCCAAGGCCCTCGGCTGCGGGGCGGACGCGGTGATGCTCGGCGAGCCGCTGTCGCTGTGCGCGGAGGCACCGGCCGGTGGCGCGTGGTGGCACTCGGCCGCCAGCCACCCGTCGCTGCCGCGTGGCGCGTTCGAGGTGGCCGGCGAGCCGCTCGGCTCGATGGAGCAGCTGCTCTTTGGCCCGGCCGACGAGCCGGACGGCCAGCTCAACCTGTTCGGCGGGCTGCGCCGCGCGATGGCCAAGTGCGGCTACCGCGACCTCAAGGAGTTCCAGAAGGTCGGCCTGGTCCTGGACCGCTGACCCGCCCCGAGAAGCACCGCACGCACCGGTCGCGCCGATAGGCTCGACCGGTGCGTCGTACCTCAGCCCCGGTCCGCCCGGGCCTGGCCGTGGCCGTCGCGGCGGCGGTCGTGCTCGCCGGCTGCCTCCCGACCAGGGACGACGACGGCTTCCACCCGGGCGCGGCCGACATCGGCGACCCGTACGTCCCGGGGGCCGGCAACGGTGGGTACGACGTGGACAACTACCGCCTCGCCGTCGACTACGACCCGCCCGGGGACCGGCTCTCCGGCCGGGCCGTGGTCACCGCCACCGCCACCGAGCCGCTGTCCCGCTTCAACCTGGACCTCGTCGGGCTGGACGTGACGGCGGTGACCGTCGACGACGCCCGGGCCGAACACCACCGCGACGGCGACGAACTGGTCGTCACCCCGGAGCGGGGGCTGGCCCGGGGCAGCCGGTTCACCGTCGAGGTGACGTACGCCGGCGTTCCCACCGCCCGCCCCGACGGGCAGCTGGGCAGTGGCGGCTTCCTGCACACCGAGGACGGGGCGATCGCCCTCGGTCAGCCGTACTCGGCCGCGACCTGGTTCCCGGTCAACGACCACCCTTCCGACAAGGCCACCTACGAGATCGAGGTGACCGTCCCGGACGGGCTGGAGGCGCTCAGCAACGGCGTGCCGGGCGGGCGGACCAGCGCGGGCGGCCGGACCACGTGGCGGTGGGCCGAGCGGACGCCGATGGCGAGTTACCTGAGCACGCTGGTGATCGGGGACTACCGGGTGACGACCGGCACCCACGCCGGGAAGCCGATCGTCACGGCGGTGCCGGAGCGGCTGGCCGCGACCGGCCCGGAGGCGAGTTCGCTGGCCCGCACCGCCGAGATCGCCGACTTCCTGGCCGGCCGGTTCGGGCCGTACCCGTTCGGGTCGTACGGCGGGATCGCGGTCACCGACCCGCGGGTGGGGTACGCGCTGGAGACGCAGTCCCGGCCGGTCTACGGGCCGGGCTTCTTCCGGGGCGGGCGGCCCAACCTCGGTGTGGTCACGCACGAGCTGGCGCACCAGTGGTTCGGCAACAGCGTCGCGGTGGCCCGCTGGCGGGACATCTGGCTCAACGAGGGCTTCGCCACGTACGCGGAGTGGCTGTGGGAGGAGCACGACGGCGGCCGGACCGCGCAGCGGAACTTCGAGCTCCGGTACGCGATGACCGACTGGTCGCGACCGACGCTCGACCCCGGCCGGGGGCAGCTGTTCGGCAGCGCTGTCTACACGCGCGGTGCGCTGGCCGTGCACGCGCTGCGTCGGACGGTCGGTGACGACGCCTTCTTCACGATCCTTCGCACGTGGACGGCCGAGCGGCGTGGCGGCAACGCCACCACGGACGATCTGGTGGCGCTCGCCGAGCGGGTCTCCGGGAAGGATCTGCGCCCGCTCTTCGACGCCTGGCTGACCGGGCGGACCGCGCCGACCCTGCCGTGATGGACGCGTGATCGTCAATCGGTAGGCTCCCGCCTGCGCCCGGCCGGAGCGGGGCGGGGCGGCCGGCGTCGACCGGCCACGGCGACGGGGAGAGGACTGCTGATGGTACGTGGACGACGAGCGCCCCGGGCGGGCGTCGGTCTGCTGATGGCGGGTGTGTTGGGGGTGAGCGGCTGCCAGTCGTCCGAGCCGACGGCGGCACCCGAGCAGTCGGCCGCACCGACGGCGACGCCGACGCCGGCGCGGAACTTCACGCCCGGAGCGGCCGGTGCCGGCGACCCGTACTTCCCGAGCTACGGCAACGGCGGGTACGACGTCACGGCGTACACGGTGAAGGTCCGCTACGACCCGGCGAAGGACCAGTTGAGCGGCGTGACCACGGTGAAGGCCACGGCCACGGCGGACCTGTCGTCGTTCAACCTGGACCTGGCCGGGTTGACGGTCAGCGGTGTGACGATTGACGGTGCCGCCGCCGGGCACGAGCAGGAGAAGAACGAACTCGTCGTCACCCCGGCCGCCGGCCTGGTCTCCGGCAACGGCTTCACCGCCGAGATCACGTACGCGGGCGTGCCGAAGCCGCTGAAGAACGAGGTGCTCGGTGAGGGCGGGTGGCTGCACACCGGCGACGGGGCGATCGCGCTGGGCCAGCCGGAGTCGGCCAGCACCTGGTTCCCGGTCAACGACCACCCGTCGGACAAGGCGACCTACCAGTTCGAGATCACCGTCCCGGACGGCCTGACGGCGGTCAGCAACGGCGTGCCGGGCGGGAAGACCAGCACCGGCGGCTGGACCACCTGGAAGTGGGCCGAGAACACCCCGATGGCGAGCTACCTCAGCACGGTGGCCATCGGCAAGTTCCGGCTCACCCAGAGCGAGCACAAGGGACGGCCGGTGTTCCACGCGGTCACGACGAAGGTGTCCAAGGGCGCCGCCGACGCGTCGATCGCGAAGACGCTCAAGGTGGCGGACTACCTGGAGACCGTGTTCGGCCCGTACCCGGTGGACGCGTACGGCGGCGTGGTGGTGTCCGACGAGCGCATCCGGTACGCGCTGGAGACGCAGAGCCGACCGGTCTACTCCGCCGGCTTCTTCCGCCGTGGCGAGAACACCGGCGTGGTGGCGCACGAGCTGGCCCACCAGTGGTTCGGCAACAGCGTGGCGCTGGAGCGGTGGCAGGACATCTGGCTCAACGAGGGGCTGTCGTCGTACGCGGAGTGGCTGTGGGCCGAGCACAGCGGCGAGGGCACCGCGAAGCAGGCCTTCGACATCCGGATGGCCCGGGTGCCGGCGGAGGTGTGGCGGACCCCGCCGGGTAAGCCCGGCGTGAAGAACCTGTTCAGCGAATCGGTGTACGAGCGTGGCGCGATGACCGTGCACGCGCTCCGGGTGTCGGTCGGCGACAAGGCGTTCTTCCAGATCCTGAAGACCTGGGCGCAGGAGCAGCGGAACGGCACCGGCACCACGAAGGAGTTCGTCGAGCTCTCCGAGCGGATCTCCGGCAAGCAGCTGGACAAGCTCTTCGACGCGTGGCTGTACGACACCAGGAAGCCCGCCGTTCCCAAGCCGCTCTGAGCGGTGGTGTCCCCGTCCCCGCCGCCGGTCGGCGGCGGGGACGGGCTCACGATTCCTGCCGCAGCTCCGGATGCGCGGCCAGGTACGCATCGGCGCGGCCGGCCCGGAGCTCCGGGAGGAACCCGCGCCCGACCTGGGTGAGCTGTTCACCGCGGTAGCCGCCGCCCCGGCCGACGGATGCGCCGGGGAGACCGACGAGGACGAGCCGGTCCGGATCCAGACCGCCCAGGGCGTAGGCGACGTCGACGATCCGCGGCCCACCGGCGTAGATCAGGGTGTCCCCGAGTGCCGCCACCACCTGCTCGACCCGCGCCGGGTCCCGGGCCAGGTCCTCGTCGAGGATCTTCGTGACCAGTGCCTTGATCAGCTGCTGCTGGTGGCGCTGGCGCGCGTAGTCGCCACCGGACATGTAGCGCTGGCGCGCGTAGTCCAGCGCCTGCCAGCCGTTGAGGTGCCGTACGCCCGGCTCGTAGACCATCTGCGGCCCGACGTACCCGCCGCCGCCCGGCTTCGGGGCGCGGTGGGTGCCGTCCGGCCGGCGGTGCTGCGACACCACCCGCTGGTCGATCCGCAGGTCCACCCCACCGAGGGTGTCCACCAGCCGGTCGAAGCCGCCGAAGGTGAGCACGGCGCCGGCGTCGATCCGCAGGCCCGTGTAGCCGCTGACCGTGCTGCGCAGCAGGTCGTACCCCTGGGCGGGGTCCGGATTGCGCGGCCGGCCGGGCACCCGGCTGCCGTAGGCCATGGCGTGGGTCAGCTTGGTGCGCCCGCCGCGGTAGTCGGCCCGGGGAAAGGCCGGGATGTCGACCAGCAGGTCGCGGGGGAGTGAGAACAGGTACGCCCGGTCCAGCCCGCGCGGCACGTGCAGGACGAGGACGGCGTCCGAGTGCGGCTCCCAGGCGGGGTCGCTGACCCGGGTGTCCACCCCCACCAGCAGCAGGTTGAGCGGGCCCGTGATGGCGGCGGCGCCGGGCGGCGGGCCGGTCGGTGCGGGCGACGGCGTGGGCGTGGGGGTGGGGGTGGGGGTGGCTCCGGTGGCGCTCGCGTCGGGCGCCGGCCGCTGCGGGCCGCGGTCGGCCAGCGTACGGACCACGGCCGCCCCGCCGGCCGTGAGCAGGACGCCGGCGGCGAGCGCGACCAGGGCGAGGCGCCACCCACGGCGCGCGTCGGACCCGAGGACCATCCGGCCACCCCTTCCCCCGTGCCTGAAGAAACGCGCGGACGGGGGCACCGGGTTGCGCCGGCGCTCGACTATCCGTCGAACGGGTTTCCATGATCGCGGCAAACTGCCCCTGGCGCGACGGCTACCCGCCGGTAATGATGCGTTCATGCGGTACGACGTGGTCGTCATCGGGTCCGGGTTCGGCGGCAGCGTGAGCGCGCTACGGCTCGCCGAGAAGGGCTACCGGGTGGGGGTCCTGGAGGCCGGGCGCCGCTTCGCCGACGAGGAGTTCCCGGAGACCTCGTGGCGGGTGCGGCGGTTCCTCTGGGCGCCGTGGCTCGGGTGCTACGGGCTCCAGCGGATTACCCTGCTGCGGGCGGCCGACCGGAAGGCCGGCGGCGGGGTGATGGTGCTCTCCGGCGCCGGGGTGGGCGGTGGCTCACTGGTCTACGCCAACACGTTGTACGAGCCGCTCGACGCCTTCTACGACGATCCGCAGTGGCGCGACGTCACCGACTGGCGGGACGAGCTGGCCCGCCACTACGACCAGGCGAAGCGGATGCTCGGCGTCACCACGTACCCCGTCACCACGGGCGCGGACCGGGCGATGCGGTCGGTGGCCGAGCGGATGGGGGTCGGGCACACCTTCCACGCCACCCCGGTCGGCGTGCACATCGGCCGGCCGGGGCAGCGGGTGCCCGACCCGTACTTCGGCGGCGCCGGCCCGGAGCGGACCGGCTGCACGCACTGCGGCGGCTGCATGACGGGGTGCCGGCACGGGGCCAAGAACACCCTGGTCAAGAACTACCTGTGGCTCGCCGAGCGGCTCGGTGTCGACGTGCACCCGCTGACGACGGTGACCGCCGTGCGCCCGGTCGAGGGCGGCGGGTACGCGGTGCACACCGTGCGGACCGGGGCCTGGCTGCGCAAGCGCCGCCAGGTGATCCACGCCGACCAGGTGGTCTTCGCGGCGGGGGCGCTCGGCACCCAGCGACTGCTGCACGGGATGAAGGCGAGCGGGGCGCTGCCCCGGCTCTCGTCCCGCCTCGGCGAGCTGACCCGGACCAACTCGGAGGCGATCCTCGGCGCGTCGGTGCCCCGCCAGCGGGCCCGGGCGGACGGGACGGACTTCACCGAGGGTGTGGCGATCACCAGCTCGTTCCACCCGGACGCGCAGACCCACATCGAACCGGTCCGTTACGGGCGGGGCTCCAACGCGATGGGGCTGCTCCAGTCGCTCCTGGTCGACGGCGGCCCGCGCCGGGTGCGCCGCTGGCTGGGCTCCATCGTGCGGCAGCCGGGCGTCGCGGCCCGGATGCTGTCGGTCCGCGGCTGGTCGGAGCGGACGGTGATCGCGCTGGTCATGCAGTCGGCGGACAACTCCCTGACCACCCGGATGCGGCGCGGGCCGCTGGGCCGGCGGCTGGTCTCCGGCCCCGGCCACGGCGCCCCGAACCCGACCTGGATCCCCGCCGGCAACCAGGCGGTGCGGCTGCTCGCCGAGGAGATCGGCGGGGTGCCGGGCGGTGCGCTGACCGAGCCGTTCAACATCCCGATGACCGCGCACATCCTCGGCGGCGCGGTGATCGGTGCCACCCCCGACGACGGGGTGATCGACCCCTGGCACCGGGTGTACGGGCACCCGGGCCTGCACGTGGTGGACGGCGCGGCGGTCTCGGCCAACCTCGGCGTCAACCCGAGCCTCACGATCACCGCCCAGGCCGAACGCGCCATGTCCTTCTGGCCCAACAAGGGCGAGCCGGATCCCCGCCCATCCCTCGGCGCCCGCTATGTCCGCGTCCCCCCGATCCCCCCGCGCACCCCGGCCGTCCCGCCCGACGCCCCCGGCGCACTGCGGTAAGGAAGGGCCCCTTGTTAACGCCTCCGGTAGAGCCGGGGACCCTTGTTAACAGCCTCACCCCGACGCGCCCGCCGGGTGGCGGCCGGGCGGGCCGTGACGGTGGGTAGGCTTTCTGCACATGAGCACGCCTCGCCCAGTCCTGGTGGTGGACTTCGGAGCCCAGTACGCCCAGCTCATCGCGCGCCGGGTGCGCGAGGCGAAGGTCTACTCGGAGATCGTCCCGCACACGATGCCGGTCGCCGAGATGCTGGCGAAGGACCCGGCCGCGATCGTCCTGTCCGGCGGCCCGGCCAGCGTCTACGCGCCCGACGCGCCGCAGATCGACGCGGGCATGTTCGACGCCGGGGTGCCCGTGTTCGGCATCTGCTACGGCTTCCAGGCGATGGCCCGGGCGCTCGGCGGCACGGTCGCGAAGACCGGCAACCGGGAGTACGGCGGCACCCCGCTGCACACCCGTCCCGAGGCCGGCGTGCTGCTCCGGGACCTCCCCGACGACCTGCCGGTGTGGATGAGCCACGGCGACTGCGTCACCGAGGCGCCGGCTGGCTTCACGGTCACCGCCGAGTCGGCGGGTGCGCCGGTGGCCGCCTTCGAGGACCTGGCCGGCCGTCGCGCGGGCGTGCAGTTCCACCCGGAGGTGGGGCACACCGCGCACGGTCAGGAGATGCTGGCCCGCTTCCTGTACGACATCGCCGGCATCGAGCCCACCTGGACGCCGGAGAACATCATCGACGAGCAGGTGGCCCGGATCCGCGAGCAGGTCGGCGACAAGGAGGTCATCTGCGGGCTCTCCGGCGGCGTGGACTCCGCCGTCGCCGCGGCGCTGGTCCACAAGGCCGTCGGTGACCAGCTCACCTGCGTCTTCGTCGACCACGGCCTGCTGCGGGCCGGGGAGGCGGAGCAGGTGGAGAAGGACTACGTCGCCGCCACCGGCATCAAGCTGAAGGTGGTCGACGCGCAGGAGCGCTTCCTCGGCGCGCTCGCCGGGGTCACCGACCCCGAGCAGAAGCGCAAGATCATCGGTCGGGAGTTCATCCGGGTCTTCGAGGCCGCCGCGCGGGAGATCGCCGCCCACGGCGACGTGGAGTTCCTGGTGCAGGGCACCCTCTACCCGGACGTGGTCGAGTCCGGCGGCGGCACCGGCACGGCCAACATCAAGAGCCACCACAACGTCGGCGGGCTCCCGGAGGACCTGAGGTTCGCGCTGGTCGAGCCGCTGCGCACGCTCTTCAAGGACGAGGTCCGCACCCTCGGGCTCCAGCTCGGCCTGCCCGAGGCGATGGTCTGGCGGCACCCGTTCCCGGGGCCGGGCCTGGCCATCCGGATCATCGGCGCGGTCGACGAGGAGCGGCTGGCCGTGCTCCGGAAGGCCGACCTGATCGCCCGCCAGGAGCTGTCCGCCGCGGGTCTGGACCGGGGCGTGTGGCAGTTCCCGGTGGTCCTCCTGGCGGACGTGCGCAGCGTCGGCGTGCAGGGAGACGGGCGCAGCTACGGGCATCCGGTGGTGCTGCGCCCGGTCTCCAGCGAGGACGCGATGACCGCCGACTGGTCCCGGCTGCCGTACGAGGTGATCGCCCGGATCTCCACCCGGATCACCAACGAGGTCGCCGAGGTCAACCGGGTGGTCCTGGACGTGACCAGCAAGCCGCCGGGCACCATCGAGTGGGAGTGAGCCGGGCTCACGCCGCGGGCGGCACGGGCGGCTGAGGCGCCGGCCGGCTCTGCGGCGTCGGGACCGGCGCGGTGGTCGCCTCGGGCGTCGCCGCCGGCCACGGGGCCGGCTGCGCGGGCGGGGTAGCCGTCGTGGTCGGCGCGGCCGGCGTGGTCCCGGCCGTCGGCGTGGTTTCGGCCGTCGGCGTGGGCACGGCCGCCGTCGGGTGCGGCCAGGCGGGCGCGCCGGCCGGCTCCTCCGGCATCAGGAACCACATGATCGGGTACGCGAGCAGCGCGAGGCCGCCGGTGAGCAGGCCGGTGACCGCGAAGATCACCCGGACCAGGGTGGGGTCGACGTCGAAGTAGCGGCCGACTCCACTGGCCACCCCGGCGACCATCCGGTCGGTGACGGGGCGGCGGAGCTGCTTGTACGGGGCTTGGGGAATACCGGTGGTCGTCATGTCTCCACGGTCCGCGCCGGGCTGCCGGCCGACCTCGGTGACCGCCCGGATCCATACCCTGACCCGCCCCTGATGCGGGAGCTTAGAGTCAGGAATCTGACTCTTTTCGATGCCGGTAGCCGGTTGCGGGGAGAATTTGGCTCCGTGACCACCATGCTGGAGCCGCTCCGCAGGATCGCGGCGTACGCAGTCTGCACTGACTCAGTCGGTCGGGTGTTGCTGGTCCGCGCATCGGAGCGCTCCGGCACCCCCGGCACGTGGTCGCTGCCCGGAGGCGCGGTCGACCACGGCGAGGATCCGCACCACACCGTCGTCCGGGAGACCGCGGCCGAGACCGGGCTCTCGGTCAGCGTCGCCGGCCTGAAGGACGTTCTGGCCGACATGCGGGCGCTGCCCGAGCGGGGCATCACCATCCACACCGACCGCCTCCTCTACCGGGTGTCGGTCCGTGGCGGGACGCTCACCGACCGGGTCGACCGGCCCACCGACCTGGCCCGCTGGTTCACCCTCGACGAGGCCCGCGAGTTGCCGCTGCGCTCGTTCACCGCGCGCGCCCTGGGCCTGCCGGCCTCCTCGGCGGACATCGTGCCCGACGAGCCGCCCGAGTTCCCGTCGTTCTACGCGGTGCCCGGGCCGGACGGCCTGCACCGGGCGCAGCGCTTCGCCGCGTACGCCGTGGTCACCGACCCGGAGGGGCGGGTGCTGCTCACCCGCGTCTCGGACGGCTACCCGGGAGCCGGGTGCTGGCACCTGCCCGGCGGCGGCACCGACTACGGCGAGCAGCCGGGCGCCGCGCTGATCCGGGAACTGGTGGAGGAGACCGGGCAGACCGGGCGCCTGGTCGAGCTGCTCGGGGTGGCGAGCCACCGCGACGCCGCCTCGCTGGGCCCGGAGGGGTACCCGATCGACTGGCACGGCGTCCGCGCGTTCTACCGGGTCGTGGTCGACCAGCCCGCGCCGCCGACCGTCGCCGACGTGGGCGGCTCCACCTGCGAGGCCCGCTGGTTCGCCCGCGAGGAGCTGGGCGCCCTCCCCAGCGACCGGCTCACGGAGGTGACGGCGGAAGCCGTCCAGGCCGCCCGCCTGACCTGATCGCCCACCCCACCCCGGGTTCGCCCGGCGCCGCACACGTCGATCATGAAGTTATTGTCGGGACACGCCGGTGTCGACGGCGATAACTTCATGATCGACGTAGTGCGGACGGGGGACGGGTTCGTGGAGCAGCGGCGACGGGTGGCGGCGTACGGGGTTCTGCGGGACGCCGACGGGCGGGTGCTGCTCGCGCGGGGGCCGGCCGCGTGCCCGTACCCGGGCGTCTGGCAGTTGCCCGGCGGCGGGCTGGCGCACGCCGAGCACCCCGCCGACGCGGTCGTGCGGCAGTTCGCCGAGGAGAGCGGGCTCGCCGTGGCGGTGGCCGGGATGCGGGCGGCCGTCGCGGACGTGGCCACCTTCGCCGACGCCGGGATCGTGCTGCACACCGACCGGTTGGTGTTCGACGTGACGGCGCGGGGTGGCACGCTCCGGCCGGAGCCGACCGGGGGCGGCGACGAGGTGGGCTGGTTCACGCCCGCCGAGGCGGCGACCGTGCCGCTGATGCCCTTCACCGCCGAGCTGCTCGGGCTGGCCGTCACGCCCCTGCCACCGGGGCTCCCCACGGCCCTGCCGGCCGACCAGGCCGGCCCGCTTCCGGCGGGCCGGCGGCAGCGCTTCGGGGCGTACGGGCTGGTCACCGATCCGCGGGGCCGGGTGCTGTTGACGCGGATCGCGGACGGCTACCCGGGCGCCGGCCGCTGGCACCTGCCCGGCGGCGGCACCGACCACGGCGAGGCGCCGGAGCCCGCGCTGCTGCGTGAACTGGTCGAGGAGGCCGGCCAGCTCGGGCGGGTGGTCGAGCTGATCGGCGTGGACAACCTGCACAACCCGGCCGCGCTCGGGCCGGAGGGGTACCCGCTGGACTGGCACGGCGTCCGGGTGGTCTACCGGGTGGCGGTGGACGAGCCGACCGAGCCGCGGGTCACCGAGCTGGCCGGGGGGTCGACCGAGTGCGCGGCGTGGTTCAACGTCGGTCAGCTCGCCGGCCTGCCGCTGACCGACATCGCCAGCCGCGCGATCACGGAGCGTGTTGGCTGAACCGTCCGCCGTCCGGGGCCGTACGTGAGGACACGGCGCCTGAGCACGGCGACCGGCAAAGCATTAAACAGCTATATATCGGTCATCAGGGATGCCGGCACTCGCTCGCCGCGACGACCTCGCCCAGGTCCGGTACATTCGAGTGAGGGAGTTGGCGGTGAAACGGGCGATGCGGCCCGGGATGGGAATATGAGAGCGGTTCGCGCGGTTTAAGGGAGATATAAGTACCGCCGGCAGCTATCGCCAATCCCCGTTCCCCTATGCGATGGTGTACTCCGCAAAACGGCTGCCGGGCCAGAGAGGTCCGGCACGAGACAGCCGGACACCCGCCGCCGAGGCGGTGAGCCGATCCGGTGATGGAGGAAACGTGCCGAGAGCCCCATGGCGCCGGCGTCGTACGACTGACAGTCCGCGCCCCGCAGGGCGCCGTTGGGCGGGCCGGCTGCGCCGCAGCAGCACGTTCGCCCGCCAGGTGCTGCTGGTCCGGGTGGGTCGCCGGGACGGCGACCTCCGTGCCGGCACCGACGTGGCACTGGTCGAGCGCCGGTACGCGGACACCCGGTACGGCCGGTACGACGCCGAGATCGAGGCGGTCGTCCCGGTCAGCCCCGCCCTCGCTCCCGCGTCGCCGGTAGACGACCCGACGGCGATGTCGATCCCGCTGCTCCCCGGCGAGCGGACCGTCGCCCGCCGGATGAAGTTCGCGGTGGTCAACGCGTGCACCCTGGCCAGCCTCATGCTGGGCATGCTGGCGATCTTCCTCGCCATGCAGGGTGAGGTGCGGGTCGCGGCCCTCTGCCTGATCGCCTGCGTCGCCTTCGACGGTCTCGACGGCGCCCTGGCCCGCAAGCTCGGTGTGGCCAGCCCGTTCGGCGCCCAGATGGACTCGCTGGCCGACATGTGCTCGTTCGGGCTCGCCGCTCCGGTGGTGGTCTACGCCTCGCTGGCCGGCTCCGTGCCGCCGGCCGCCGCCGCGGTGGCCTGCGCCCTCGTCGCCGCCTGCGCCGCCATCCGGCTCGCCCGGTTCAACGTCTCGCCGAAGGACGGCCGCTTCTTCTGCGGCGTGCCGACCACCATGGCTGCCGCGGTGCTCGCCCTGACGGTCGCCATCGGGCTGCCGGTGTCGGGGCTGGTGCTGGTCAGCGGGGTGACGCTGCTCGCCTTCGCCATGGTCTCCAGCTTCCCGTACGCGAAGCTCGCCCGCCTGGTGAAGCTGCCGCCGTGGCTGTGGCTGGCCCCGGTCCTCGGCGCGCTGGTCGACATCCGGCTCACCTTCGCCCTCGTCGTCGTGGGCTACCTGCTCAGCGGCCCGGTGCTCTGGCTGCGCCAGCGTCGCACCGTCTGACGATCAAGCAGCAGCAAAGGGGCGCCGCGGGTATCCGCGGCGCCCCTTTCAGCTTGGATGGCGGAAGTCAGCGCCAGCGGGCGATGACGGTCGACCCGCCGACCACCTTGTCACCCGGGCCGACCAGCGGCTCCGCCGCCTCGGCGGGCAGGTAGACGTCGGTGCGTGAGCCGAACCGGATCAGCCCGAAACGCTCGCCCTTCGCCAGCAGCGCGCCGATCGGCGCCCGCTGCACGATCCGCCGGGCGATCAGCCCGGTGCGCTGCGCCACCACCACCGTGCCGTGCGCGGTGTCCAGCACCGTGTACGCGGCGACGTTGTGCTCGGCCTCCGGCTTCATCGCGTTGACGAAGCCGCCGTCGGCCACGAAGTAGTCGACCACCTTGCCCGCCACCGGGGAGCGGTTGACGTGCACGTCGAGCACCGACAGGAAGACCGCGATCCGCAGCCACTCGCCGTCGCCGAAACGCTCGTCGTGCAGCCGCTGCACGGAGAGCACCTGCCCGTCGGCGGCGGCGACCACGGCCGACGGGTCCTCCGGCACGTCCCGCTCCGGGTCGCGGAAGAAGGCGGCCACGGGCGCCGCGGCCAGGGCGGGCAGCAGCCACAGCTTCGACCTGGGCCGGGTCAGCCGGGCCAGCCCCGCCAGGCCGAGCGCGATGCCCGCGGCGGCCACGCCGTTGGAGTCGATGTGCATGGTGCGGGTCAGCGGCACGCTGGACGGCCGGTACGCCGGAGCCAGCCCCGCGGCCGCGGCGGCGTCGACCGGGGTGAACCGGAGCCGGTGCACCCGCAGCGGCGGGTTGTTGCGCAGCACCAGGTCGCTGCCGACGCCGTACAGCGCGCCCTGGCGGTCCAGCTCGTCGGCGGCGCCGGCGCTGCGACCCGGGGCGACCGGCGCGGCGACGCTGAGCACCGCCCCGTCGGCCAGGTACTTGCCCAGCCCTTCGATGGCGGCGCGGGTCTCCTCGGCGGTGCCGGTGAACGGCTCACCGACGATGGCGACCGCCGCTACCTCGGCCTCGGCCAACGTCTCGACGACGCGGACCCGCTCGGCGACCCAGCGGCCCTGCGTGGAGACGTGCTCACGCAGCAGCGCGGCGCTCGTCGCGGCGGCCGGCACCACGGTGAGCGTGTCACCGGGCAGCAGCGCCTCGATCGCCGCGGCGAGCACCGGGGACTCCGGGCTGGCGCCGACCAGGAGGGCGGCCTTCGGGTCGTTGATCCGGGCGAACTCGGCGACGAGGGTACGGGCGGCACGCTCGCCGATGCGGACCGGACCGGACCGGCCGGAGAGGCGCACGGCGGGGGACTGGGTCATGTCGGGCGGGCTCCTGACGGGTCGGGACGACGGTTGAGGCGGAATACCGGCACGGCCGGCGCCGGCATCGGCCGTGGCCGGCCCGGCGCGGGCGTGCGGCGACCGGCCGGGACGGTCTCCACCGGCCAGCATATGCGCCGCCGTGCGGGCATCGCACCGCCGCGGTCAGCGGCCGTCCCCACCGGCCGGTGGGGACGGCGGCCAGTCCCCGGGAACGTCCGCCGGCCGGTCCTCGACGGCCTCGTCCCGGCGGTCGGTGACCGCCTCCGTCGGCCACTCGTCGGCGTCCTCCCGGCCGGCGTTCCCGCCGGCCGGGGCGCCCGACAGGGGCGCCGACACGTCCCGGTCCGGCTGGCCGGGCACCGGCCACCCGTCCGCGTCCGTCCTGGCGGTCTCCCCGGCCGCCACCTCGGGCACCGGGTGCGTCGAGGTCGGGGCGACCGTCCCGGCGGGTCCGGTGGTCCCGTCGGTCGTGGAGATCCCGTCGGTCCCGGCCGGGCGGGTGGAGCGTGCGGCGCGCAGCGCGCCCACCAGTCCGAGCACGCCGACCAGCAGCAGCGCGCCGGCCAGGAACCAGCCGACCGGCGGCAGGACGAACCCGAGCAGCCGGGCGACCAGCCACCACGTGGCGAGGCCGACGAAGAGGAGCCCGAACGCCAGGGACACGAGGTCGGTGCGATGCGCCCTCACCGGGTCACCTCCAGCTTGCCGGCGTTGACGTGGATGTAGAGGCGTAGTTTCCCGCCGCCGGGGCCGTTCGCACCCAGGTCGGTGGTCTCGCGCAGCGGCCCGTCGACCCCGCCGGCGCGCTCGTCGAGCGTCCCCGAACGGCGGCCGAAGACGACCGCGTCACCGGCGTTCACGTCGGCCAGGACGGTCACGTCGACGTCCGGTGGAACCACAACGGTGGCCTCGCCGAAGTTGACCGCGACGGTGATCTCGGTGTCCTTCCCGTCGAAGTCCACGGCGCGGAGGTCGAGCACCGAGTCGCCGAAGCTGTTCTCGTACCGGGTCGCCAGCTCCGCGTGGCTGGCCGGGGCCCAGGTCACCGCGCCGTCCACCCCCCGGATGTGGTCGTACGACTCGGCGACGGTCGCCACCGTCAGCGCGGCGGCGGTCACCAGCCCCAGTGCGATCAGCCACCGGGCCCGGCCGAACCAGGTGCCGACGAGCAGGCCGAGGCCGATGGTGGCCAGGGCCGCCGCGAAGTACGCCGAGGCGCCGACCGGGAAGACGTCCAGCAGGTCGAGGACGGTCACCACGCCGAGGGCGAGGAAGATCAGCGAGAAGGTCACCGCACCGAGCGCGGACCGCTCCCGTGGCCGCTTCGGCGGGCGGGGCGCCGGCGCCGGCGGTGCCACCGGACGTCCCGCGTACGGGCCGTGCGGCGCGAACGGTGGGCGGTAGCCGCCAGGGGGCGGGATCGGCGGCCCGGACGGTGCCGGGGGCCAGGTCGGCGCAGCCGGCGTACCGCTGACCGGAGACGCCCACGCCGAGGGCGCCGGGCCGGCCGGCGTCCCACCCCACGCCGGCGGCGCGGGCGGCGGCGTCACGCCTGCGGGCGCCGCCGCCGGCAGTTCGGCCGTCGGTTCGGCCGTCCCGGGCGTGGTCACCGGCAGCGGCGACGTGGTGACCGGCAGCGGCATGGTCGGCGCGGCCGGCTCCGTCGCTCCGGCGGGTGGCACGGCGCCCGCCGCGAGGGTCGGGTCCCCCGGGGCGGCCGGATGACCGACCGGGGCCGGGTAGGCCACCGGCGGCACCGGGCCGGGTGGCGCGGGGGCGGCACCCGGCGGGGCGCCGCCGACCGGCGGGCCACCGGGGCGCTCGCGGTTGAGCAGCAGCGCCCCGCAGACCAGGATGGCCGCGCCCAGCAGCACGGCCCGGAACGCGTCGGTGACGATGAAGGCGAAGCTGACCGCCACCAGGATGCTGAGGACGATCACGGTGACCGGGGACATGCTGGACCGCCCACGGCCCAGCATCGACTCGACCGGCGAGGCGCTGTCGCCCTCGCCCGGGATGATCAGCCAGGCGGAGACGTACACCAGGATGCCGATGCCGCCGAAGAAGCCGAGCACCGCCAGCAGCACCCGCCAGAGCACCGGGTCGGTGTTCGTCGCCCGGCCGATGGCCGCGCACACGCCCGCCAGGTACCGGCCGTCGTGCGGTCGGACCAGCCCGTACCGCGAGGTGAAGCTGGTGCCGCCGCCCGCCGGCGGGGCGGCGGCCGGGGTGGGCGGCGCGCCGGTCGGGTCCTGCGGCGGAGGTGGCGGCCCGCCGGCCGGCGGGGACGCCGCGGGCGGCGGCGGCACCCCGGGCGTCGGGGACTGAGCGGCTTCCTCGGTCATGCCCTCGATCCTGCTCCCCGGGTCGCGTCGGCGACCTCAGGAGGAGACCCTGACACCACCCTGAGATCCGGGCGGCCCGGATGTCCGGGGCGTCCCCGTGGTCGGGCGGCGGCGTGCCGTGTGACGATCGAACCGGCGCCGGCAGCGGACGGTCGCCCACACCGTACCCGTCGTGACCAGGGAGCCCCCGATCAGCACCGTGACCCAGCCCCCTCGCCTCTACCGCGCCCCCGAGCACCGGATGGCCGCCGGGGTGGCCGCGGGCATCGCCGAGCACCTCGGCATCTCGGTGCTCCGCGTCCGGGTCGCCTTCATGGTGCTGCTCGGGCTGAGCGGTCTCGGTCTGCTCCTCTACGCCGCCTTCTGGGCGGTGGTGCCGCTGCGACCGGGCGACACCGCCGTACCTCCGCGCCGCGACGTCGCGCAGCTGCTGCCGTTCGTGGCGATCGGGCTCGTGGTGCTGCTGCTCCAGATGGTGCTCTTCGACTCGGTGGGCGCAGCCGGCACCGCCGGGTGGCTGGTGGCGATCATCGCGGTCGGCGCCGGGGTGATCTGGCACCAGTCCGCCCCCGAGCGGCGGCGGCAGTGGGGCGAGGCGATGCCGGTGCCCTGGTTGAGCGCGGTGGTCGAGGAGAGCGACCGGCGGGCGTTCGTGCTGCGGTTCATCGGCGGCGGCGTGCTCGTCGCGGTGGGCATCATCGGCGTCGCGGCCGTCTACTCGCCGGCCCAGAACTTCGACGCGGTGCTCAACGGCGTGATCTTCGCGCTGGTCGGGCTCGCCGGCGTCGGGGTGGTCGCCGCGCCGGTGCTCTGGCGGACGTGGAACCAGCTGCGCTCGGAGCGCGAGGGACGGATCCGCGAGCAGGAGCGGGCCGAGCTGGCCGCGATGGTGCACGACCAGGTGCTGCACACCCTCGCGCTGATCCAGCGCAACGCCGGTGACGTGAAGACCGTGCAGCGGCTCGCCCGGGGTCAGGAGCGCTCGCTGCGCAACTGGCTCTACAAGCCGACCGGCTCCCCGACGGAGCGTTTCGCGGCGGCCCTGGAGCAGGCGGCGGCCGAGGTGGAGGACACCTTCGCGATCACCGTGGAGACGGTGGTCGTCGGTGACCGGGAGACCGACGAACGGGTGGGCGCGCTGGTGGCCGCCGCGCGGGAGGCCCTGGTCAACGCCGCCCGGCACGCCGGCGTGCAGACCGTCTCGCTGTACGCCGAGGTCGAGCCGGAGCAGGTCAGTGTCTTCGTCCGGGACCGTGGGAAGGGCTTCGACCCGGATACGGTGGAGGACCACCGGCACGGTGTCCGGGGCTCGATCATCGGGCGGATGAGGCGGCACGGCGGCCGGGCGGAGATCCGGTCCGAGCCGGGGGAGGGGACCGAGGTCCGGTTGATCCTGCCGATCTCCCGGGACTCGTCCACGGCGGAAAGGGACAGGTGATGGCGGAGCAGACGACGGGCCCGGTCGAGGAGACGGGGACCGCCCCGGAGCGGCTGCGGGTCTTCCTCGTCGACGACCACGCGATGTTCCGGGCCGGGGTGCGCGCCGAGCTGGGTGTGCACGTCGAGGTGGTGGGTGAGGCGAGCACGGTGGCCGAGGCGGTCAGCCGGATCGCCGCCACGGAGCCCGACGTGGTGCTGCTCGACGTGCACATGCCCGACGGTGGCGGCCGCGCGGTGCTCGAGGCCATGCGGCGTACGCACCCGCAGGTGCGGTTCCTGGCGCTGAGCGTGTCGGACGCCGCCGAGGACGTGATCGGGCTGATCCGGGCCGGCGCGCGGGGCTACGTCACCAAGACCATCTCACCGGACGAGCTGGCGGCGGCGATCCGCCGGGTCGCCGACGGGGACGCGGTGTTCAGCCCCCGGCTGGCCGGGTTCGTGCTGGACGCGTTCGCGGCCCGGCCCGACGCGCCGGTCTCCGATCCCGAGCTGGACCAGCTCACCAACCGCGAGCGGGAGGTGCTGCGGCTGCTCGCCCGGGGGTACGCGTACAAGGAGATCGCCAAGGAGCTGTACATCTCGATCAAGACGGTCGAGACGCACGTGTCGAACGTGCTGCGCAAGCTCCAGATGTCCAACCGTTACGAGCTGTCCCGCTGGGCGGCCGACCGCCGCCTCGTCTGACCGTGCCGGCTGCGCCGGACGGGGTCGCCGCTCACTCCGTCCGCAGGACGGTGAACGCCTCGGCGAGGCGGCCGGGCGGCAGGCCGGCGTCGGCCGCGATGGCGGTGAGCTGGTCGCGTACCCAGGTGTCCACGTCGAGGTGAGCGGTCTGCGACCGGTGGGCGCGCATCGCGGCGACCTTGCGGTGGTAACTGTCCGTGACGTCGACGGCATGGTCGGGTGCCGGGCCGCCCGCGTACCAGACCTCCCGTACGACCCACGGCTCCAGGCCGGCGGCGAGCAGGTCGGGGTACGCGAACGGGTTGCGCGCGTCCGGGTAGACGGCGCAGGTGGCCGCCTCGCCGACGGCCTGGTGGTCGGGGTGTCCCGGCCCGGCGATGTGCTCCCACCGGCGCAGCGGCGAGCTGGTCAGCACCCGGTCCGGGCGGAACCGGCGGATGGCCGCGGTGAGGTCCCGGCGGAGCTGTGGCGTCGGCGCGAGCGTGCCGTCGGCGTACCCGGTCAGGACGTCGACCTGCCGGACGCCGACGGCGGCGGCCGCCGCCCGCTGCTCCTCCGCGCGTTGCCGGACCAGCTCCGGCCGGGGTGTCTCGTCGTATCCCCCAGCATCACCCTCAGTAACCAGAACGTAGGCGACCTCGATCCCGCTGCCCGTCCAGGTGGCCACGGTGCCCGCACAGCCGAAATCCACATCGTCCGGATGGGCGAAGATGGCGAGGGCCCGGCGCACGTCGGCCAGGGGCGTGGCGGAAGGCGGAAAGGTCATCGTGGATCGACCCTACCCGTGGCGAACCGGCCCGGCGGGAACGTTCCCGCAGCTCTTACCACGCCTGACCGGGGAGGGTGAAGCCGCCTCCGGACGAATGTACGCACCGTCCCGGCCGGGTATCGGGTTGATAACACGCCTTCCCGCCACCGTGCATCGGGTGTCACAGTGGCAGGCACCTCACAACCCCCTCGTGAGCCGAGCGCCCTGAGGAGGCACTCCCATGCGCGGGAAATTCCTGAAGGTGGCGGTCGCGGCGACCGCCACCGCCATGTTGGCCACCGCCTGCAGCAGCGGCGGCGACGACCCGGACGACGCTGCCGGCCAGGCGGGCGGCGAGCTCCGGGTCTACAACGCGGAGCCGGCGTTCCTGCTGCCGTCCGCCGGTGACGACGAGCCGTCGCTCTACGTGATCCGTCAGATCTACCGTCAGCTGGTCAAGTACAACGCCGAGTCCGGCGCGCCGGAGAACGACCTGGCCGAGTCGATCACCTCGGACGACCAGAAGCTCTGGACGATCAAGGTCAAGAGCGGCTACACCTTCGACAACGGTGAGCCGGTCAACGCCGACGCGTTCATCCGGGCGTGGAACTACGCCGCCTACGGCCCCAACGGCCAGAACAACGGCTACTTCATGAAGCGGATCGCCGGCTTCAAGGACGTCCAGTCCGAGGACCCGGACGGCGAGGGCCCGAAGAAGGCCCCGGAGCCGAAGGCCAAGGAGCTCTCCGGCCTGAAGAAGGTCGACGACCTGACCTTCACCGTCGAGCTGGCCGAGGCGTTCTCCGGCTTCCCGACCACGATCGGCTACCCGGGCTACTCCCCGATGGCCAAGGCGTGCATCGACGCGGCCGACAAGTGCAACGAGACCCCGATCGGCAACGGCCCCTACAAGATCGAGGGCAGCTGGCAGCACAACGTCGGCATCAACCTGGTCCGCAGCGAGTCCTGGAAGGGCGAGCCGGGCAAGCCCGACAAGATCACCTTCCGGATCTTCGCGGACGTCGACGCCGGCTACGCCGCCTTCCAGGCCGGCGAGCTGGACGTGATGTACACCCTGCCGCCGGCGCGCTACAAGGAGGCGAAGTCCACCTACGGCGACCGCCTCTTCGAGCTCGCGGGTGACAGCCTCACCTACGTGGGCATGCCGATCTACCTGCCGGAGTTCAAGGACAAGAAGATCCGCCAGGCGCTCTCGCTGGCGATCGACCGGCAGTCCATCATCGACGCCGTCTTCGACGGTCGGCAGGCCCCGGCCACCGGCTACATCGCGCCGTCCTTCCAGGGCGCCCGCGAGAACGTCTGCCAGTACTGCAAGAAGGACGTCGAGAAGGCCAAGCAGCTGCTGCAGGAGGCGGGCGGCTGGCCGGCCGGCAAGAAGCTGCAGCTCTGGGCGAACGCCGGTGCCGGCCACGAGCAGTGGCTGCAGGCGGTCGGCGACCAGATCAAGGCCGCGCTGGGCATCGACTACGAGCTGAAGATCAACCTGCAGTTCGCCCAGTACCTCGAGACCGCGGACGCCAAGAAGTTCACCGGTCCGTTCCGTCTCGGCTGGGGCCCGGACTACCCGTTCCTGGAGACCTTCCTCTCGCCGCTGTACAGCACCGGCGCGGACAGCAACAACTCCACCTACGCCAACCCGGAGTTCGACAGCCTGCTCCAGCAGGGTGACAGCGCCAAGTCCATCGAGGAGGCGATCCCCTTCTACCAGAAGGCGGAGGACCTGATCCTCGAGGACCTGCCGGTCATCCCGATGTGGTGGCGCAAGGAGGCCGCGATCTACAGCGAGAACGTCGACAACTTCGTCTGGAACAAGGTCTCGGACGCCGACTACGCTGCGACCTCGCTGAAGCAGAACTGAGCTTCAGACTCCTGATCCAGCCGTAACAGGACGTGGCGGCAACGGTCACCCCACCAGGGCGATCGTTGCCGCCACGTCAGCGCCGAGAGGAGACCCCGACATGGGGCGCTACGTCATTCGACGGTTGCTCCAGTTCATCCCCACCGTGCTGGGCACCATGTTCCTGCTGCACTACATCACCTCGCTGGCGATCCAGTTCAGCGGGAACCCGGTCCGGGCCATCTTCGGCGACCGGACGCCGCCGCCGGCCCTGCTGCAGGCGATCACCGAGCGGCTCGGCTACGGTGACCCCTGCCTCGACCAGAAGGGCAACCCGTGCCTCGGGCTGTTCGTCGATCGGGTCACCGGCGTCTTCCTCGAGTTCGACTTCGGCATCAACCTCCGCCAGCGTGAGGTCACCGATCTCGTGGCGGACGCTCTCCCGTACACCTTGAAGCTGCTGGTGATCGCGATCGTCTTCCAGTCGGTCGTCGGTATCGCCGCCGGCGTGTGGGCGGGCCTGCGGGGCGGTAGCTTCGCCGACAACCTGGTCAAGATCAGCACCGTGTTCGTGATCTCGGTCCCGATCTTCGTGCTCGGCGTCGTGGTGCGGGAGTTCGTCGGGGTCAAGTTCGGCAACGTCCTGCGGGACCAGGCCTGGATCCCCGAGGTCATCTCGAACGGCATCTTCAGCCCGGGCTTCAAGCCCGACTATCCACTGGCCAGCCTGGTCATCCCGGGCATGGTGCTGGGCGCCGTCTCGCTCGCCACCACCGCGCGACTCACCCGGACCAGCATCATGGAGAACATCCGGGCCGACTACGTGCGGACCGCGCGGGCCAAGGGTCTGGCGAACAAGCGGGTCATCGGTGTCCACACGCTGCGCAACTCGCTGATCCCGGTCATCACCTTCATCGGCGTCGACATCGGCTCCGCCATGGCCGGTGCGGTGGTCACCGAGACCATCTTCAACGTGCCCGGCATCGGCCGCCTGGTGACGTTCTCGGCGCGCACCGGCGAGTCGTCCGTGGTCATCGGCGTGGTGACGATGCTGGTGCTGGTCGTCCTGGTCGCCAACCTGCTGGTCGACATCCTGTACGCCGTCCTCGACCCGAGGATCCGCTATGAGTGACCGGACCAGGGCGAGCAACCGGTGGCGGGAGACCCCCGCCGCCCGCGGCAGGGCAGAACGAAACGAGGTGTGGACATGAGCGACCTGACCAGTGCCGGCACCGCCGTCGGCGGCGCGCCGGTGGGCGGTGACGGGCCGGCGGCGGCGGGGGACCCCGCGACCACCGGTGGCAAGGAGCGCAGCGCGAGCCTGTGGGCGGACGCCCGCCGGCAACTGGTCCGCGACCCGGTCTTCATGATCGCGTTCCTCTACATCCTCGTGGTCGGCTCGATGGCGGCCTTCCCACGGCTGTGGACGAGCCAGGACCCGCGCGACTGCAGCACCGACCGCTCCCGGGTCGCGCCGAGCTGGGATCACCCCTTCGGCACCGACATCCTCGGCTGCGACTACTACTCGCACGCCATCTACGGCGCCCGCCCCTCCATGATCATCGCGATCATGGCAACCGGCGCCATGATCCTGATCGGTGGTGCCCTCGGCCTGCTCGCCGGCTACTACGGCGGTTGGGTCGACGCGGTCATCTCCCGCGTGATGGACATCTTCCTCTCGCTGCCGTTCCTGCTCGGGGCGATCGTGTTCCTCACGGTCATCAAGCGGCAGAACCCGGTGACCATCGCCCTGGTGCTGTTCCTGCTCACCTGGCCGGTCATCTCGCGGATCATCCGCGGTAGCGTCATCTCGTCGAAGGACCTGGACTACGTGCACGCCGCGAAGGCGGTGGGCGCCACCAACGGTCGGCTGATGTTCCGGCACATCCTGCCCAACGCGATCGCGCCGATGCTGGTGTACGCGACCATCGTGCTCGGCTCGTTCGTCGCCGCGGAGGCCACGCTGACCTTCCTCGGTGTCGGGCTCCAGCCGCCCGCCCAGTCGTGGGGCATCATGATCTCGACCCACCAGGTCTACTTCCTGGAGGACCCGTGGCTGCTGCTCTTCCCCTGCGGGCTGCTGGTCGGCACGGTGCTGTCCTTCATCCTCATGGGTGACGCCCTGCGTGACGCCCTCGACCCGAAGTTCCGGTGAGTCCCATGAGCACTGATGTGAACGTCAAGCTAGACGCCCTGCCCGGCCTGGACCCGAACGCCATGCCGCTCCAGGTCAAGGACCTGCACGTGGAGTTCCGCACCCGGAACGGCATCGCGCGCGCGGTCAACGGCGTGAGCTTCGACCTGCGGCCGGGTGAGACCCGAGCGATCCTCGGCGAGTCCGGCTGCGGCAAGAGCGTCACCGCCCAGGCGATCATGGGCATCCTGGACAGCCCGCCCGGTTTCATCACCGGCGGCCAGATCCTCTACCGGGGCGTGGACCTGCTGAAGCTGCCGGAGGCGCAGCGCCGCAAGGTCCGGGCGAACCGGATCGCGATGATCTTCCAGGACGCCCTGTCGGCGCTGAACCCGGTCTTCACCGTCGGCTTCCAGCTCAGTGAGCTGTTCCGCAAGCACCGCGGCATGTCCCGCAAGGACAGCAGGGCGCGCGCGGTCGAGCTGCTCGACCTGGTCAAGATTCCGGCGGCGAAGCAGCGGGTGAACGACTACCCGCACCAGTTCTCCGGCGGTATGCGCCAGCGCGTCATGATCGCCATGGCGCTCGCGCTCGACCCGGAGGTGCTGATCGCCGACGAGCCGACCACCGCCCTGGACGTCACCGTGCAGGCGCAGATCATGACTCTGCTCGCCGAGCTTCAGCGCGAGCGGAACATGAGCCTGGTGCTGATCACGCACGACATGGGCGTGGTCGCCGACGTTGCGGACCGGATCTCGGTCATGTACGCCGGTCGGGTCATCGAGGAAGCGCCGGTGGAGGACATCTACGCGAGCCCGGCCCACCCGTACACCAAGGGCCTGCTCGAGTCGATTCCGCGACTGGACCTCAAGGGCCAGGAGCTCGCCGCCATCAAGGGGCTGCCGCCGGCGCTGACGAACATCCCGAAGGGCTGCTCGTTCAACCCGCGGTGCCGGTACGCGCAGGACGTCTGCCGCCAGGAACCGTCGCCGCCGCTCTACCAGGTGTCGCCGGTCCGGACGGCCGCCTGCCACTTCTGGAAGGAGGTCAAGGCCGGTGTCTGACATCGTGCTGGAGACCCGCGACCTGGTGAAGCACTTCCCGCTGACCCAGGGGATCCTCTTCAAGAAGCAGGTCGGCGCGGTCCGCGCGGTCGACGGGATCAACCTGCAGCTGCGCCGTGGCGAGACGCTCGGCGTCGTCGGCGAGTCCGGCTGCGGAAAGTCGACCCTGGCGCGGATGCTGGTGGGTCTGGAGACCCCGACCTCGGGCGACCTCTTCGTCCAGGGCAAGAACATGTCGAAGGTGAGCGGCGCCGAGCGGCGTCGCGGCCGGCGGAACATCCAGCTCGTCATGCAGGACCCGTACACGTCGCTCAACCCGCGGATGACCGTCGGCGACATCGTCGGTGAGCCCTTCGAGGTGCACCCCGACGTGCTGCCCCGGGCGAAGCGGCGGGCGCGGGTCCAGGAGCTGCTGGAGCTGGTCGGCCTCAACCCCGACCACATCAACCGGTACCCGCACCAGTTCTCCGGCGGCCAGCGCCAGCGCATCGGCATCGCCCGGGCGCTCGCGCTCAACCCGGAGATCATCCTCTGCGACGAGCCGGTCTCCGCCCTGGACGTGTCGATCCAGGCGCAGGTGATCAACCTGCTGGAGAAGCTCCAGAACGAGCTGGGTCTCTCGTACATCTTCATCGCCCACGACCTGTCCGTGGTCCGGCACATCGCCGACCGGGTCGCGGTGATGTACCTCGGCAAGGTCGTCGAGATCGGCACCGAGGACCAGATCTACGAGAACCCCACCCACCCGTACACCCAGGCGCTGCTCTCGGCCGTGCCGGTGCCGGACCCGAAGCTGCGCGGCCTGCGGGACCAGATCGTCCTCACCGGTGACGTCCCGTCGCCGGCCAACCCGCCGTCGGGCTGCCGGTTCCGGACCCGGTGCTGGAAGGCCCAGGACATCTGCGCCCAGCAGGAACCGGTCCTGGAGGTGCGGGAGAAGTCGGCGCACCCGAGCGCCTGCCACTTCGCCGAGGTACGCGACGTGGTGCACGCGGTCGAGTAGTAGCCCTCCAGACGCCGTCGCCCGACCACCCTGACGGGGCCGGCGGTGAAGGTAGTGCCTCCTCAGTGACCCGGGGCGCCGGCCGCACCACGGCCGGCGCCCCGGTCCTCGTCTCCCGCCCGTCGCCGGCCCGCGGCGAGCGGACGCCCACCGGGCACGGCTGCGGGGCCGCAGACCCGAGGCGTGGTGCGAAGGGTCGCGGCGGGGCGGCGCGCGGCCGGCCCCAACGCGGGCCGCGGCCGGCCTCAGAGCGGGCCGCGGCCGGCCCGGAGCAGCAGCATCGCGAACTGGGTGCCGTCCGCGCCGAGCGCCGACCGGAACCGCTCCAGGATCTCCTGCTCCCGGGAGAGCACCAGGCGGGTGCCGCCGGAGGCCATCCGGGTCGCCCCGACCTGCTGGGAGAGCCGGGCCCGTTCCTGCCACAGCTCGACCAGCGCCTGGTCGATCTCGTCGATGCGCTGGCGGATCTCCGCGATCCGGGCCGCCGCCAGCGGCTCCTGGGCGCCGGTGCGGGGATCGACGGAGCCGCCGGCCCCGCCCGCTTCGGCCCGGCTCCCGTTCTGCTCCGCCACGTCTGTCATCATCGCCGTACCCTTCGGATGTCGGGCCCGGTGCCCGGATCCCGGGACGGAAAAGCCCCGGGCTCGCGGAGCCCGGGGCTTTCGTAGGTCTGGTTGATCAGGCGCGACCTACGGCTGCCGGACTCCCGGAGCCGTAGTAAAAGTAGAAGCGCTGACCGAACACGCCGTCGAGTATGCCGTGAGGGCTGCGACGGGCGCAAGGAAAGCCGTTAACAAGGGGCCCTTCCACTACCGGAGACGTTAAGAAGGGGCCCTTCCTTACACCCGGGGCGTGCGTGGCGGGTTTCGTCGGGGCGGCGGCATAGACTCGCCGTGCGATGCATCCTCTCTTCGACATCCCCGTGTCCCCGCCCGCGCCCGAGCCTGCTCCGCCGCGCCGGACCGCCGCCGCGCGCCTCGACCCGCAGCAGCTCCTCGACGGGCTGAACGGCCCCCAACGGGACGCGGTCGCCCACGCCGGGTCGCCGCTGCTCATCGTGGCCGGCGCCGGATCGGGCAAGACCCGGGTGCTGACCCACCGGATCGCGTACCTGCTGGCGGCGCGGGACGTGCACCCCGGCCAGATCATCGCGATCACCTTCACCAACAAGGCCGCCGGCGAGATGAAGGACCGGGTGGCCGCGCTGGTCGGCCCGCGCGCCCGGCTGATGTGGGTGTCGACGTTCCACTCCGCCTGCGTCCGCATCCTGCGGGCCGAGCACGAGCACGCCTGCCTCAAGTCCACGTTCTCGATCTACGACGCGGACGACTCCCGCCGGCTGATGCAGCTCGTCGCCCGCGAGCTGGATCTCGACCCGAAGCGCTACCCGGCACGCGGCCTGGCGGCCCAGGTGTCCAACCTGAAGAACGAGCTGGTCGACCCGGAGGCGTTCGCCGCCCGGGCCAAGGGCCCCAACGAGCGGGCGCTCGCCGAGGCGTACACGCTCTACCAGCGGCGGCTGCGGGAGGCACACGCGCAGGACTTCGACGACCTGATCATGACGACGGTGCACCTGCTCCAGTCGCACCCGCACGTCGCGGAGACCTACCGGCGCCGGTTCCGGCACGTGCTCGTCGACGAGTACCAGGACACCAACCACGCCCAGTACGTGCTGATCAAGGAGCTGGTGTCCGGCACCGAGGGGCTGGAGCCGGCCGAGCTGTGCGTGGTGGGTGACGCCGACCAGTCGATCTACGCGTTCCGGGGCGCGACGATCCGCAACATCCTGGAGTTCGAGCGCGACTTCAGCGACGCCCGGACGATCCTGCTGGAGCAGAACTACCGCTCCACCCAGACCATCCTCAACGCGGCCAACGCCGTGATCGACCGCAACACCTCCCGCAAGCCGAAGCGGCTGTGGAGCGACGCCGGGTCCGGCGACCCGATCGTGGGCTACGTCGCCGACACCGAGCACGCCGAGGCGGACTGGGTGGCCCGGGAGATCGACCGGCTCGTCGACGACGGGGGCACCCGCCCGGGGGACGTGGCGGTGTTCTACCGCACCAACGCCCAGTCCCGCGTCTTCGAGGAGGTGTTCATCCGGGTCGGCCTGCCGTACAAGGTGGTCGGCGGGGTGCGCTTCTACGAGCGCAAGGAGGTCCGCGACGCCCTGGCGTACCTGCGCGCGGTGGTCAACGACGACGACACGGTCAGCCTCCGCCGGATCCTGAACACGCCGCGCCGAGGCATCGGGGAGCGGGCCGAGGCGTGCGTCGAGGCGCTCGCCGGCCGGGACCGGATCTCCTTCGGCGCGGCCCTGCGCCGGGCCAAGGACGCGCCGGGCATCTCCACCCGGGCGGCCAACGGCATCGCCGAGTTCGTCGCGCTGCTCGACGGCGCCCGGGAGCTGGCCGAGACGGGCACCCCCGAGGAGGTGCTCGAGGCGCTGCTGACCCGCTCGGGTTACCTGACCGAGCTGGAGGAGAGCCTCGACCCGCAGGACGCCGGCCGGGTCGACAACCTGCAGGAGCTGGTCAGCGTCGCCCGGGAGTACACGGAGCGGGTCGAGGCGCTCGGCGCCGAGGGGGAGCGGGCCACGCTCGCCGGCTTCCTGGAGCAGGTCGCGCTGGTCGCCGACGCCGACCAGGTCCCCAGCGACGACCCGGAGCACCAGGGCGTGGTCACCCTCATGACGCTGCACACCGCCAAGGGCCTGGAGTTCCCGGTGGTGTTCCTGACCGGCCTGGAGGACGGCGTCTTCCCCCACCTGCGCGCCCTCGGGGACACGCGGGAACTGGAGGAGGAGCGGCGCCTCGCGTACGTGGGCATCACCCGGGCCCGCCAGCGCCTCTACCTGTCCCGGGCGGTGACCCGCTCGGCGTGGGGGCAGCCCGCCTACAACCCGCCGTCCCGGTTCCTGGAGGAGCTTCCCACGGAGCTGGTGCGTTGGGAGCGCACCGAGGGGTCGTACACGTCGTGGGCCGGCGGTGGCGGAGGCGTGGGTGGCCGCGCGGACCGCGCCGACCGCGGCCGTGGCGGCTTCACCGGGGGTACCCCGAAGGCGGCGCAGCTCGCGAAGCGTCTCGGCGTGGACGGCAGCCGGCTGGCGACGGCGAGCGAGCTTCCGCAGGCGCCCAAGGTGGCGGTCGGGGACCGGGTCAACCACCAGCGGTACGGGCTGGGCCGGGTGCTCGCCGTGGAGGGGCACGGCCCGGGGGCGCGGGCCCAGATCGACTTCGGCGACCAGACGATGTGGCTGGTCCTTCGGCACGCCCCGATCGACAGGCTCTGAGCCGCGGCCAGGGACTGCCTGAGCAGGTGCGGTGCAGGCCGCGGACTCGGCCCGGCTGAGCGCCGGGCGCTCCTGCTGGTACGGCTGCTGAAGCCGGGCACCGGCGAGTCCATGTTCGAGTCGTCGGGGAACCCGACCGGTCCGGCAGTTCCGACCAGTACTCGGGCGGTTCCGCACCGGCCGCCGGCCGGCGGCGACCCCCGATCGGGACGCCGCCGGCCGGTCGGCTCAGACGCCCGCCAGCGCTTGCGTCGGCGTGAGCCGGGCGGCCCGCACAGCGGGGTAGAGCCCCGCGACCGCGCCGATCAGCAGCGTCGCGGCGAACCCGCCCGCCGTCGCCCAGAGCGGCACCACGGCCGGCCAGTCCTGCGTGGCCGCGTACCCGCCGGTCACCACGACGCCGATCAGGATGCCGCCGAGTCCGCCGAGCGCGGACAGCAGCAGCGACTCCACCAGGAACTGCAGCAGGATCTGGCCGCGGGTGGCTCCGAGCGCCCGGCGCAGGCCGATCTCCGAGCGGCGTTCGAGCACCGAGATGACCATCGTGTTCGTGACGCCGATCCCGCCGACCAGCAGCGCCACCGCGCCGAGGCCCAGCAGCAGGCCGCTGAACGTGTTCTCGGTGATCATTCTGGCGGCCAGCGCGTCGGACGGCCGCGAGACCAGGACCTCGTGGGGCGCCCCCGGTTTCACGGTGCGCGGCAGGGCCTTGCGTACCTCGGCCACCGCGTCCTCCGCCGTACGCGTGTAGACGGTCGTCGCGTTCCCGTCGAAGCCGAGGTAGTTCTCCGCGGCCGACCAGCCGACGAACACGGCGCGGTCCAGGTCCTCGGCCAGCGGCACCGGCCGCAGCACGCCCACCACGGTGAAGCGGTGCTTGCCGAGCACGATCTGCGGCCGTGCCGCGGCGTCGTCGATGCCGAGCCGCTGCGCCGCGGTCCAGCCCAGCACGGCGGTGGGGAAGTCGGCGGTGGGCTGGCTCAGCCAGTGCCCGCTGACCGGGTCGAGCCCGACCGTTGCCGGCAGGTCGAGGTGGCCCGCGTACACGGTGAGGCTGCCGGTCTGCACGGGGTTGACGTGCTCGTTGCGGTACGCGTGCACGTTGGGCAGCCGTCCGACCGCCGACACCGCCTCCACCGACGCGATTCTTGCGATCATGGGGATCGCCTCTTTCGGTAGTTGCGTCGGCTTGTCGGCCGACGATCTGCCCGGCTCGACAGTCAGCAGGTTGGTTCCCAGGTCGTCCAGCTGCCGGTTCAGTTCGGCCTGGCTGGAGCTGGAGATACCGACCACGGCGATCATCGCGGCGATGCCGATCGCGATGCCGAGCGCGGACAGGAACACCCGCAGCCGGCGTGATCGCAGCCCGACCGCGCCGAGCCGCAGCACGTCGGCTGGCGACAGCCGCCCGGGGCGGGGCGGGGCGGTCACCGGGCCGCCCCGACCCGCGCGGCGAACGGCACCACACCGGGTTCGCGCTCGTCGCGCACGATGAGCCCGTCGGAGACCTCGACCCGCCGCGGCAGCCGTGCCGCCAGCTCCCGGTCGTGGGTGATGACCACGACGCTGGTGCCGGTCGCGTTCAGCTGCGCCAGCAGGCCCAGCACGGTCTCGCCGGAGGCGGAGTCGAGGTTGCCGGTGGGCTCGTCGGCCAGCAGCAGCGGCGGGTCACCGACCAGCGCCCGGGCGATCGCCACCCGCTGCCGCTCACCGCCGGACAGCTCGTGCGGACGGTGGTGCAGCCGGTGGCCCAGGCCGACCCGTTCCAACGCGGCGTCGGCCCGCCGCAGCCGCTCCTGGGCGGCCACGCTCGAGTAGAGCAGGCCGTCGGCCACCGCCGTGCGCACCGCGACGCCCGGGGTCAGGTGGAACTGCTGGAAGACGAAGCCGATCGTGGCGGCCCGCAGCCCGGACAGCTGCCGGTCGGAGAGGGCCGCCACGTCGTGCCCGCCGATGCGGACCCGGCCGCTGGTGGGGCGGTCCAGGGTGCCGATCAGGTTGAGCAGGCTGGACTTGCCCGATCCGGAACGCCCGACGACGGCGACCGCCTCGCCGTACGCGATGTCGAGGCTGACGCCGCGTACGGCCCGTACCCCGCCGGGGTAGGTCTTGGTGACGTCCGTCAGCTCGACCACGTTCACTGCGCGACTCCCACGGTGACGCCCTCGACGATGCCGTCGCCGCTGATCTCGACCTTGCCGCTGGCGAACAGCCCGGTCTGCACGGGCACGACCCGGCTGGTCGCGCCGTCCCGCAGTTCCACGCCGTAGCCGCGCTCGCCGACGGCGAGCAGCGCCTGGATCGGCACGACGAGCACGTCGGCGCGCTCGGCGGTGACGAAGCGAACCGTCACCGGCCCGGGCTGCGGCTTGGCGGTGGCTTTCAGGGCCAGCTGCACGGTGACCGTGGGCTCCCCCTGATCCGGCGCCGGATCCGCGGGCGTACCGCCGGGGGACGCGGGTGGCACCACGCCGAGCACGGTCGCCGTCACCGGTGCGCCGTCGGGCAGCGTGACGGTGGCCTTGGCGCCCTTCTTGGCCAGGTCGGGCTCGGTGGCTGGCACCTTCGCGGTGACGATGAGGGTGGTCGGGTTGGCGGTGAGGATGTCACCGGCGGCCGGCGCCCCGAGCCGGGCCGTCTGGGTGGCGATCCGCAGCGGGCCGGGTGCGACGATCACGTCCGTCGGCGCCACAGTGCCCGTGTCGGGCAGCCCCAGGTCTTTCTGCCATCGCTTGACGGCGGCCGCGGTCGACGCGGAGTAGGAGGTGTCCGCTTCGAAGCCGGTGTACTTCAACGCGATCAGGTTCTCCTCGAGCTGGGCGACGTCCGGGCCCTCGACTCCGTCGGCGAGGACCCGGTAGAACGGCAGCTCGCCGTAGAGCAGCACGATCGGGTTGTTGTCGGCACGCAGCAGCGGCTGTCCGCGCCGCACCGTGCTGCCGGCCGCCGCGAGCCAGGTCAGGGTGCCGGCCGCCTTGGAGGTGATCGCCGACGGCTGGCCGTAGCCGATCTCGCCCTCGACGACCGTGGCCGCCGTGATCGTGGACCGCGTCACCTTGACGGTGTCGACGGCGGGAGCGCCGACGGGGCTGTCCTTCCCGCCCCCGGCGAGGACCCCGGCGGACATCGCCGCCGCCGCGGCGACCACCGCGGCGGCGACGACACCGAAGAGCACCCGGCGAGATCGGCCGCTCATCCGACGCCCGTCAGGTCGCTGGTGTCGGGCAGACAAATCTTCGCCGCCGCCTTGGCCGCCGGCTTCTCCATCATGGCTCGGTGCTTCTCCTTGAGGCCTCGCAAGGCGGTCTCGTCGGCCGGGGCCGGGTTGGGATCAGGATCCGGGAAGTCCGGCACGCCGTTGTCGCGCATGCACTGCGCGTTCGCGCGGGCCTCGCGCAGCTGCTCCTCGCTCGGCTTGCTGAGCGTGTCCTTCACCGGGCGGTCCAGCGCGGGCCACTTCTCGAAGCACTGGACCAGTTCGGGAGTCACCGAGTCCGGCATGCCCGAGAATTCCTCCCCCACCTTGTCGTGGCCGAGGTAGCGGACTCCCGTAGCGCCCTGCTCGTGCAGGCACGTCACAAGGTTCTGCATCTGCTTGTCGTAGGCGTTCCACTCGCCGGCGGTGCCGGAGTTCGCCGCGCCGCCGGTGGTCTCCGACTGGTCCGGCCCGCACGCCGTCAACACCGCCACCAGCAACGGCGCACACGCCGCCAGTGCCGCGTACCGGATGCCACGCGGTGAACGCTGGCCCACCCGTCTGCCGTCGATCGGCATCTACTTCTCCTCTGGACCAAGGCTTGCGCATCGCGTACGACGCTCCGTCTCGACGGGAACGTCGCCGCCATGCCTGTGCTGGACGCCGGCGGGGTTCACCGGCCGTCTCGGTACACAGGTCACCAGAGGTGGTGTTATGGGGCGGTGAGCAGAGTTCCTCACATCCCGCTAACATCATCCAAAGTCGATGTATTTACTGATTCTTCGGGTGCAGTCGTGGGCTCATGCCCGCAGGGCGTCACGGGCGGGGCAGGATCACGCGCACGGACAGGCCGCCGTCGGGACGGGGGGTGGCCAGCGCGTCGCCGCCGTGAGCCTGGGCGACCGCACGCACGATGGACAGGCCCAGACCGCTGCCCCGGGCCGAACCCACCCGATCGGTGAGCCGGCGGAACGGCTCGAACAGCACCGGCACCTCGTGCGGCGAGATCAGCGCGCCCGTATTGGTCACGATGATCTCGGCCTGCCGGACCTCGGCCAGGGTCTGCACCCACACGAAGCCGTGCGGGTGGTTGTAGCGGACCGCGTTGTCGACCAGGTTGCGGATCAACTGCTCCAGCAGGATCGGGTCGCCGACCACCGGCGCCGCCGCGAGTTGCGACTGGACCTGCACCCGCTGCTCCACGGCCGCCTTCGCGGTGACCTCGAGCGCATACCCCGCCAGTTGCGCCAGGTCGACCGACCGCCGGTCGGTGACGGCCTCGTCTGCCCTGGCCAGGGTGAGCAGCGAATCGATCAGCCGTTCGTGGCGCAGGTTGACCGTGAGCAGGTTCTCGCCGAGCCGCAGCACCTGCGGTGGGCTGTCCGGGCGGGCCATCGCCACATCGAGCAGGGTGCGGTTGAGCGCGATCGGGGTCTTCAACTCGTGCGCGGCGTTGGCGATGAACCGGCCCTGCCCGGCGAACGCCTCGTCGAGGCGGTCCAGCATGCTGTCGAACGAGTCGGCCAGGCTCTTCACCTCGCTGGGCGGGGCGTCCAGGTCGATGCGCTTGTGCAGGGTGCGCCCCGCGATCCGGTGCGCGGTCTCGGTGATCATGCTGAGCGGGCGCAGCAGCCGCCCGGCGACGAACCAGCCCGCCGCGGTGACCAGCACCCACACCGCCAGCAGCGTCATCCCGCCCTTGAACAGCAGGTTCGCCTGCATCGAATCCATGATCGTCTGCTTGGAGACGAAACTGCGCTCGATGTGCTCACTCGCGACCGCCTGTTGCTCCGGCGGGAGCAGCCCGTACTTTTCGTTGTACGCGACGTTCAGGCTGAACTCCATGCTGTTGTCGACCAGGATCAGCATGCCCGCCAGCACCGCCCCGCCCGCCAGGGCGAACAGCAGGCTGAACACGACGGTCAGCCGGACCCGCAGGCTGCCGCGCCACTCGCGCATCAGCGGATCCGGTAGCCGACGGCGGTGACCGTCTCGATCGGCTGCGGCTCGCCCAGCTTGCGGCGCAGCCCGCTGATGGTGACCCGGACGATGGTGGTGAACGGGTCCATGTGCTCGTCCCAGACCTTCTCCAGCAGCGTCTCGGCCGACACCACCGCGCCTCCGGCCCGCAGCAGCTCCTCCAGCACCGCGAACTCGCGGCGGGACAGACTCACGTAGCGGCCGTCACGGTAGGTCTCGCGGTGGTGCGGGTCGAGCCGGATCCCGGCCCGTTCCAGCACCGGCGGGGTCGCCGGTCGGGCGCGCCGGGCGAGCGCCCGCACCCGGGCCACCAGCTCGGCGAAGGCGAACGGCTTCGGCAGGTAGTCGTCGGCGCCGAGGCTGAGCCCGGCGACCCGCTCGGCCACCGTCACCGACACGGTGAGCATCAGCACCCGCACGTCCAGGCCCTGCGCCACGACCTGGCGGCACACCTCGTCGCCGTGCACCCGCGGCAGGTCGCGGTCGAGGATCACCACGTCGTACGCGTTGACGGCGAGCTTCTCCAGTGCCGCCGCCCCGTCGTAGGCGACGTCGACGGCGATGGCCTCCTGCCGCAGCCCTTCGGCGACGGCCTCAGCCATCAGCACCTCATCTTCCACGACCAGGACCCGCACCCCGCCACCTCCTCGACCGAACCGCCGACCGGCCGGCCGACCGACCGACCGACAAGTATGCATGGGCGTTGTGAGCAGGGTGTGAGTGAATTGTCGTGCCCGGGCCGAGCCGGTCGCAGACGCCTGCGGGCCGGTCGGGCCATCGGTGGCGGCGAACCCTTTTGCACAGCGCGGTGAAGCGATGCCGGCCTTGCCCGCCTGCCGCTCGGCCCACTCGGGCCCGATGAGAGACCGACAGGTCAATTGAGGAGCTACAAGCCGTCAGCAGGCCACGTCGATGCCCCGGGCGCGCAGGAACGGCGCCGGGTCGATCTGGTTCCACAGCTGGCCCTGGTGCACCTCGAAGTGCAGGTGCGGGCCGGTGGAGTCGCCGGTGGAGCCCTCCAGGCCGATGGTCTCCCCGGCGGCGACCGGGTCACCGACGCTCACCTTCGCGGTGCTCAGGTGGGCGTAGTGGGTGAGGTAGCCGTTGCCGTGGTCGACCACGACGGAGATGCCGTAGCCGTCGCCGGCGTCGCCGGCCTTCTCCACGGTGCCGCGGTACGCGGCGCGGACCGGCGTGCCGGCGGGCATGGCGAAGTCGATTCCGGCGTGGAGGACTCCCCAGCGGGGGCCGTAGCAGGAGGTAATCTCCGCGCCCTTCATGGGGATGACCCACGTCGGCTTCGGCCGGGTGGTCTTCTTCGGCGTCGGCTTGGCCGTCACCGTCGGCTTGGCGGTGGCCTTCGGTGTGGGGCTGGCAGTGGACGGGCCGGGCGTCGGGCTCGCCGGGGTGGGCCTGGCCGACTCGCGGGCGGAGCGGTCGGCCCGGGCGGCGGCGTCGGCGCGGGCCTGTGCGTCGATCGCGGCGGCGGCCGGCACGGTGGCGTCGTCGTTACCTGTTGCGGCGACCGCGACGCCCCCGAGGCCGAGTCCGGCCACCGCGACCGCCGTGGCCACCAGCACGCGGGTACGCCTGCTGGCCCGCCTGCGGTGCCGGACGGGGGCGATGTTCTCGGTCGGGTTGGAGCTGTCGTCCTGCACTACGGACCTTCACTGATCGAGGGGCATGTGACCTCGAAATACTGGTGTCGGTCCGGATCAGGCCGGGTAGGGGGACCGGGGCGGCGGCGGCAGGTCCGATGTGGTCGAGGGCCCTATGTCCCCTGCTGTCCGGGAATGCCGCGAAAGTCGATCATGGGTGGCCGTGCGCTTGGCCACATCCCGTGATGTGACCCGGGACACTTTCCCGCCTCGGGTGGCAATACGGAACCGCCCGGATCGAACGATCCGGGCGGTTATCGGGTGTCACGCAGCGTCAGGAGGCGGCAACCTCGTTGTAGATTGCCTCCACCTGGAGCTTGATGTCCACTCCGCGCTCCTTGAGCCATGGCACCGGGTCGAGCGGCTCGCCCTTGACATGGATCTCCAGGTGCAGGTGGGAGCCGTAGGAGTGGCCGGTGTTGCCGACCAGGCCGAGCTGGTCGCCCGCCTTGACCTGCTGGCCCTCCTTGACCGTCACCGCGGAGGAGTGGCCGTAGATGGCCTCGCTGCCGTCGGCGTGGCGGACGATCACCGTGTAGCCGTACCCGCCGAACCAGCCGGCCTTGGTGACGGTGCCGTCGTGGATGGCGACGTAGGGGGTGCCTTCGGGGGCGACCAGGTCGACGCCGGTGTGTAACTTGCCCCAGCGCACCCCGTAGGGCGAGTTGAAGTCATAACCCTGGAGGGGGAGCAGCCAGACCTCGGGCTCGGCCTCGGCGCCGCCGCGGGTGTTGCCACGCGTCGCGCGGTCCGCGGCGTCGGCGCGGTCGGCGGCGTCCTGGCTCAACGTGGACGCGGCCTTCAACTCGTCGAGGACCGACGGGTTGACACTCTTGGCGTCCGGCAGGGCGCCCGCGAGGAGCGCGACTCCGCCGGCACCGACGAAAGCGGTGGTGACGACGGCGGCGTAACGGCTCCGCGGCGGGGTGGGTACGCGGCGGCGACCGCGATATCGATCGGGCTCAGACGACAGGCGCTGGCGCACGCACACCCTCCGTTGTCGGGGTACCGAAGCGGCCCGGGGCGTTCGTGAAGCTCGGCTGAACGTCCGCTGACCGCGTCGCCACCCGTCCATGGACCTGATGACAACCGTGGACACGTTAGCCAACTGCCACGTCCGTCACAAGCCGCATCGCCGAATTGGTGTTGCGATCTGTCCGGTTGCGTCCATGATTGTGGCACCTCACAGCCCGGTGAACGTGCCCCCGATACCGACCGTTCGTCGCGCAGCGTGACCAAACGGCGGAGTCGTCCGGCTTGACGACCGAGACCGTGTCTGTCACTGCCCGGCCACGTACCGGTGTCCGCCGTCCGCCTGATGTGACGCGGCCCGGATTTCCCGGCTCGGCCCGGCCGGGTTACCGTTCGTTCAGGTAGAGCCGCGGAGCCGGTGAAGGGGATGCGCAGATGAGCTCTCGTGTTCGGGTCGTCGTCGCCAAGCCGGGCCTGGACGGCCACGACCGCGGCGCCAAGGTCGTCGCGCGTGCCCTCCGGGACGCCGGCATGGAGGTCATCTACACCGGTCTGCACCAGACCCCCGAGCAGATCGTCGAGACGGCGATCCAGGAGGACGCCGACGCCGTCGGGCTCTCCGTTCTCTCCGGGGCGCACATGACGCTCTTCCGCAAGGTGCTGGAACTGCTCGGCGAGCGGGACGCGCGGGACATCGTCGTGTTCGGCGGCGGCATCATCCCGGACGCCGACATCCCGGAGCTGGAGAAGCTCGGGGTCGCCAAGATCTTCACGCCGGGGGCGACCACCCAGTCGATCGTGGAGTGGGTCCGGCAGAACGTGGCGCAGCCGGTCGGCTGACGCCCACCGGGCCGCGCGGCCGGCCGTGCGGTCGACCCGCGCCCGTACCGGAACAGGGGGAGGGGCCGGACGCACCCCTCACACGTCCGGCCCCTCTATGCACGATGCCCCGCCGCCACCCCTCGACCGACAGGGCATCGGCCGTCTCCCGTCGTCGCGCCGAACCAGCGCTCCGACACCTCACTCAACGACGCCCTGCCGGAGGGGTTACGCACCCCGGGCAACATCGCCCGGAAGGCTGACGACGGCATGACGGGCGGGCGGCGGCGGGGCGGTTGTGCATTACCGCACACCGCGCACCCGCTCGGTTGCCGGCGGTGCCGACCTCGCTAGGCTGCGCCCAATGGCCTGTTTCAACTGATGACAGGCGTCAAACTGTTTTCCATATCGCTGGTGGCGGCGCGACGGCGCGCCGCGGAGACGGGACGGGACGCGCAATCGTGGACCTGTACGAGTACCAGGGGCGGGACCTGTTCGAGCGGCACGGGTTGCCCGTGCTCGCCGGCGGCGTCGCCACGACCCCGGAGGAGGCCCGCGCGATCGCCGAACGCCTCGGCGGTCGGGTGGTCGTCAAGGCGCAGGTGAAGGTCGGCGGCCGGGGCAAGGCCGGCGGTGTGAAGCTGGCCGAGGGCGCGGAGGAGACGGTGGCCCGGGCCACCGACATCCTCGGCATGGACATCAAGGGGCACACCGTCCACAAGGTCATGATCACCGTGACCGCGGACGTGGCCGAGGAGTACTACTTCTCCTACCTGCTGGACCGGGCGAACCGTACCTTCCTCTGCATCGCCAGCGTGGCCGGCGGCATGGACATCGAGCAGGTCGCCGCCGAGACCCCGGAGAAGGTCGTCAAGGCCCCGATCGACGCGAACACCGGCGTCGACGAGGCGAAGGCGCGCGAGATCGTCGTCGCCGCCGGCTTCCCGGCCGAGGTCGCCGACCAGGTCGTCGAGGTCGCCGTGGGCCTGTGGAAGGCCTTCGTCGCCGAGGACGCCACGCTGGTCGAGGTGAACCCGCTGGCGAAGACCGGCGAGGGCAGGCTGCTGCTGCTCGACGCCAAGGTGACCCTGGACGAGAACGCCGCCTTCCGGCACCCGGACCACGAGGCGCTGGTCGACCAGGCCGCGGTGGACCCGCTGGAGCAGGCCGCCAAGGAGAAGGACCTCAACTACGTCAAGCTCGACGGCGAGGTCGGCATCATCGGCAACGGCGCGGGTCTGGTCATGTCGACCCTCGACGTGGTCGCGTACGCCGGTGAGCGGCACGGCGGCGTCAAGCCGGCCAACTTCCTCGACATCGGCGGCGGCGCGAGCGCGGCCGTGATGGCCAACGGCCTGGAGATCGTGCTGTCCGACCCGTCGGTCAGGAGCGTCTTCGTCAACGTCTTCGGCGGCATCACCGCCTGCGACGAGGTCGCCAACGGCATCGTGCAGGCGCTGGCCCTGCTCGAGCAGCGTGGCGAGAAGGTCACCAAGCCGCTGGTCGTCCGCCTCGACGGCAACAACGCCGAGGCCGGTCGGGCGATCCTCGACGGCGCGAACAACCCGCTCGTGCAGCGGGTCGACACGATGGACGGCGCGGCCGAGCGGGCCGCCGAGCTGGCCGCTGCGGGGGTCTGACACATGGCGATCTGGCTGACCAAGGACTCGAAGGTCATCGTTCAGGGGATGACCGGTTCCGAGGGTTCCAAGCACACCCGGCGGATGCTCGCCGCGGGCACCAACGTCGTCGGCGGCGTGAACCCGCGCAAGGCGGGCACCACCGTGGACTTCGACGGCACCGAGCTGCCGGTCTTCGCGAACGTCGCGGACGCCATGAAGGAGACCGGCGCCGACGTGACGGTCATCTTCGTGCCGCCGCAGTTCACCAAGGGCGCGGTGATCGAGGCGATCGACGCCGGCATCCCGCTGGCCGTGGTGATCACCGAGGGCGTGCCGGTGCACGACACCGCCGCCTTCTGGGCGTACAACGTGGCGCAGGGCGAGCGGACCCGGATCATCGGCCCGAACTGCCCCGGCATCGCCTCGCCGGGCGCCTCCAACGCCGGCATCATCCCGGCCGACATCACCGGCACCGGCCGGATCGGCCTGGTCAGCAAGAGCGGCACGCTGACCTACCAGATGATGTACGAGCTGCGCGACATCGGCTTCTCCACCTGCGTCGGTATCGGCGGTGACCCGATCATCGGCACCACCCACATCGACGCGCTGGCCGCGTTCGAGGCCGACCCGGACACCGACGCGATCGTCATGATCGGTGAGATCGGTGGCGACGCCGAGGAACGGGCCGCGGAGTTCATCAAGGCGAACGTGACCAAGCCGGTGGTCGGCTACATCGCCGGCTTCACCGCGCCGCCCGGCAAGACCATGGGGCACGCGGGCGCCATCATCTCCGGCTCGGCCGGCACGGCCGACGCCAAGAAGGCCGCGCTCGAGGCGGTCGGTGTCAAGGTCGGCAAGACCCCGACCGAGACCGCGAAGCTGATGCGGGAGATCATGTCGGCGGGCTGAGCCCGCAGCGGCTGTCGCGGAGGGGCCGACCGGTCACGGTCGGCCCCTCCGCTCGTTTCCGGATCCCGGCGGTCCGGGGCTCAGTCGTTGTAGAGCGGATAGTTGCCGCCGGCCCAGAGGATGCCGCTCCCGATGATGTTGATCACGCCGAAGGCTATGGCCAGCCAGCCCAGCACCGGCGACTGACCGAAGCGGCGGGCGTCGCGGATCGACAGGTAGCCGAAGACGATCCCCAGGATGCCGCAACAGAGCAGGCCGGTGATGATGCCGAGCACGCCCCAGAGGGTGGTCCGGTCCCGGCCACCCGCCGGTGGGGGTGGGGGCGGTGGGTAGGGAGCGTTCACGGCGTGCCTCCTCCGCCTCGCGATCACGTCCTGTGGCCGAGGCTAGACCCGATCGGAGGTGGGGGACGGTGGATCACGGAACTCGCCGCCGTCCGGGCGCGGTATCGGACTGCCATCAGCGGTGCGGCGTGCCAGAGTAGACCCCGATGTCGTTCGTCACCCCCGATCAGCCCAGCCGACCCACGGAGGTGGGCCCGCGGCCACCCGGGCGCCCCGGGGCGGCCCGGCGGATCCCCGCACCGCGCGCCGGCGAGCCGCCCCGCCGCCGGCCGCCCCTCGCCGTCGCCGCCGGGGTCGCCGCCGCCGGGGCGGCGTTCACCTCCTGGCTGCCGGTCGCGGTGGTGCTCTGGCTCGTCCAGCTCAGCGAGGGGGCCGCGACCGTGCCGGGTGCGGTCCGCGCCGGGCTGGCCGGCTGGCTCCTCGGGCACGGTGTCCCGTTGACGACCGACGCCGGGCCGCTCGGTCTCGCCCCGCTCGCCCTGACCTTGCTCGCCGTCTGGCGGCTCACCCGCGCCGGAGTGCACACCAGCCGCGCGATCGGCGCGCGCGGCAGCCGCTCCCCACGGCGGGCGCTCGTCGCCGCCGGTGCGGTCGGTGTCGCGTACGCCGTGCTCGGCGTGCTCGCCGCGCTGCTGGTGGCGGCCAACGGGCCGGGGGTGTCGCCGGTGCGGGCGGGGCTGACGCTGGCCGTCGTCGGCACGCTCGCCGCCCTGGTCGGCGCCGCCCGCACGACCGGCGTCGCCCACCTGCTCGCCGAGCGGGCGCCGCTGCCGCTGCGCGACGGAGTTCGGGCCGGCCTGGTCGCCGGGCTGCTGCTGCTCGCGGCCGGGGCCGGTGCGGCGGGCCTCTCGGTGGCGACCGGGGGTGGTGACGCGGCCGACCTGATCGGGGCGTACCGGACCGGAGTGGCCGGCCAGGCGGGCATCACGCTGGTCAGCCTGGCGTACGCCCCGAACACCGCCGTCTGGTCGGCCAGTTACCTGCTCGGTCCCGGGTTCGCCGTCGGCACCGACACGGCCGTCCGGACGAGCGAGGTGTCGGTGGGCGCGCTGCCGGCCGTGCCGCTCGTGGCCGGACTTCCCGGGGGGCCGGTCGACGGGCCCGCCACCGCGCTGCTCGCGATACCGGTGCTGGCCGGCATGGTGGCGGGCTGGTTGCTGGCCCGCCGGGTGCTCCGGCTCGCCGCCGACGAGAAGGCGCCGCTGCGCTGGGCGCCCCTGCTCCGGCGGGCGGTGCTGGCCGGGCCCGTCGCGGGCCTGCTGGCCGGCCTCGCCGCGGCGGCCTCCGCCGGGCCGCTGGGCGGCGGTCGACTCGCCGACATCGGTCCGGTGCCGTGGCACGTGGCGGCCGTCGCGACCGCGGTGACCGGGGTCGGCGTGCTGCTCGGTGCCGCCGCCACCCGGGTCCTCTCCCGCCCCTGAGCCCGCCGGCCGCCCTGAGTCCGCCGGCCGCCCTGAGTCCGCCGGCCGCCCTGAGCCCGCCGGCCGCCCTGAGCCCGCCGGCCGCCCTGAGCCCGCCGGCCGCCCTGAGCCCGCCGGCCGCTCCGGTCCGGCCGTGCGGTCACGACGCTCCGCCGGCAGGACCGCGAGTGTCACCGCCGGCGCGAGCGGTCCCGGGACGGCGGCGGGGGCGCCCGGATCGTCCGGGTGCCCCCGCCGAAGCTGTCACGGGTACGCCGGTCACGGCCCGGACAGGCCGAACCCGACGACCGTGAGGGCGCCCCAGGCCAGGCCCAGCACCGCGCCGAGCGCGCCGCAGACCATGCCGGCGACCGCCTGGCCCGGGTTGCCCGCCAGCCCCTGGTCGCCCTTCTGCTTCCCGAGCCAGCCGGTCACCAGCGCGGCCACGCCCAGCGGCAGGCCGAGGTGACAGCAGACCAGCGGGACCGACGCGATGCCGAGGATCATGGAGATCAGCCCGAGCGTGTTCTGCTGTCCCCGCGGAAAGGGGTAGCCCGCGTTCGGGTACACCGGCGTCCCGCCGTACGGGTCGTGCGGCGGCGGTGCGGTGGGATCCGTCGGTGATGGACCGTACGGATCGGGGCCGGGCCGCATGTGGGACGTCCCGTCCGGTCAGAGGCTGTTGGCGGTGCTGCCGCTCAGCGCGAAGGAGGCCAGGCAGCACAGGATGGTGACGCCCCAGATGACGATGCCGACGATGAGCGCCCACTTGGACCACTTCTTCGACTCCGCCGCGGCGGCCTGGGCGCCCGCGTAGTCACCCTGCTGGAGCAGCGGGTTGACCTTGCTGGCGTTGATGATGGCGGGGATGGCCAGCGGCCAGAACAGGAAGATCGAGACGATCGACATCGTCATGTTGTTGTCGACCGGGGCCGGCTGCTGGGGCGGGTATCCGGGCTGCATCTCTGGTCACTCCTCAACGGGGGTCGACGCCGGGGCGTCGGATGGTGACGGCCGGGCACGCGCCGGCCAGAGCGACCGGCAGCGTACCCGGTTCGTGCCAGTCAGGGCGTCGGTGACCGGCCCGCCGCCCACCGGCTGGACGGCGTCGCCGTCCCGATAGGGTTGTCCGGTGACCGAGCCCGCGTCCGTCGCCCGCATCGTCGTCCTCGTCTCCGGCTCCGGCAGCAACCTCCAGGCACTGCTCGACGCCGGCGCCGACCCGGCGTACGGAGCCCGGGTGGTCGCGGTCGGCGCCGACCGGGACGGCATCGCGGGGCTGGACCGCGCCGCCGCGGCGGGGGTGCCCACGTTCGTCGAGCGGGTCAAGGACCACCCGAGCCGCGAGGACTGGGACGCCGCCCTGACCGCGCACGTGGCCGAGCACAAGCCGGACCTGGTCATCTCCGCCGGTTTCCTGAAGCTGGTCGGCCCGCACTTCCTCGCCGCCTTCGGCGACCGCTACCTCAACACGCACAACACGCTGCTGCCGGCGTTCCCCGGCATCCACGGGCCTCGCGACGCGCTCGCCTACGGCGTCAAGATCACCGGTGCCACGCTCTTCTTCGTCGACGCCGGGATGGACACCGGCCCGATCGTCGCTCAGGTCGCCGTGCCGGTGCTCGACGACGACGACGTGGAGACGCTCACCGAGCGCATCAAGGAAGCCGAGCGGCGCCAGCTCGTCGAGCAGGTGGGCCGCCTGGTCCGCGAAGGTTGGACGATCACCGGAAGAAAGGTCACGGTTCCGTGAGTTCCAGTCAGGACCAGCGCCGCCCGATCCGGCGGGCGCTGGTCAGCGTCTACGACAAGACCGGCCTGGTCGAGCTGGCCCGGGCGCTGCACGACGCCGGCGTGGAGATCGTCTCGACGGGGAGCACGGCCTCGGCCGTCGCCGGTGCGGGCGTGCCGGTGACCGCGGTGGAGTCCGTGACCGGTTTCCCGGAGATCCTCGACGGCCGGGTCAAGACGCTGCACCCGAAGATCCACGGTGGCCTCCTCGCCGACCTGCGCAAGGAGTCGCACGCGGCGCAGCTCACCGAGCACGGCATCGCCGGGATCGACCTGCTGGTCTCCAACCTGTACCCGTTCCAGGCCACCGTCGCCTCCGGGGCCAGCCAGGACGAGTGCGTCGAGCAGATCGACATCGGCGGGCCCGCGATGGTCCGGGCCGCCGCCAAGAACCACGTCTCGGTCGCGGTGGTGACCGACCCGGCCGCGTACCCGGTGCTCCTGGCGGCCGTGCGGGCCGGCGGGTTCACGCTGGCGCAGCGCAAGGCGCTCGCGGCCCGCGCCTTCGCGGTGATCGCCGACTACGACGTGGCCGTCGCCGAGTGGTGCGCGCAGGAACTCGTCGAGGATGCCGCCTGGCCGGAGTTCGCCGGTCTGGCACTGCGCCGGCAGGCCGTGCTGCGCTACGGCGAGAACCCGCACCAGGCGGCCGCCCTCTACGCCGACCCGTCCGGCCCGGCGGGGCTCGCCCAGGCCGAGCAGCTGCACGGCAAGGAGATGTCCTACAACAACTACCTCGACGCGGACGCGGCGTGGCGGGCCGCGAACGACTTCGCCGGCCAACCGGCGGTGGCGATCATCAAGCACGCGAACCCGTGCGGCATCGCGGTCGGCGCGGACGTGGCCGAGGCGCACCGGAAGGCGCACGCCTGCGACCCGGTGTCGGCGTTCGGCGGCGTGATCGCGGTGAACCGCCCGGTCAGCGCCGAGCTGGCCCGGCAGGTCGCGGAGATCTTCACCGAGGTGGTCGTCGCGCCGGAGTTCGAGCCCGGTGCCGTCGAGATCCTTCAGGGGAAGAAGAACATCCGGCTGCTGCGGGCACCCGCGTACGCCCCGCTGCCGGCCGAGTGGCGGCAGGTCACCGGCGGTGTGCTGGTGCAGATGCGGGACCGGATCGACGCCGAGGGCGACGACCCGGCGACCTGGCGCCTGGCCACCGGCGAGGCGGCCGACGAGGCGACCCTGCGCGACCTCGCCTTCGCCTGGCGGGCGGTGCGGGCGGTGAAGAGCAACGCGATCCTGCTCGCCAAGGACGGCGCGACCGTCGGCGTCGGCATGGGCCAGGTCAACCGGGTCGACTCGGCCCGCCTGGCGGTGGACCGGGCCGGCACCGAGCGGGCGCGCGGGGCGGTGTGCGCCTCCGACGCGTTCTTCCCGTTCGCCGACGGCCCGAAGATCCTCATCGACGCGGGCGTGCGGGCGATCGTCCAGCCCGGCGGCTCGATCCGGGACGAGGAGACCATCGCGGCCTGCAAGGAGGCCGGCGTGACCATGTACCTCACCGGCACCCGCCACTTCTTCCACTGACGGCCCCGACGTGTCTTGTTAAGAAGGGCCCCTTCCACAACGCGAGGCGTTAAGAAGGGGCCCTTCCTTACATACGGAGCTCGGCGAAGTGGCAGGCCGACGGGTGCGGGTCGGCGGCGCGGGGCACCGCGGCGGGGTCCTCGGCGGCGCAGACCTCCTGGGCCTTCCAGCAGCGGGTGCGGAAGTGGCAGCCGCTCGGCGGGTTCGCCGGGCTCGGCACGTCGCCGACCAGCCGGATCATGTTCCGGTTGTCGCGCTGCTCCGGATCCGGCACCGGCACCGCCGACAGCAGCGCCTGGGTGTACGGATGGGTGGCGCGCTCGTAGATCTCGTCCTCGGTGCCGATCTCCACGATCCGGCCCAGGTACATCACCGCGACCCGGTCCGAGATGTGCCGCACCACCGACAGGTCGTGGGCGATGAAGATGTACGAGAGCCCGAGCTCGTCCTGGAGTTGCTCCAGCAGGTTGATCACCTGAGCCTGGATCGACACGTCCAGGGCGGACACCGGCTCGTCGCAGACGATGACCTCGGGCCGCAGCGCGAGCGCGCGGGCGATGCCGATGCGCTGCCGCTGGCCGCCGGAGAACTGGTGCGGGTACCGGTTGATGTGCTCGGGGTTCAGGCCGACCACGTCCAGCAGTTCCTGCACCCGTCGCTGCCGGCTGCCCTTCGGGGCCGCCTCCGGGTGGATCTTGAACGGCTCGCCGATGATGTCGCCGACGGTCATCCGCGGGTTCAGCGACGTGTACGGGTCCTGGAGCACCATCTGCATGTTGCGGCGCAGGCGGCGCAGCTCGGCACCCGAGGCCTTGAACAGGTCCCGGCCCTCCAGGGTCGCCTTGCCGGCGGTCGGCGTCTCCAGGCGCATCAGCAGGCGGGCCAGGGTGGACTTGCCGCAGCCGGACTCGCCGACGATGCCGAGCGTTTCGCCGCGGCGCAGCTCGAAGCTGACCCCGTCGACCGCCTTGACCGCGCCGACCTGCTTCTGGAACACGACGCCCCGGGTGATCGGGAAGTGCTTGACCAGGTTCTCGACGGCGAGGATCGTCTCGCCCCGGACCTTGGTCGGGCTAGCGGGCGCTGTCATCACGGACCTCCTGCGCGAAGTGGCACGCGCTGGTCCGGCCGTCGCCGAGGACCAGGTCGTGCGGCACGACGTCCACGCAGACCTGCTGGACGTACGGGCACCGGGGGTGGAACGGGCAGCCGGACGGGATCCGCATCAGGTTCGGCGGCAGACCCCGGATCGTCGACAGTTGCTGGCCGCGGACGTCCATCCGCGGAATCGACTCCAGCAGCCCCTTGGTGTACGGGTGGGCGGGCGCCCGGTACAGCGACCGCACGTCGGCGTGCTCGACGATGCGGCCCGCGTACATGACGGCGATCCGGTCCGCGACGCCGGCGACCACGCCGAGGTCGTGGGTGATGAGGATCATCGCCATGTCGAGGTCGCGGCGCAGGTCGGCGAGCAGGTCCATGATCTGGGCCTGCACCGTCACGTCCAGCGCCGTGGTCGGCTCGTCGGCGATGAGGACCTTGGGGTTCATCGCCAGCGCCATGGCGATCATGACGCGTTGCCGCATGCCGCCGGAGAACTGGTGCGGGTAGTCGCCGAGCCGGTTGGCGGCGGCCGGGATCTGCACCAGGTCCATCAGCTCGATCGCGCGGCGGCGGGCGTCCGCGCGGGACATGCCGGCGCGCTGGCGTAGCGTCTCGCCGATCTGCCAGCCCACCGGGAAGGTCGGGTTCAGCGCGGACAGGGCGTCCTGGAAGATCATCGCGATCTCCTTGCCCCGCACCTGCCGGCGCTGCTCCTCGGACTGGGTGAGGAGGTCCCGGCCCCGGTAGAGGATCTGGCCGGAGCGGATCACCGCGGGCGGGGTGTCGAGGATCCCCATGATCGCCTGGGCGGTGACGGACTTGCCGGAGCCGGACTCGCCCAGGACGGCGAGGGTCTCACCGGCGTCCAGGTGGTACGAGACGCCGTTGATCACCTTCGCCACCCCCTCGGTGGTGCGGAACTCGACGTGCAGGTCCCGCACCTCGAGCAGGTGGCCGCCCTCCGGAGTGGGGGAGGCCGGGGTGGGGTGGACAGCGGACTGGGTCATGAGAGCCTCACCGGAGCTTCGGGTCGAAGGCGTCACGGATCGCGTCGCCGAGCATGATGAACGCCAGGACGGTCAGCGCGAGGAAGGTCGACGGGACGATCAGCGGGGTCGCCGACTCCCGCATGTGCACCCGGCCGTTGTTGATGTCGATGCCCCAGGAGATCGTCGGCTCCCTCAGGCCGATGCCGAGGAAGGACAGCGTCGCCTCGGCGGCGATGAACGAGCCGAGCGCGATGGTCAGCACCACGACGGCGGGGGCGAGCGCGTTGGGCAGGATGTGTCGCCACATGATCCGGCCGTTGCTCGCGCCGAGCATCCGGGCGGCGGCGACGTAGTCCTGCTCCTTGGCGGTGATCACCGACGAGCGGACCACCCGGGCCGCCGTGGTCCAGCCGAGCACCGCCAGCACGAAGATGACGGAGGCGATCCGGACCGTCGAGCTGTCGCTGGCGACCCGCTTGAGCAGGACGATCGCGGCGAGCAGCAGCGGGATGCCGAGCACGATGTCGATCACGCGGGAGAGGATCGCGTCGACCCACCGGCCGAAGTAGCCGGCGAGCATCCCGACGGTGAGCGCGACCAGCCCGGTGAGCAGCGCGGAGAGTGCGCCCACCAGGAGCGAGGCGCGGGCGCCGTACACCGCCCGGGCGTAGGTGTCGCAGCCCTGGAAGTCGTACCCGAGGATGGCGCCGCCGGACGGCGCGGCGTGCTGCCGCGCGAGGACGCAGTTGGTCGGGTCGTTGCCGGTGAACAGGCCGGGCACCGCGGCCATCGCGGTGACCAGCACGACCAGCGCGAGGCTGATCCAGAAGATCGGCTTGCGGCGCAGGTCGCGCCAGGCGTCGCCGGCCAGGCTACGGGGACGGCCGGTGACGGTCGAGGTGCCGCCGACCTGGTTCGGGGCGCCCGGCTCGCCGGAGGGCCCCCGCCGCGCGGCCTGGTCCTCCGACGCCGCCACGGTTTCGAAATCACTCATAGCGGATCCTCGGGTCGAGTACGGCGTACAGGACGTCCACCACCAGGTTGGAGATGAGGTAGACCACGACCAGCACGCTGACGATGCCCACCACCAGCGGACCGTCCTCGGTGCGGATGCCGCGGAAGAGGTTGAAGCCGACACCGGGGATGTTGAACACGCCCTCGGTGATGATCGCGCCGCTCATCAGGTTGCCGAGTTCGACGCCGAGGAAGGTGACGACCGGGATGAGCGAGTTGCGCAGCACGTGGATCCCGACGATGCGCCGCTTGACCAGGCCCTTGGACCGGGCGGTGCGGACGTAGTCGGCGCGCAGGTTCTCCGCCACCGAGGTCCGGGTCAGCCGCAGCGCGGTGGCCAGGGAGAGCGAGCCGAGCACGATGCCGGGCAGGAGCAGCGCGTACAGGTCGGGCTCGGCGCCGGCGGTGGGCGGGAAGAGCTGCCACTTCACCCCGAGGAAGTACTGGGCGAGGGGGGCCAGCACGATCGTCGGGATGCCGAGCACCAGCAGGGTCAGCAGCAGCGTCGAGTTGTCGAAGATGCTGGCCCGCCGGATGCCGGCGAGCACGCCCGCGGTGACCCCGAAGAGGATGGTGACCGCCATGGCGATGAGCGCCAGCTTGATCGTCACCGGCCAGGCGGCGGCGAGGATGTCGCCGATCTGCCGTCCGGTGAGGGACTGGCCGAGGTCGCCCTGGAGCAGGTTGGTGACGTAGTCGAAGTAGCGGTAGAAGAAGCCGTCGATCCCGGTCTTGTCCAGGTGGAACTTTTCCGTCAGATATGCCCGCTGGGCGGCGGTGACCGGGCGCTCGCCGGCGAGCGCCTGGATCGGGTCGCCCTGACCGGCGAACATCAGCGCGTAGACGATCAGCGTGGTTCCGAAGAACGCGAGGACCATCTGGAGCAGTCGCCGCAGAATGAAGCGGAACATACTAGGAAGTCTCTCTGAAAAAGGGCGAACAGGAAGGCGGGTCGGACCACCGGCTGGCAGTGGCCCGACCCGTCGCGCCGTGTTACTGAACGGCCTCGATCTTCACCAGGTCGACCCGGTCGAAGAGATCCATCTCCACGTTCGTGACCTTGGTCGAGTGACCGAAGCTGTTCTGGCCGAACCGGAGCGGGATCACCGGCATGTCCTTGGCCAGAAGGTCCTCGGCCTGCTGGTACTTCTTGATCGCCTCTTCCTCGGTGGCCGCCGCCGAGCCCTCGGCGACCAGCCTGTCGAACTGCGGGTTGCTGTAGCCGTAGTAGTTCGACGAGCCGGTGGTGCTGTACAGCGGGCCGAGGTAGTTCTCCATGGACGGGTAGTCCATGATCCAGCCCATCCGGAACAGGCCGACCGGCTGCTTCGCCTTGACCTTGGTCAGCAGGTCCGCGAACTTCGGCTCGGCGGTGCCGACGCAGTCCACACCCAGGTTGGCCTTGAGCTGGTTGCAGGTGGCGTCGACCCAGTCCTTGTGGCCGCCGTCGCCGTTGTACGAGATCTCGATCCGGCTCGGGCCGCCCGCGGCCTGGTACAGCGCCTTCGCCTTGGCCGGGTCGAACGTGCCGGCCGAACCGATGGTGTTGTCGCGGTAGCCCGCCACGACCGGGGAGACGAAGGAGCGCGCCGGCGTCTGCGAGTCCTTGAAGATCGACTTGGTGATCTCCTCGCGGTCGATCGCCATCGAGATCGCCTTGCGCACGTCCGGGTTGCTGAACTCCTTCTGGTACGTCGGGAAGGAGAGGAACTGGAACGACGAGGCGGGGCTGGTCTTGAACCGGTCGCCCAGGTCGGTCGACGCGGTCGACAGGTTCTCGGTCGGGATCGTCTTGATCACGTCGAGGTTGTCCGACAGCACGTCGGCGTACGCGGCGGTCAGCTGCTGGTAGATCCGGAACTCGACGCCGGCCACCTTCGGCTTCTCGCCGGGGAAGGCGTCGTACTTCTCGACCTCGACCTTGGCGTCGTGCTGCCAGGTGCCCTTCATCTTGAACGGGCCCTGCCCGATCGGGGCCTGCTCGTAGCCCTCGGCCAGCACGCCCGGCGCCGAGAAGGCGGCCTTCGGCAGCGGGTAGAAGGCGGTGTAGCCGAGCATGGTCTTGAACTCGGCGTACGGCTGCGACAGCGTGACGGTGAAGGTCAGGTCGTCGACCTTCTTCAGGCCGGACATCGTCCTGGCCTTCGGCTGCTCGCCCTGCAGGTCCTCGTACCCGGCGATCTTCTCGAAGAAGTAGCTCGAGTTCTGGCCGTTCGGGGCGTACGCGCCGTAGTTCCACGCGTCGACGTAGTTGTCGGCGGTCACCTTCTCGCCGTTGTGGAAGGTGTAGCCGTCCTTCAGCTTGATCGTCCAGGTCGTGTTGTCCTCGGACGTCACCGACTCGGCCGCCACCTCGTACGCCTTGTTGGCCTCGTCGTACTCGACCAGCGGGCTGAACAGGGCGGCGAGCACCTGCGAGCCACTCGTCTCGTTGGTGTTGGTCGGCACCAGGTGCTGCGGCTCGGCGATCTCGATCCGCACGGCCGCGTTGGGGTTGGTTCCGCCGGATCCGCCGTCGCCGCCCGAGCCGCAGGCCACCAGGCCCAGGGTCACCGCGAGCGGGAGAGCGGTCCAGGCGGCGAGCCTACGAACGCGCATGAAGTCTCCTCGTCTCCTCACACTGCGCAGTCAGGCCCGACGCTGGGTTTACGCTGCGCAACGATGGGCAACGGTAGGTCGCACAATCGCGATCGACAACGATGCCGTTGCGAACCGATAACAGGGTGTGGGGCCCGGGCTTGCATCCGGCTCGCCGTACTGGTAGAGCGTCGAGGCCTTGTAGGGCGTCGCACCAGCGTTTATGGTCGGCGGGCCGCGTAGCGTGCCGGACCGGTCCGGTGTCGTTGCGAGCTGTCCGCCCGGTCGTCCCGATCCTCCCCGCCGCGCCGCCGCCGTCGAGTTGACGGCCGTTGAGCGACCATCAAAAGTCACACACGGTGACCAAGGCCACGTCACACACCGTCACGTCATTTACTGGCGTGGGCGGTGCGGCGGCGGCTGGCCGGGTCGTCGGCCCGCGGGGGGCCGGGCGTGAGACGATCTGGGCGTGACGGCGACGCTTCTGGACGGCAAGGCGACCGCGGCCGAGATCAAGGACGAGCTGCGGGCCCGGGTGAAGGCTCTGGCGGAGCGGGGCGTCACGCCCGGGCTCGGCACCGTCCTGGTCGGCACCGACCCCGGCTCCCAGGCATACGTCAACGGCAAGCACCGGGACTGCGCCGAGGTGGGCATCGCCTCGATCCGGCGCGAGCTGCCGGCGGACGCCACCCAGGAGCAGGTCGACGCCGTCCTCGCCGAGCTGAACGCCGACCCGGCCTGCCACGGCTACATCGTCCAGCTGCCGCTCCCCGCCCAGCTGGACACGCAGCGGGTGCTGGAGCTGATCGACCCGGACAAGGACGCCGACGGCCTGCACCCGGTGAACCTGGGCCGGCTGGTGCTCGGCTACCCGGGCCCGCTGCCCTGCACCCCGCGCGGCATCGTCGAGCTGCTCCGCCGGCACGACGTGGCGCTGCGCGGCGCCAAGGTCGCCGTGGTCGGCCGGGGCAACACGGTGGGCCGCCCCCTCGGGCTGCTGCTCACCCGGCGCAGCGAGAACGCCACCGTCACCCTGTGCCACACCGGCACCCTCGACCTCGCCTCGCACACCCGCGCCGCCGACATCGTGATCGTCGCGGCCGGCGTACCCGGACTGCTCACCGCCGACATGGTCACGCCCGGCGCCGTCGTGGTCGACGTCGGGATCACGCGGGTGATCGGCCCCGACGGCAAGGGCCGCTACACCGGCGACGTCGACCCGGAGGTGGCCGAGGTGGCCGGCGCCCTGGTCCCGATGCCTGGCGGCGTCGGACCGATGACCCGCGCCATGCTGCTGACCAACGTGGTCGAGCGGGCCGAGCGCGACTGAGGCGTCCCCACCCATCAGGTGCAAACCGTCCGCCCCTGGCCGGATCGGTGCCAGGATGGCTGATACGGTCCGGAAAACCGACTGGTATCAGGGAGTGGGACGACCATGGGTAAGAAGGTCACTGTCGTCGGGGCCGGCTTCTACGGCTCCACCACCGCACAGCGCCTGGCCGAGTACGACGTCTTCGACACCGTCGTGATCACCGACATCGTGGAGGGCAAGCCCGCCGGCCTCGCCCTGGACCTCAACCAGTCGCGCGCGATCGAGGGCTTCGAGACCAAGGTCGTCGGCGTCACGACCGGCCCGAACGGTGAGGGTTACGAGGCCATCGAGGGCTCGGACGTGGTCGTGATCACCGCCGGCCTGCCCCGGAAGCCGGGCATGAGCCGGATGGACCTGCTGGAGACGAACGCCAAGATCGTCCGCCAGGTCTCCGAGAACGTCGCCAAGTACGCCCCGAACGCCGTGGTCATCGTCGTCTCCAACCCGCTGGACGAGATGACCGCGCTCGCCCAGCTCGCCACGCAGTTCCCGAAGAACCGGGTGCTCGGCCAGGCCGGCATGCTGGACACCGCCCGGTTCACCAACTTCGTGGCCGAGGCGCTGGGCGTACCGGTGAAGTCGGTCCGGACCCTGACCCTGGGCTCGCACGGCGACACCATGGTGCCGGTGCCGTCGAAGAGCACCGTAGACGGCAAGCCGCTGCGCGACGCCATGCCGGCGGAGCAGATCGAGGAACTGGTCGTCAAGACCCGCAACGGTGGCGCCGAGGTCGTCGCGCTGCTGAAGACCGGCTCCGCGTACTACGCCCCGTCTGCGGCCGCCGCCCGGATGGCGAAGGCCGTGGCGGAGGACTCCGGCGAGGTCATGCCGGTGTGCGCCTGGGTCGACGGCCAGTACGGCATCTCCGGCGTCTACCTGGGCGTGGAGGCCCAGATCGGCGCCGAGGGCGTCAAGCGGGTCGTCGAGACCGACCTGGACGCCGACGAGCTGGCCGCCCTGAAGGAGGCCGCCGAGGCCGTCCGCGCCAAGCAGGCCGACGTCGCCAACATGTGAGCTGACCGATCCCGTGGAGGGCCGCCGGCGACGCCGGCGGCCCTCCGCCGTTCCCTGCGCCGTACGCAATGCCGCCCTCGCCGCTGCCGCCGGGCGACCGCCGTGATAGACCCAGGGGTACGGCTCAGTGGCACGCGGCGACGCCTGCCAGTGACCTTCGCGCCGCCCGTCCCGACCTGGGGGCGAGGCCGCCTGGGGGCTGCCAGCCAGTTTCCAGTACGCTCGTACTGCTTGAGCACGTGTCCCCCGAGAGGAGCGCCGGCCGATGGCGAAGATCAAGGTAAACAACCCGGTCGTGGAAATCGACGGCGACGAGATGACCCGGATCATCTGGAAGCAGATCCGGGAGCAGCTGATCCTGCCGTACCTCGACGTCGACCTGCACTACTACGACCTGTCGATCCAGCACCGTGACGAGACCGACGACCAGGTCACCGTCGACGCCGCCAACGCCATCAAGGAGCACGGCGTCGGCGTCAAGTGCGCCACCATCACGCCGGACGAGGCCCGGGTGGAGGAGTTCGGCCTCAAGAAGATGTGGCGGTCGCCGAACGGCACCATCCGCAACATCCTCGGCGGCGTGGTGTTCCGCGAGCCGATCATCATGTCCAACGTGCCGCGGCTGGTCCCGGGCTGGACGAAGCCGATCATCATCGGCCGGCACGCCCACGGCGACCAGTACAAGGCCACCGACTTCGTCGTCCCCGGCCCGGGAACGGTGACCATCACCTACACCCCGGCCGACGGTTCCGCCCCGGTCGAGATGGAGGTCGCCAACTTCCCCGGCGGCGGCGTCGCGATGGGCATGTACAACTTCGACGAGTCGATCCGGGACTTCGCCCGCGCCTCCATGCGCTACGGCCTGGACCGTGGCTACCCGGTCTACCTGTCGACCAAGAACACGATCCTCAAGGCGTACGACGGCCGGTTCAAGGACATCTTCGCCGAGGTCTTCGAGAACGAGTTCAAGGCCGAGTTCGACGCCGCCGGCATCACCTACGAGCACCGGCTCATCGACGACATGGTCGCCGCCGCGCTCAAGTGGGAGGGTGGCTTCGTCTGGGCCTGCAAGAACTACGACGGTGACGTCCAGTCCGACACGGTGGCGCAGGGCTTCGGCTCGCTGGGCCTGATGACCTCGGTGCTGATGACCCCGGACGGCCGCACCGTCGAGGCGGAGGCCGCGCACGGCACCGTCACCCGGCACTACCGGCAGTGGCAGAAGGGCGAGAAGACCTCCACCAACCCGATCGCGTCGATCTACGCGTGGACCCGTGGCCTGGCCCACCGGGGCAAGCTGGACGGCACGCCGGCGGTCACCGAGTTCGCCAACACCCTGGAGCAGGTCATCGTCGAGACCGTCGAGGGCGGCCAGATGACCAAGGACCTCGCGCTGCTCATCTCCCGGGACGCCCCGTGGCTGACCACCGACGAGTTCATGAACGCGCTGGACGAGAACCTGGCCCGCAAGCTCGCCTGACTCGTGTGTAAGGAAGGGCCCCTTGTTCACGCCTGGCGTTGTGAAAGGGGCCCTTCTTAACGCCCTCGACAGGGTGGAACGGCGTGTCGGGCAGGCGACACGCCGTTTTGCGTCACTTTGCCCGGCGCGCCTCGTTGACCTGGGTGGACGAGATGCCAGTCACGTCCAGGAAGGTTGACCGCGGTCGCCTCGCGACATGCGTGCCGATCAGCCAGCCTTCCCGGCTGTCGTACGCAGCCAGCCGTCCCTTCCCAGCGGGGGGCCCTGTCCCGGGCCCCCCGCGCCCTGTCCGGTGACCGGCGCTCGTCCAGCAAGGTGTTGACAAGGGCCCCCTCCTCTACCCGAGGCGTTGAAAGGGGGCCCTTCCTTTCACGCCGAGCGGAGGAGTTCGGCGGCGCGCTCGGGGGCGATGTCGTTGATGAACACGCCCATCCCCGACTCCGACCCGGCCAGGTACTTCAGCTTGTCCCTCGCCCGCCGGATGCTGAACAGCTGAAGGTGCAGGTGACCCAGGTCCCGGTCGACGCGGACCGGAGCCTGGTGCCAGGCCGCGATGTACGGCATCGGCAGGTCGAACAGCCTGTCGAAGCGGCGCAGCAGGTTCAGGTAGAGCGGACCGAACGCGTCCCGCTCCGCGTCGGTGAGCGCCGGGATGTCCGGCACCGGCCGGTGCGGCGCCACGTGCACCTCGACCGGCCACCGGGCGGCCGCCGGGACGTACGCCGTCCAGTGCTCGTTGCCGGCGACCACCCGGTCCCCGGCGGCGCGTTCGGCGGCGAGTACGTCGGCGTACAGGTTGCGGCCCCCGGTGCGGTCGGCGTGCCGGCGGGCGGCGGCCAGCATCGCCCGGGTCCGCGGCGTCACGAAGGGGTACGCGTAGACCTGCCCGTGCGGGTGGTGCAGCGTCACACCGATCTCGACGCCCCGGTTCTCGAACGGGAAGATCTGCTCCACGCCGGGCAGTTCGCCCAGCGCCGCGGTCCGGTCGGCGAGCGCGTCGAGCACCGTCCGCACCCGGCGGGGGGTGAGGCCGCCGAACGAGGCGGTGTGGTCGTCCGTGAAGCAGACCACCTCGCACCGGCCCTGCCCGGGCCGGACCGGGGTGAACGGCGTGATCTCCGCCGGTTCCTCGGCGATCCGGCCGCTCAGCGACGGGAAGCGGTTCTCGAAGACCACCACGTCGTAGTCGGGTGCCGGGATCTCGCTGAGCCGGTCGGCGGTGGACGGGCAGAGTGGGCACTGGTCGGCCGGGGGGAGGAAGGTGCGGGTCTGCCGGTGCACGGCGACCGCCACCCACTCGTCGGTCAGCGGGTCGTACCGCAGTTGCGACGCCGGCGGGGGCGGCGGCAGCTCCCGGCGGTCGGGCTGGTCGCGGACGGCGTCGTCCCGCTCGTCGAAGTAGATCAGCTCCCGGCCGTCGGCCAGTTCGATCGCGGTGCGCTTCACTCCGCCTCCCCTCCACTCGTCGGCGTGGTCCGGCCCGTGCCACTGACGACCACCAGTTCGCCCACCTGCCCGTCGAGTACCTGCCGGGCGTCGGGCGGCAACCGGTCGTCGGTGACCAGGACGTCGGCCGCCGAGAGCTCGACGATCGACGAGAGCCCGACCGTGCCCCACTTCGTGTGGTCGGCGAGCACCACGAGGCGGTCGGAGGCGGTCACCAGGGCCCGGTCGGTCTCGGCCTCCATAAGGTTGGGCGTGGTGAACCCGGCCCGCTCGGTGATCCCGTGCACGCCGAGGAACAGCAGGTCCAGGTGCAGCGAGCGGATCGCGCCGACGGCGAGCGGCCCGACCAGCGCGTCCGAGGGCGTGCGGACGCCGCCGGTGAGCACCACCGTCTGGTCCGGACGGCCCCCGGCGTGCAGGATCTCGGCCACCGGCAGGGAGTTGGTCACCACGGTGAGACCGGGCACGTCGACCAGGCGGCGCGCCAGTTCGGCGGTGGTGGTGCCGGCGGAGAGGGCGATCGCGGCGCCGGGCCGGACCAGGTCCGCGGCCCGGCCGGCGATGGCGGCCTTCTCGGCGAGCTGGCGCACCGACTTGGCGCGGAACCCCGGCTCGTCCGTGGAGCCGGGCCCGGCCACCGTCGCGCCGCCGTGCACCTTGGCCAGCAGCCCGCGCTCGTGCAGGAGGTCGAGGTCGCGTCGGATGGTCATGTCCGACACGCCGAACTCGGCTGCCAGCTCGGTCACCCGTACCCCGCCGGCGGTGCGTACCCGGTCGAGGATGGCCGCCTGCCGCTGCTGCGCCAGCATGCGCCGCACCTCCGCACCTGTCACCGCGCACTCTCACGCGGTCGAACGTGTTCGAACAAGAATGAACACTAGCGCGCGGGAGTCACCCACGAAAGGGAAGGGGGTGCTTACACGGTCGGGTGGCGGGGCTCGACCCAGCCCGTCTCGGCCAGGTGGTGCAGCACCGACTGCACCGCCTCGTCGACCGACAGATCGGTCGTGTCGACCACCAGGTCGGCGTCGGCCGGCTCCTCGTACGGGTCGTCGATGCCGGTCATCCCGCTGAGCAGGCCGGCCCGGGCGCGCGCGTACAGACCCTTGCGGTCCCGCTGCTCGCAGACCTCCAGCGGGGTGGCGACGTGGATCAGCAGGAAGCCCGCCCCGGCGGTCAGCGCCATCTCCCGGGCGGTGGCCCGGGCCTGCGCGTACGGGGCGATCGGGCAGCAGATCGACACCCCCCGGTGCCGGGCGATCTCGGCGGCCACCCAGCCGATCCGGCGGACGTTCGCGTCGCGGTCGGCCTTGCTGAAGCCCAGGCCGGCCGACAGCTCCCGGCGGACGACGTCGCCGTCGAGCAGGGTGACCGTCCGTTCGCCCTGCTCGCGCAGCGCGTCGGCCAGACCCCGGGCGACGGTGGACTTGCCGGAACCGGACAGGCCGGTCAGGAAGATCACCAGACCCCGGTAGCGCCGGGGCGGGCGGGCCCGGACCAGTTCCTTCGCCACCGCCGGCGGCGTGTGCCACTCGGGCAGCGGGAAGCCCCGGTCCAGCAGGTCGTCGATCTCCGCCTGGCTCAGTGCCAGCCGCCGGTTGCGGGGCGGAATGTCCTCCCGCCAGCGCCACTGCCCGTCCCGGTTGTCGTAGGCCAGCTCACGGGGCACCAGCACCCGCAGCCCGGCGCCGGAGAGCATCTCGCCGGTGGAGAGCAGGTGGGTCACCCCGTACGCCGCCGACACCCGGGCCCGCAGCAGCGCGTCGCTGATCTCCTCCCGGCGGCGGGACAGCGGCACGGCGACGAGCGTCGCCGGGGGCATCCGGTCCCGGGCGGCGAAGACGCTGCGGACGAGCGCCTCCGGCGGCAACCCGCCGCCGCCGTCCTCGCCGACCGGGATCAGCACGAGCAGGTGGGCGCCGAGGGTACGGGCGGCGTGCGCGATCTGCGCGAGTTGCGGCCGGTGCAGCGGGCGGTCGGCGATCACCCCGAGCACCCGCCCCGGGGGCAGCAGCGCGCGGACCTCCTCCGGGGTGCGGCGCAGCCGCTGGAACGGCCCGTGGCCCCCGTCGCCCAGCCGGCGCACCGGCCCGCCCACGCCCGCCACCCCGTCGCGGACCGGCCACGCGTCGGTCACCTCCAGCGCGGCCACCGGAGCGCCCTCGCCGTCGGTCAGCACCAGCGTGCGGCGCGCCGGGTCGCGCACGTCCAGCCCCTGGGCGAGCGCCGCGGGCACCTGGAGGGTCACCGGCACGGGCCAGGGCGAGCCGTCGGCGAGGCGGCTGCGCCGGCTCACCGACACCAGGTCGGCCCGGGTCATGAACCCGGTCAGTGGCGTGTACGCCCCGGTCAGCAACAGCTCCAGATCCGCCAGCTCACCGGGGCGCGGCGTGTACGCCGGCGCGTCCCGGAGCAGCTCGTCCGGCAGCACCCAGCCGTTGCTCATCGAATCCCCCAACCCGCCTGACCGGCACACAGTTTCTCAGCCCACACCGGGATCGGTCGAGTGCCACTCCCGGTGTCGGGGGAGACGCGGGTGACCGGCGCGACGGAGCCCGGGTGACGGCCCGGTGGCGGGACGGTGACCGGTCAGGCCGGGGTCAGCGGCGCCGCGCCGAACGACACGGCGAACCGCTTGCACCAGATCGACACGCTGGTCAGATCGTCCAGGGTCAGGTCGGCCGGGATGTCGTACGCCTGGTCGCCCCGGTTGCCCTTGAGCCGGCCCAGCTCCACCCAGCGGCCGTCGTCGAACACCCGCCACCCGGCGGTGCCCTCCCGGACCGGCTGGTCGGTCAGCCAGACCCGCAGGTCCGGACCGTTGGAGGTGTCCAGCCCGACCAGCTCCAGCCGCAGCCGGCCGTCGGCGGTGCGGACGATCCGGGCGGTGCCGGTGGTGTCGTGCTCGTGGGTGACGAACTCACCACTGCGGACGATCACCGGGCCCGCCGGGGCGGTGGTGGCGGGGCCGGACGGCCCGGTGTCGGCAGCGGACGGCGGTGCCGCGGTCGCCACCACGGCCAGATCGTCGTCCACCTCGGTGTCGGTGACCAGCTTCCACGGCTGGAACCACCAGAGACCGAACGCGGCACCGGCGGCGAGCACGGCGACCGCGACCCAGGTGAGCGGGGCGCGCAGCAGTCGGAGGAACATGCCGCGCATTCTTCCGGACCGGAGCCGCCCGAGGGATTACCGGAGCCTTACCCCGGTACCCCTAGTGGGCGGATCAGGGGCGCGCCGGATGCCCCGGGGGTGCGTGACCTGCCTAGGCTGTCGGCGTGACACTCATCGCGACCGAGTCGCTGACCAAGACGTACGGGGGTGGGGTCACCGCGCTGGCCGACCTGACCGTCGCGGTCGAGCCCGGGATCATCGGCCTGGTCGGCGCGAACGGCGCCGGCAAGTCGACGCTGATCAAGATCCTGCTCGGCCTGCTCCCGCCCACCGGCGGGCGGGTGCGGGTGCTCGACCTGGACCCGACCACCCAGTCCGACCAGGTGCGCGCCCGGGTCGGCTACATGCCCGAGCACGACGCCCTCCCGCCGGACCTCAGCGCCGCCGAGCTGGTCACCCACCTCGGCCGGATGAGCGGCCTGCCCCGCACCGTCGCGCGGGAACGCGCCAGCGAGGCTCTGCGGCACGTCGGTCTCTACGAGGAGCGGTACCGCCCGGTGGGCGGCTACTCGACCGGCATGAAGCAGCGCGTCAAGCTCGCCCAGGCGCTCGTGCACGACCCCGACCTGCTGCTGCTCGACGAGCCCACCAACGGCCTCGACCCGGCCGGCCGGGACGCCATGCTCGCGCTGATCCACCGGATCGGCACCGAGTTCGGCATCTCCGTGCTCGTCTGCTCGCACCTGCTCGGCGAGGTGGAGCGGATCTGCGACACGCTGGTCGCCATCGACGGCGGCCGGCTGCTGCGCGCCGACCACATCTCCGCGATGACCACCGCCACCGACATCCTCGCGGTCGAGGTCAGCGAGGGCGCGGAGGAGCTGGCCACCCGGCTGGCCGCGTACCGCCTGCCGGTGAGCCGGGAGGGGCGCCTGCTGCTGGTGCCGCTCGCCGACGACGCCACCTACGACCTGATCCTCGGCGCGGTCGCCGAACTGGACCTGCCGCTGCACCGGCTGGACCAGCGCCGGCACCGGGTGGCCGAGCTGTTCGCCACGAGGGAGCCCAGCCATGTCTGAGCCGGCCGGTGTCATCCACGACATCGGGTACCAGCGTTACACCGGCCCACGGCTGGGCCGCGGTGCCGTGTTCGGAGCCCTTTACCTGCACGGCCTGCGGACGGTCTTCGGCTTCGGCCGCACCGCCAAGGCCAAGATCTTCCCCTGGCTGGTGGTGGGCATCGTGACGCTGGTGGCCGCCGGCGTCACCGCGGTGCGCAGCCAGCTCGGCGAGGTCGTGATGACGTACGCGCAGTTCGCCGACAACATGAGCTGGCTGGTCATCTTCTTCGTCGCGGTGGCCGCCCCCGAGCTGGTCAGCCGGGACCTGCGCAGCGGCGTCCTGCCGCTGTACTTCTCCCGGCCACTGCCCCGGTCGGACTATCCGCTGGCCAAGCTGCTCGCCCTCGTCACCGCGCTCTGGCTGCTGCTCGGCGGGCCGCAGCTGGTGATGTTCCTCGGTGCCGCCTTCACCACCAAGGAGGGGATGCGGGGCGTCTGGAACGAGCTGCTCGACCTGCTGCCGGGCCTGCTCTACGCCGGCCTCTGGGCAGTGGTCTTCGCCTCGATCGGCCTGCTGGTCGCGTCGCTCACCGGCAAGCGGGCGTTCGCCGCCGGCGGGATCGTGGCGGTCTTCCTGATGACCACGCCGATCGTCGGCATCCTCTCCATCCTGCCCTCGCGGGCGGTCAACGAGCTGGCCTTCCTCGCCTCGCCGTCGACCCTGGTGGGCGGCGTGGGCACCTGGGCGCTGGGCGACCTGCTGGTGCCGGCGGGTCAGGACGTCGACATCCCGATCGGTGACTTCGGCCCGGTCTACGCGCTCGCCGCCGTGGTCCTCGTCGCCACCTGCGTCACCCTGCTGCTGGCCCGGTACCGGAAGGTGGCCGCCCGATGAGCGCGATCAGTGCCGAGCGGACGCCGGCCCCCACCCGCACGACGAGCACCCTGGAGCTGGCGGGCGTCTCCCGCTGGTACGGCAACGTGGTCGCCGTCAACGACGTCAGCATGTCCCTCGGCGCGGGCGTCACCGGCCTGCTCGGCCCGAACGGCGCCGGCAAGACCACCTTGCTGCACATGATGGCCGGCTTCCTGTCGCCGTCGCGGGGCACGGTGACGCTGGACGGATCGCCGACCTGGCGCAACCCCGAGGTCTACCGGCGGCTGGGCCTGGTCAGCGAGCGGGAGGCCGTGCACACTTTCCTCACCGCGTACGAGTTCGTGCTCGCCAGCGCCAAGCTGCACCGGCTGCCCGATCCCGAGGGTGCGGCCCGCCGGGCGATCGCACTGGTCGAGCTGGAGGACGCGCAGTCCCGCCGGATCGGCACGTACTCGAAGGGCATGCGGCAGCGCGCCCGGGTGGCCGCGGCGCTGGTCCACGACCCGCAGGTGCTGCTGCTCGACGAGCCGTTCAACGGCATGGACCCGCGCCAGCGGTTGCACATGATGGACCTGCTGCACCGCCTCGGCGCCGCCGGCCGGACCATCCTGTTCAGCTCGCACATCCTGGAGGAGGTCGAGCAGGTCTCCGGCACCGTCCAGGTGATGGTCGCCGGCCGGCTCGCCGCCTCGGGCGACTTCCGGACCATCCGGCGCCTGATGACCAACCGGCCGCACGTCTTCGCGATCCGGTCCACCGACGACCGGGCCCTGGCGGTGGCGCTGATGGCGGAGCCGTCGGTGACCGGCGTGGAGCTGGGCCGCACCGGGCTGACCGTGCGGGCCGGCGACTACGGCGCCTTCACCCGCGCGCTGCCGAGGATCGCCCTGGCCCGGGGCATCCGCGTCCGGCAGCTCGTGCCCGAGGACGAGTCCCTGGAGAGCGTCTTCTCCTACCTGGTGGAGGCCTGATGTCTACCGTTTCCTGGATCACCGCGCGTGGACTGTTCGGCCGTCGCCGCTTCCTGCTGCTGCTCCCGCTGCCGGCGTTGCTGGTGCTGCTCGCCGTGCTGTCCCGCTCCCTCGGGGTGGACCCGGGCGAGTGGGGCCCGCCGGTGCTGGTCGGCCTCGGGCTCGCCGTGGTGCTGCCGGTGGTCGCCCTGATCGTCGGCACCGGCGTGCTCGGCGCCGAGATCGACGACGGCACCGTGGTGCACATCCTCACCAAGCCGCTGCCGCGCTGGCAGATCGTACTGCCGAAGCTCGCGGTCGCCGCCGGCGTCACCGCGGTCACCGTCGCCGTGCCGCTCTACGTCGCGGGCGTGCTCGCCCACTCGGTACGCCTCGGCCTGGCGCTCGCCGCCGCCGCGGCTGTCGGGGCGCTGGCGTACTGCGCGTTGTTCGTGGCGCTCAGCCTGGTCACCCGGCGGCCCGTGCTGCTCGGCCTGGTCTACGTGCTGATCTGGGAGGGGCTGCTCGGCAACTTCGTCAGCGGCACGAAGGTGCTCTCCATCCAGCAGTACGTGATCGCGCTCGCCGACCGCTTCGCCCCGACCGAGCTGCTCGCCACGGACGTGTCGGTGCCGGTGGCGACCGTGATGAGCGCGCTCATCGCGGTGGGCTTCACCGCCCTGGCGATCGACCGCCTGCGCTCGTTCAGCGTGGCCGGCGAAACGAGCTGACGTGCAAGGAAGGGCCCCTTCTCAACGCCACCGGTAGAGGAAGGGCCCCTTGTCAACACTCGCACAGCCGCGTCGGCGGCATGTGTTAACAAGGGGCCCTTCCTATGCACCAGGCGTTAGAAGGGGGCCCTTCCTTACACCTCAGAAGGCGCAGGCGATGACCAGCTCGGGGGTGCGGTCGGGGAGGAGGTCGAGCTTGCCGATCCGGCCCGCCGCCTTCAGGTCGTCGGCGACGACGGTGAGCTGGTCGAGCAGCGCGGCCGGGCCGAGCGCCTCGGCCAGCGGCACCTCCGCCTTCATCGACAGCTTCCGCTCCGACTTGGCGCGGCGCACCTGGCTGAGCGCGTCCCCGGCGAGGCGCAGCAGCTCCGGGTCACCCTCGCCGGAGATCGCCCGCCCCACCTCGTACGTGGTGGGCCACGGCGCGCGGTGCACCGAGCCGTACCGCCACCAGGACCACACCTCCTCCGTCGCGAACGGCAGCACCGGGGCGAAGAGCCGCAACTGCACCGAGAGCGCGCCGGCCAGCGCCGCCCGCGCGGAGTCGGCCCCCGGCCCGCTGCCGTAGGCGCGTTCCTTCACCAACTCGATGTAGTCGTCGCAGAACCGCCAGAAGAACCCCTCCGCGGCCTGCAACGCCGCCGTGTGGTCGTACGCCTCGAACGCGGCCGTCGCCGTGGCGACCACCCCGGACAGCTCGGCGAGCATCGACCGGTCGAGCGGCTCGGTCGCCGCGGCCCGCAACGCGTCGGCGGCGCCCAGCCCGAGGGCGAACCGCGACGCGTTCAGCAGCTTCGTGGCCAGCCGCCGGCCCACCTTGATCTGCGCCGGATCGAAGGCGAGGTCGGTGCCGGGCCGGCCGTTCGCCGCCCAGTACCGGACGGCGTCGGCGCCGTGCTCCTCCAGCAGCGCCATCGGGGTGACCACGTTCCCCTTGGACTTGGACATCTTCTTGCGGTCCGGGTCGAGGATCCAGCCGGACAGCTCCGCGTCCCGCCACGGCAGCACCCCGTGCTCCAGATGGGACCGGACCACCGTGGCGAACAACCAGGTGCGGATGATCTCCTGCCCCTGCGGGCGCAGGTCCATCGGGAACACCCGGCGGAACAGGTCCGGGTCGGTCTCCCAGCCGCCGACGATCTGCGGGGTCAGCGACGAGGTGGCCCAGGTGTCCAGCACGTCCGGGTCGCCGACGAAGCCGCCCGGCGTTCCGCGCTGCGACTCGTCGTACCCGGCGGGCGCGTCGGTGGACGGATCGACCGGCAGCGCCGACTCGTCCGGTGTGAGAGGGTGGGACCAGTCCGGCTCGCCAGCGTTGTCGAGCCGGTACCACACCGGCACCGGCACCCCGAAGAAGCGCTGCCGGCTGACCAGCCAGTCACCGGTCAGGCCCCCCACCCAGTGGTCGTAGCGGTGCCGCATGTGCTCCGGCACCCAGCGCAGCTCCCGCCCCCGGGCCAGCAGCTCCGCGCGCAGCTCCGGATCCCGGCCGCCGTTGCGCAGGTACCACTGCCGGGTCGACACGATCTCCAGCGGCCGGTCGCCCCGCTCGTAGAACTTGACCGGGTGGGTGATCGGGCGCGGCTCGCCGACCAGATCGTTCGCGTCGGCCAGCAGCTGCACGACCGTTCGCCGGGCGCCGTTGACGGTCTGCCCCGCGAGCGCCGCGTACGGCTCCGCCGGCACGCCGGCCGGCGCCTCCGGCAGCAGCCGGCCGTCGCGGCCGATCACCACCCGCGTGTCCAGGCGGAGCTCGCGCCACCAGGTCACGTCGGTCAGGTCACCGAACGTGCAGATCATCGCGATGCCGGTGCCCTTGGCCGGGTCCGCCAGCGGGTGCGCGCGCACCGGCACCTCGACCCCGAAGATCGGGGTACGCACGACCGCGCCGACCAGGTCCGCGTACCGCTCGTCACCGGGGTGGTGGACCAGCGCCACGCACGCCGGCAGCAGCTCCGGTCGGGTGGTGTCGATCAGCACCTCCCGGCCGCCGGGCCCGTGGAAGCGCAGCCGGTGGTACGCGCCGGGCCGCTCCCGGTCCTCCAGTTCCGCCTGGGCGACGGCGGTGGCGAAACCGACGTCCCACAGCGTCGGTGCCTCCGCCTGGTACGCCTCGCCCCGCGCCAGGTTGCGCAGGAACGCCCGTTGGCTGGTCGCCCGCGCGACCCGCCCGATCGTCGTGTACGTCAGCGACCAGTCCACGGACAGGCCGAGGCGCCGCCACAGCGCCTCGAACACCTGCTCGTCGGCCACGGTGAGCCGCTCGCAGAGCTCGATGAAGTTGCGCCGGGAGATCGGGGTGGGATCCTTGCGCGCGGCGTCGTCCACGGGCGCGTCCGGTGGCACCCAGGCCGGGTCGTACGGCAGGTCCGGGTCGCAGCGCACCCCGTACACGTTCTGCACCCGGCGTTCGGTCGGCAGGCCGTTGTCGTCCCAGCCCATCGGGTAGAACACCGTGCGACCGCGCATCCGCTGGAACCGGGCCACCAGGTCGGTGTGGGTGTACGAGAAGACGTGTCCCATGTGGAGTTCGCCGGATACGGTCGGCGGCGGGGTGTCGATCGCGTACACGTCCGAACGCTCTCTGCCGCGGTCGAACGCGTACGTGCCCTCCTCCTGCCAGCGGCGCGCCCAGGTCTCCTCGAGCCCGTCCAGGGTCGGACGCTCGGGGACGCCGGCGCGGGCCGTCCTCGCCGTATCAGTCATCCGTCGATGGTAGGCAGCGACCGCCCGTCGGGCAGCGGATTACCCGGCGGGGCGCACGTCGGGGTCCGTCGCCGACCGGGGCACCGACGGGTGCCGCACGAACAGCGGGCCACGGTGGCCAGCTGGAGGCCGAGGGTCCCACCGGTCCGGGCGTTCCCCCGGTCGAGGATGGTGGAGACCGGCGCGTGGACGTTGCGCTCGTCGGGGTTGGTGCAGGGGCCGCTGCCCCGCGCGGTCGACCGTTTCCTCCCGGGCCGGCGCGCCGAGCCGGCCGCGTCCGCCACGTAGGGCACGGGTGGTCCTACACGAGCGAGTCGCGCCACTGCCGGTGCAGCGCGGCGTACCGGCCGTCGGCGGCGACCAGCTCGGCCGGCGGGCCGTCCTCGACGATCCGCCCCGATTCCAGCACCACCACCCGGTCGGCGATCTCCACGGTGGACAGCCGGTGCGCGATGACCAGCGCGGTGCGGTCCCGCAGGATGGTGCCGAGGGCGTGCTGGACCGCCCGTTCGGTCGGGACGTCCAGTGACGAGGTCGCCTCGTCGAGGATCAGCACCGCCGGGTCGGCCAGGAACGCGCGGGCGAAGGCGACGAGCTGCCGCTGGCCGGCGGAGAGCCGGCCGCCCCGGCGGTGCACCTGGGTGGCGTACCCCTCGGGGAGCGCGGCGATGAAGTCGTGTGCGCCGATCGCCCGCGCTGCCGCCGCCACGGCGTCGTCGTCGGCGTCGGGACGGCCGAACCGGATGTTCTCCGCGACCGTGCCGCCGAAGAGGTGGGTCTCCTGGGTGACCAGCACGAGCGCGCGGCGCAGCTCGGCGTCCGCGACGTCGCGCAGGTCGACACCGTCCAGCAGCACCTCCCCGGCCACCGGGTCGTGGAAGCGCGCGAGCAGCTTGGCGATGGTCGACTTGCCGGCGGCGGTCGGGCCGATCAGCGCGACGGTCTGCCCGGCCGGGATGTCGAGGTCCAGGCCGGTGAGGATCGGCGCGTCCGGGCGGTACCCGAAGGTGACCGCCCGGAAGGTGACCGCGCCGCGGGCCGGCCCGGCCGGCAGCGGCACCGGCCGGGCCGGTTCGGGCACCGCGGGCCGCTCGTCGAGCACCCCGGCGAGCTTCTCCAGCGCCGCCGTGGCCGACTGCAGCGAGTTGTAGAACTGGCTCAGCTCCTGCATGGGCTCGAAGAACCGCCGCAGGTAGAGCAGGAAGGCGGCGAGGACGCCGATCTCGGTGTGGCCGTCGAGCACCCGCCAGCCGCCGTAGCACAGCACCACCGCCACGGTGACGTTGCCGATCACCTTGATCCCGGGGGAGTAGGTGGCGATCAGGCGGAAGGCGTGCAGGCTGGCCCGCCGGTAGTCGTCGCTGACCGCCGCGAAGATCCGCTGGTTGCGGCGCTCGCGGCGGAACGCCTGCACCGCCCGGATGCCCCGCATCGACTCGACGACGTGGACGATGACCAGCGCGATCGTCTCCCGCGTGCGCCGGTACGCGGCCGCCGAGGCGCGCGCGAACCAGCGCGACAGCCAGTACAGGAACGGGAACGCGAGCAGGGTCACGCCGGCCAGCGGCGGATCGAGCCAGAGCAGGATGGCGGCGACCGAGAGGATGGACAGGGCGGCGAGCACGAGACTGTCGATGCCGCCGCCGGCCAACTCGCCGATCGAGTCGAGGTCGCTGGTGAGCCGGGAGACCATCCGCCCCGACGTGTACCGCTCGTGGAATCTCACCGACAGCCGCAGGAACTGGCCGTACACCCGCTGTCGCAGGTCGAGCAGGACGGCCTGGCCGATCCGTGCGGAGAGCACGAGGAAGCCGCGGCGTGCCGCGTACTCCATGGCGGTGGCGACGGCGAACGCGGCGGCGATCCCGACCAGCGGGCCGGGATTCCCGGCCCGTAGCGGCGCGATCCCCCGGTCGATGCCGAGCATCACGAGGTACGGCCCGGCCATGCCGGCCGCGTTCTGCCCGAGCAGCAACGCGACCGCGACGGCGAGCCGCCAGCGGTGCGGGCGCAGCAGGCCCCCCAGCAGCACCCGGCTGCGCGCGCGGAGGCGGGCCACCGCCGCGGGGTCGGTGTCCTCGGCGTGGCTCCGGTCGGCGTCCGGGTCGGTGGCGATCCCGCGCCAACTGTCCAGGTCGGGCGGCCGTCGTTGCGGGTCGGGCGGCCGTCGTGGCGACGGCACCGGTCCGGGCGGACCACCGGTGTCGTCGTCGGCCTCCGTCACGACCGCACCAGGCCCCGCCCGTCGGGTGCGGGGCCACCCGCCGCGGGGCCGGGCGCGCGGGTCGGCGGTTCCGCCGAGAGCAGCGCACGGTACGCGGGCACGGCGCCGAGCAGGTGCGAGTGCCGGCCCACCGCCGTGATCCGTCCCTCCTCCAGCAGGGCGACCCGGTCGGCGAGCGCGATGGTGGACGGTCGGTGCGCGACCAGCAGCGCGGTGGTGTTGCGCAGCACCCGGCGCAGCGCCGCCTCCACCATCGCCTCGGTGTGCACGTCGAGGGCGGACAGCGGATCGTCGAGCACGAGCACCGCCGGCCGGCCGAGCACGGCCCGGGCCAGCGCCAACCGCTGCCGCTGCCCGCCGGAGAGCGACAGGCCCTGCTCGCCGACGCGGGTGGCGAGCCCCCACGGCAGGTCGTACGCGAAGTCGGCCTGGGCCAGTGCCAGTGCGGCGCGGACCTCCTCCTCACCGGCGTCGGGCCGGCCCAGCGTGAGGTTCTCCCACACCGACATCGAGAACAGGGTGGGCTCCTCGAAGGCCACCCCGACCAGCCGGCGCAGCGAGGCGAGGCGCAGGTCCCGCAGGTCATGCCCGTCCAGCGTGATCCGCCCGTCGCCCGCCTCGTGCAGCCGGGGCACCAGGGACAGCAGGGTGCTCTTGCCCGAGCCGGTCGCGCCTACCAGCGCCACCGTCTCACCCGGCTCGACGGTCAGGTCGAGGGCCCGCAGGACGGGTGCCGTGGCGCCCGGGTAGCGGAAGGAGAGCCCCTCGAACGCCAGTCGGCCGCGTACGGCGGCCCGGCCGAGCGCGACCGCGTGCGGACGGTCCACGATGGCGGGCGGAGTGTCCAGCACCTCCCGGACCCGGTCGGCCGCGGTCGCCGCCTCCTGCCCGCCGGCGATGATCCAGCCGAGGCCCTGCACCGGCCAGACCAGCATGAGCTGGAGGCTGACGAACGCCACCAGTTCCCCGATGGTGAGTGCGCCGCTCGCGGCGGCGGCCGCACCGGCGACCAGCACGACGCCCAGGGTCAGGTTCGGCACCAGGTCGAGCCGGGCCGACGTCGCGGCGAGCAGCCGCCCCTTGCCGACGCCGGTGTCGTGCAGGGCCCGGGCCCCCTCGGCGAACCGTGCGGCGAGTTGCGGCCCCCGCCCGTACGCCTTCATCGTGCGCAGCCCCTGCGCCGTCTCCTCGACCAGGGTCGCCACGTCGCCCTGCTGGTCCTGCATGCGTCGGGAGGCGGTGTGGTACGCCTGCGCGAACCGTCGGGCGATGAGGAACAGCGGCACCGCGCTCGCCGCCACCAGCAGCCCCAGCACGGGGTGCAGCCGGATCAGCAGCACCACCACGACCACGTACGTGACCAGGTTGAGGATCAGGAAGAACAGGCCGAAGGAGAGGAACCGGCGGATCACCGACAGGTCGGTGGTGATCCGGGACAGCAGCTGACCGGACTGCCACCGGTCGTGGAAGCTCGGCGGCAGCCGTTGCAGGTGGGCGTAGACGTCGGCGCGGATGGCCGCCTCCATGCCGACGGAGGAGGACGACTGCACCCAGCGCCGGATGAAGATCAGCAGCGCCTCGGCGAGACCCAGCAGCAGTGCCAGGCCGGCGAGGCGGACCAGCCCGGCAGGGTCCTGCCGGGCGACCGGGCCGTCCACCACGCGCTGGGCCACCAGGGGCACCGCGATCCCCGCCGCGGTGGCGGCCAGCCCGGCGACGAGCAGCCAGGCGAACTCCCCCGCGTACGGGCGCAGGTAGTGCCGCAGCCGCCAGAGGTTGTGCAGCGGATGTCGGCCCGTGGCAGTGACCGAGTCTCCTTCACGTTCCGCAGGCACTACCCGACGGTAGCGGCATCTGGGAGCGGTGCCGGTGTCAGCTTGTTGTCAAGCGCCGCTCATGACCGAGAAGCCACTTCTTCACGTCCAGCCCCCAGCGGTAGCCGCCGAGCGTCCCGTCGGTGCGCAGCACCCGGTGGCAGGGGACGAAGAGCGCGGCGGCGTTGCGGGCGCAGGCCGCCGCGGCGGCGCGGACCGCCGCCGGGCGTCCGGCCAGCCCGGCGAACCCGGTGTACGTGACCGGCTCGCCCGGCTTCACGTCCCGCAGCACCGTCCACGCGTACGCCATGAACGCCCCTCCGGTGTGCTGCTCCACCGGCACGGTGTCGATCGCGGTCAGGTCGCCGTCCAGGTAGGACGCGACGGCGGCGGTGACCGGGCCGAGGTCGGGCCGGGGCCGTAGCGGCGCCCGCAGGCTCGGGTGGATGAGGGGGACCAGGGTCTGCGGGTCGGCGGTGAAGCCGGCGGCCCGGACCGCCCCGTCGGGTCCGGCGACGACGCTGAGCGGGCCGGCCGGGGTGGCGATGACGGTGCTGTCGATCGTGCTCATGCTGCTCTCCAGAGTCGGATGACCGCGTACGAGCGCCAGGGGCGCCAGCGGTCGGCGTACGTGTCGAGGGTCTTCGGGTCGTCCGGCAGGCCGAGGGCGGCGGCGCCACGGCGTACGGCGAGGTCGGTGGGGAGGAACGTGTCCGGGTCGCCGAGCGCGCGCAGCGCGACGTAGTTCGCCGTCCACGCCCCGATGCCGGGCAGTGCCAGCAGCCGCTGCCGGGTCTCCTGCCGATCCCCGCCCGGCTCCAGGTCCAGGACCCCGTCAACCACCGCCCGCGCCAGCCCCCGGATCGTCTCCCGCCGCCCCCCCGGCATCCCAAACCCCGCGTCCGGCACCCCCAGCACCTCCCCAGCCGACGGAAACCCCCGCAACCCCCACCCCGCCTCGGCGTGATCATGAAGTTGACGGGTGAGTTGATCTCCTTCGTACCCGCTAACTTCATGATCGACGGCGGCGGTCGGGGCGGGGAGGTGGGTCAGGAGGCGGGTCAGGGTGGTGCGGGCGGACGTCACCGAGACCTGCTGGCCGATGATCGCGCGGACGGCCATCTCGAAACCGTCGGCGGCGCGGGGGACGCGGATGCCGGGCTCCGCCGCGACCGCCGGGGCGAAGGCGGGGTCGGCGGCCAACGTCTGGTCGACCGCCACCGGGTCGGCGTCGAGGTCGAGCAGGCGGCGGCAGCGGGCCACCGCCGGCGCCAGGTCCCGCATGTCGGTCAGCCGCAGCGTCGCCACCACGTGCCCGTCCGCCGGGGTCAGGGCCGCCTCGCCGGTGCCGTGCGGCAGCCGCAGGCCCCGGTGGTACGTGCCGGCGCGCACCTCGTCGACCGCCGGCAGCGCCCGGAGGGCGAGGAAGTCCAGCAGCGCCCGGGCGTGCAGCGGCGGCCGGTACGCGAGCCGTACGGTGATCGTGCCCGCCCCGGCCGGCGCCGGACGCTGCCCCCGGGCGGTCCGCAGCTCGGTCGGCGCGACCCCGTACACCTCGCGGACCGTGTCGTTGAACTGCCGGATGCTGCCGAACCCGGCCGCGAACGCGACGTCCGCCATCCCGAGCGCGGTGGTCTCGATCAGGGTCCGCGCGGTCTGTGCGCGCTGCGCCCGGGCCAGGGCGAGCGGGCCGGCGCCCAACTCGGCGCGGAGCATCCGGTGCAGGTGCCGCTCGGTGTAGCCGAGCCGCGCCGCGAGGCCCGGCACCCCGTCCCGGTCGACGACACCGTCGGCGATCAGTCGCATGGCGCGACCCACCACGTCGGCCCGGACGTCCCACTGCGGGGACCCGGGCGCGGCGTCCGGCCGGCACCGGCGGCAGGCGCGCAGGCCGGCGCCCTGTGCGGCGGCGGCCGACGGGAAGAACCGGACGTTCTGCCGCTTGGGGGTGATCGCCGGGCAGGACGGCCGGCAGTAGATGCCGGTAGAGGTCACGCCGGTGTAGAACCAGCCGTCGAACCGCTGGTCGCGGCTGTCGACGGCCCGGTAGCACCGTTCGAAGTCCAGGTCCACGCACCGATGATGCCTCCCCGCCGGACGCGCCTGCTGGCGGGAATCGGACGTGGCCGTGGACCGGCTAGCGGGCGTGCTCCAGCGCCCAGGCCAGCGCCTCGTCCGCGATCCGCTCCGAGCCCTGCTGCGCCGGCAGCAGGTGGGCGTAGCCCGGGTACTCACGGAGCTCCGTGACCGCGTTCGGCGTGTAGTGCGCCACGTTCGACCGCTGCACCGCGGGCGGCATCAGGTGGTCCTCGCCGCCGGAGATGAACAGCAGCGGCGCCCGGGCGTCGTTCCGGTAGTCGACCCAGGTGTCCTGCCGGCCGGGCTGGACGTTGGCGAGCAGGCTGCCCCAGAAGATCGCCGCGGCGGCGGGGACGTGGTAGCGCCGGTACAGCGCGAGCGACTCCTCCTCCGGGAACGTGTTCGTGAACGCGTACCGCCACTGCTCGGGGCTGAGTCCGGTCGCCCGCTCGCGGTCGAACGGATGGCGTAGCACCGGGAAGGACGCCTTGAGCTGCGCCGGGGGCGTCACCTTGACGCCCTCGGTCGGTGCCGAGTTGAGGGCGACGCCGGCCGCGCCGAAGCCGTGGTCGAGCAGGATCTGGGCGAACGCGCCGCCCGCGGAGTGGCCCATGATGATCGGCGGCCGGTCCAGCTCGCGGAGCACGGCCTCGAGGGACGCGATGATGTCCGGCACGGTCAGTCGTTCGATCGGGGTCGGGTCGGAGTTCAGTGCCTCCACGCCCACCTCGAAGCCCGGATAGCCGGGCGTGAGGACCCGGTACCCCTGGGCCTCGTAGTGGGCCTTCCACCCCTCCCAGCTCAGCGGGGTCACCCAGAAGCCGTGGATGAGCACGATCGTGTCGGGCTTCATGACACCCCCCGGCTACCTGGCCCGTCCTGCGGAGCCTAGCCGCGCGTTCGCTCCGGTCGTGCGGGAAACTGTCGGTTGTGGCCGGTACCGTCCCGCCATCAACTCAAGAAGGGGTGCGGCGATGGCGAGCGGGGCGGGTCGGCAGGCGGCGTCGACGCGGGACGGGCACCCTCCGCTGGAGCGGGCGGTGGTGCAGGGCTTCTACTCCCGCATGCGGGCCGTCGCTCCCGCTGCGGTCGGCGCCCTCGACCGGGACCGCGCCGGTGACCCGGGGCGCGCCTTCGGCGACACCGCCTGCGGCCGGCTCGTCCGCTCGCTGGACGACGACGGGCTGCGCGCCCTCGGCATGTGGGTGCACCACTGGTGCATGCGGTTCTACGACGACGACACCCGGGCCGCGCTGCGCCTGCTGCGGGAGATCGCCGCCCGGCCCGGCCTGGGCTGGACGGCCGACGAGGTCCGGTGGATGCTCCGCGAGTCGTACGCGACCGTCCCGGCCGCCGACGCCCGGTTCACCCTGCCGCTCGCCGCCGCCGCCGAGCTGGCCCCCGGCACGCTGCGGATCGAGCCCGTCGTCCCCCGCCAGCCCGGTCCCCGCGACTGACGCTCGCCGGCCGGCCGGCGCGGGGGAAGCTGGCCGGCCACGGTGGCGCCGACGGCCAGCGCGAAGCCGGCGAGCTGCCACCCGGTCAGCGCCTGGCCGAGCACCGCCCAGCCGAGCACGGCGGCGGTCAGCGGGCTCAGCGCGCCGAGCAGGGAGACCTGGGTGACGGGCAGCCGGGCGGCCCCGCGGAACCAGAGGGCGTACGCCAGGGCCGTGCCGACCAGCGTCAGCCAGGCGTACCCGGCCAGCGCGGGCGGGTCGGGGCGCGGCACCGCCCCTTCGACCAGCACCGCGACGGGCACCACCAGCAGCCCGCCGGCGGTGAGCTGCCATCCGGTGGCGGTGAGTGTCCCGACCCCCGGTGGGCGTCCCCACCGCCGGGTCAGCACCAGCCCGGTCCCCATCGCCGCGGTGGCGGTCAGCCCGGCCGCCACGCCGAGGGCGTCCAGCCCGGCGCCCGGGCGGAGCACCACCAGGGTGACCCCGACCAGCGCCGTCACCGCCGCGGCGAGCGCCCACCGGCGGGGACGCTCGCGGAGCACCAGCACGGTGAGGCCGGCGACCAGCAGGGGTTGGGTGGCGCCGAGGACGGCGGCCGTCCCGCCGGGCAGCCGGTACGCGGCCAGGAAGAGCAGCGGGAAGAACGCGCCGATGTTCAGCGCGCCGAGCACGGCGCTCCGCCACCACCAGGAGCCGCGTGGCCGGTGCCGGGTGACGGCGAGCAGCAGCAGCCCGGCGGGCAGGGCCCGGAACGCGCCGGACCAGAGCGGCCGGTCCGGCGGCAGTAGTTCGCTGGTGACCAGGTACGTGGTTCCCCAGGCGATCGGCGCCGCAGCGGTGACCAGGGGGTCGAGCCGGCGGTGGTCCATGGGCTCCTCCTCGAAACGCTCTTCGCTAAGTAGCTTAGCGATAAGCTACTTAGAGTCGAGTGAAGTGAGGGGTGCGAGGTGCGGCACAATCCGGATGTGGCGCAACGGGACGACGTCGACGGCATCGTCGAGCAGTGGCGGCGGGAACGCCCGGGCATGCGACCCGAGCCGATGGCCGTCTTCGGCCGCATCTACCGGCTGGCCCGCCTGGTCGGCGACGAGCAGGAGCGCACGTACGCCCGATGGTCGATCAGCCGGGGAGAGTTCGACGTGCTCGCCGCGCTGCGCCGCGCCGGTGCGCCGTACACGCTGCCGCCGAAGGCGCTCGCCGCGTCGATGATGCTCACCTCGGGCGGCATGACCGGCCGGCTCGACCGGCTGGAACGGGCCGGACTGGTCCGCCGCTCGCCCGACCCGGCCGACCGGCGGGGCCTCCAGGTGACCCTCACCGACGCCGGCCGGGAGTTGGTCGAGGAGGCGGCGGAGGCGGGTCTCGCGGTGCAGCGCCGGCTGCTCGACGTGCTGCCACCGGAGGACCAGGAGCGCCTCGGCGACCTGCTGCGTACCCTCCTCGGCGCGGTGACCGACGCCGAGCGCTGACCGGCGCCGGGGGGCGCACGCCAGACCCGTCCGCGCCGCCGACGGGGCCGGGAAACGCTCTCCACGGCCCGATTGCTCTTGATGGACCCGGTCGGTGGCGAGCCGACGGCGGCGGTGGCCGGTGAGCGGGGTCCGCGTGGGCTGCGGCAGGATGGGCGGCGCTCCCGACGGAAGGACGACCGTGGCCGCCAGCGAACCGACCATCCTCGCGACCAGCATGGGCGTCTACGCGCCGCGCAAGGACGGTGCGGCCCGGCGGATCAACCCGATCTTCCACCTGGCCGCCGACCTGGCCGAGACCGGGCGCGAGCCGAGGATCTGCTTCCTCAACCAGGCCGAGGGGGACCAGCCCACCACGCTGACCCGGGTGTACGAGGCGTTCGCCGGCAGTCGCTTCCGCATGACCCACCTGGCGCTGTTCCCGTTGCCGAACGTCGACGACGTCCGGGCGCACCTGCGGGCGCAGGACGTGATCTGGGTCGGCGGTGGCAGCGTGGCGAACCTGGTGGCCGTGTGGGGGGTGCACGGCCTCGGCGAGATACTGCGGGAGTGCTGGGAGGCCGGCGTCGTGCTGGGCGGCGTGTCGGCCGGCTCCATCTGCTGGCACACCGGTGGCGCCACCGACAGCTTCGGCCCCACGCTGCGCGGCTTCACCGGCGGGCTGGGCTGGCTGCCGTACGGCAACGGCGTGCACTACGACAGCGAGGAGCAGCGCCGGCCGCTGATGCACCGGCTGGTCGGCGACGGAACGCTGCCGACCGCGCACTGCACCGACGACGGCACCGGCCTGCTCTACCGGGGCGAACGGCTGGTCGAGGCGGTCGCGGACCGTCCGGGGGTGTCGGCGTACGAGGTCAGCCGGGGCCCCGACGGCAGCGTACGCGAAACGCCGATCGGCCCGCGCCTGCTCGACTGACCGGGCCCCGCGTCAGACCCGGTCCTCGAAGGCGGCGCAGACGATGGCCCGGACCCCGGGCCCCTCGATCGCCCGCAGCAGCTCCCCGGCAATGACCCGTGCCGGTGGAGCCCGAAAGCCGAGCCAGGTGCGGGTGGCCGGTGGGCACCGGCGTAAGCTGGCTCGTCGTGAGTCTCACCATCGGCATCGTCGGCCTACCCAACGTCGGCAAGAGCACGCTGTTCAACGCCCTGACCAAGAACGACGTGCTCGCGGCGAACTACCCCTTCGCCACCATCGAGCCCAACGTCGGTGTCGTCGGTCTGCCGGACGAGCGGCTGCACAAGCTCGCCGAGATCTTCACCTCGCAGAAGGTGATCCCCGCGCCGGTGTCGTTCGTCGACATCGCCGGCCTGGTGCGCGGCGCCTCCAAGGGGCAGGGGCGGGGCAACGCGTTCCTCGCCAACATCCGCGACGCCTCCGCGATCTGCCAGGTGGTGCGCGCCTTCTCCGACCCGAACGTGGTGCACGTCGACGGCAAGGTCTCCCCGGCCGACGACATCGAGACGATCAACACCGAGCTGATCCTCGCCGACATCCAGACGCTGGAGAAGGCCGTGCCGCGGCTGGAGAAGGAGGCCAAGCTCCGCAAGGACCGGGCCGCCGCCCTGGCCGCCGCCAAGGCCGCCGTCGACGTGCTCGACGGCGGCACCACCCTGTACGCGGGCGCGGCCGCCGCCGGCATCGAGCTGGAGCACCTGCGCGAGCTGCACCTGCTCACCACCAAGCCGTTCCTGTACGTCTTCAACGTCGACGAGGCCGAGCTGGCCAACGCGGAGTTCCTCGACGAGCTGCGCGCCCTGGTCGCCCCGGCCGAGGCCGTCTTCATGGACGCCAAGATCGAGTCCGAGCTGGTGGACCTGCCCGAGGAGGAGGCCCGCGAGCTGCTGGAGTCGATCGGGCAGTCCGAGCCCGGGCTGGACCAGCTCGTCCGGGTCGGCTTCCGGACGCTCGGGCTCCAGACGTACCTCACCGCCGGCCCCAAGGAAGCGCGGGCCTGGACCGTCCCGATCGGCGCGACCGCGCCGGAGGCCGCCGGGGTGATCCACTCCGACTTCCAGCGCGGCTTCATCAAGGCCGAGGTCGTCTCCTACGGCGACCTGGTCGCGGCCGGCAGCATGGCCGCGGCCAAGGCGGCGGGCAAGGTCCGCATCGAGGGCAAGGAGTACGTCATGCAGGACGGCGACGTGGTGGAGTTCCGCTTCAACGTCTGAACGATCACCGTACGGCTGCCGGCAGCACCCAGGGCTCGTGCGGTCCCGCCCGCCGACTAGGCTCCTCGTAGTGCGCGTTCTCTTCTTCAACAATCCGATCAACGGCCATTTCCTGCCACTGCTCCCGTTGGCCCGTGCCCTGCGCAAGCGGGGGCATTCCGTTGCCTTCGTCAGCGCCGCCGGCATGGCCGCTGCCGTCGAGGCGGAAGGCTTCGAGCTGATCGCCGCCGGTCCGACAGCGGGCGTGGTGATCGACGAGCTGGCGCGTCGAACCGGCACCAACATCCTGGTCAGCAGGACGCCGGAACTCGTCGGCGAGTTCTTCGCCGGGGTGCGCGTCGACCTGGCCGTGGACGAGGCTCTCGCCGGGTCGCGTGCCTGGCGGCCGGATCTGGTCGTCTCCGAGCACCTCGACTTCGTGGGTCCGCTCGTCGCGGCCATGATCGAGCTGCCGTCCGCGGTGGTGGCGATCGACCCGGCGCTGGAGCCGGAATCCCTGGCCGCCCTTGCCGTGGCGGCGCGCTCCCGGTACCTCAGTCGCGGTCTGGCCGCACCGGACCACGTGCCGTCCGGCCGCTGGCTGCTCGACCTCTGCCCACCTAGCCTGCAACGGGGCGGTGCGCTGCCGCCGCTCGATCACATCGCGCTGCGGCCGGAGCCGCACCAGGCCCCCGACGGCACGCCGCGTGCGGCCCGCGTTCCGGGCACCGGCCGACCCCGCGTACTGGTCAGCCTCAGTACCGCTCCCGGGGCGCCGTCCGCGCTCGGCCCGGTGCTTCGGTCGTTGAGCGCCCTCGACGTCGATCTGGTGGCGGCGACGGGCGGCCGCCCGGCTGAGGAGTTCGGACTGGAGCCGGGACGGGTGGAACTGTTCTCCTTCCTGCCGGCGGCGGAGCTGCTGGACGGCGTCACGGCCGTGGTCCACCACGGCGGTTCGGGCACGACCTTCGGCACGGCGGCCCGCGGCCTCCCCGCCGTCGTCGTGCCCGGCACGGAAGGGCAGGAGCGCCAGGCGAAGCGCGTAGAGGCAGCCGGAGCCGGACTGGCCCTGCCGATCGGGGAGCAGGAACCTTCGGCCGTCGCCGCCGCGCTGGCCCGGCTGCTCACCGAGCCCGCGTTCACCGTGGCGGCACAGCGCCTCAGTGACGAGATCGCCGCCATGCCGTCGGCCTCCGAGGTGGCTGAACGCCTGACCGCGTACGTCTCCGAAAGCGGGGCCGTGGCGTCCCAGCGCTGATCCTTCGCACGGCACGCGGAGGTAGCCGCTCATCGCGGACCATGCCCGATGGACGTCCGGCGTCTCCGGCAAGGTGCGGCCGTAGCCGCTCGGCGACCACGATGACCGATTGCCGCCAGACGGGTCAGCGTCGGGGCGGCAGCCTCGACGGCATGCCGAGCACCAGCCGAGCCAGTGGTCCCGTGCCCTTCGCACACTGGTACACCTTCGCCGAGGGCGGTCCCGTGCACCGCGCCCGCCTGCCGTTCCCGTCGGAGGCGCCCGCCCCGTTCGAGGTCGCCCGGTGGTCGGTGGCCCCCGGGACGTCCAACGATTTCGATGTCCACCGGTCCCGTGAGGTGTGGGTCATCGTGACGGGCACCGGCACGTTGACGTGGGCCGACCAGACGACCGCTGTCGGCGCCGGGGATGTCGTGGCCTTCGAGAGCCAGGTGCCGCACCAGGTTCGCAACGACGGACCCGAGCCGCTCCTCGCCATCTCCGTCTACTGGCTGGAGGACGATCTCAGCGGCTAGACGGGTGTCGCGCTGGCACCTGCTTCTGGCTGCCTCGTCTAGGGCGCTTCGGCAGGTGCGGGGGTGGCCGGTCGGGTGGCGGGTCGGGCGAGGACTGCCGCCGTGACCAGCGCGATCACCAGCCATGGCACCAGCACGGGCGCCAACGCCCGCCACGCGGGCCAGGTCGGCGCGGCCAGCCCGTCGGTGAGCAGGTCGAACCAGGTGGACTGCGCACCCGGCAGCAGGCCGACGGTCACCAGGGCGGCGGCGAGCGGCTGCCGGCGGGTGCGAGCCAGCAGGAGGAACAGTCCCGCGCCGGCGAGCGCGCCGAGCACGGTGCCGCCGACCACGGCGGCCTCGAAGCCGGCGGGTGGTGCCGCCGTGACGGCGAGGCGGGTGCCGGTCGGGTGCTGCGCGAGCGTGACGAGCAGCCCGTCCCGCTCGACCCGCCAGCCGTCGCACGGACTGCCCGGCACGGCGCGGCCGTCCCGCCAACCTCGGGATTCCGCGGTACGCCGCAGGAGCCCGGTGAGCGCGCAGTCCGGGCTCTCCCCGTAGTGCAGCTCGGTCCGCCCGGAGCCGTAGTCGTCGTCGGCGAGGCCGACGCCGTGACGCCAACCTCGCACGATCATCGATCCCGATGCGTGGGTGCCGGGGAGCAGCTCCTCCGCCACGGCCGTCGACCGCTCCGGGGTGGGCGGGGTGGCACCCCGGCCGCCGTACCAGGCTCCCGCGCTCAGCCCGGCCGTGCCCAGCAACACCGCGCCGAGCAGCAGCATCGCGGCTCGCAACGCCCGTCCACCCATCGAACTCACCGCCCCCGTAGAGGGCGCAGCGTAGCTTTCACCGTCCATCAGGGCTGCCCCGGTGGACGGTGATACTCAGCCGGCAGGAGGTCGAGTGGATCAGTCGGCCGGACGGGTCAGCTCGACCTCGTCACCCGGCAGGACTTCTACCTCGCCCTTGGCGTCACGAACCTCAAGGATCGGCACACCCTCGTCGAGCTGCATCCTGCGGCGCTCGTTCCCCGTCGGCATGCGAGCGACCACCGAGCCACCCGGTGCCAGCTCGACCTTCCTCCGCTCCGGTGTCTCGCGGACCCGGGTGCCGAAGGGACGGCTCGTCGTAACCAGTCCCTCGGAACGCAGCAGCGCGATGGCCATGCGGACCGCGTCCCGGCCGATGCCGTGCTCCTGGCTCAGTCGGGTCTCACTTCCGACGTTGGCTCCAGGCGGTAGTTCGCCGGCCTCGATCTGCGTCCGGATGAGCTCGGCGAGCTGCACGTAGACCGGGGTGTGCGAGTGCGGATCGATGGCCATCTGGTCAGCCTTGTACCTCCGTTGCCAACATCCATCATGGCTTTAGTGCAACGATCCATTGTTGCTATGTTGGCTCCTTGATAGTCTCCCTGTTGCGCAACGTGACCGGGGAAGAACGGGCAGACGTCATCCCGGTTGCGTCCCATTCCATGCCCCTGTGACGAGAGAGGCAGATCGTCGTGCGTCTACTCTTCCGCCGGCGCGGCCGACACGAGCGGACCGAGCCGGCCCACGGGTCCACCTGTTACCGTTCGGCCTCGTACCATCCGCTGCGCCCCTGGCAGGTGCGGGAGCGTCGGTTCAGGCCCAGCCGGTTCGGTCGGCGAGGTCTCGACCCGGACGACGTCCACGAGTTCCTGAACCGGGTGGCCGACGATCTCTCCACGGTCTACGACGCGCTCGGCGTCAGCCGGCAGGAGACGACGCGGATCAAGGACGCGCTGCGGCGCTGGCAGTCGGAGCAGGCCCGCCGCCGCAACGTCGGAGCTTTCCGCTGATGGCGGCCGATCCGGGGCGGTTCGTCATCCACCTGCCCGTCGTCACACGGGACCTGTCGTCCGCCGTACGCCTGGCGCGGGTCGTCGCGCGGTGGGTGAGCGTGCTCCCGCAGACCGACCCCGGCGAGACCACGGTGTCCGTCGAGGACGCGCAGCACCTGCGGCACCGGGCCTTCTGTGACACGCTGCTGCCCGGCGGCCGTCGCTGCGGGCGGCGCGACGACCACGACGGGCCGTGCTCGGTGCGCCCGCCGAGATTCTGACCGCCCGACGGTCCGGATCGGGGGCGGCCGTTCGTCATCCTCGTGACGCATTCGCGAGAGGAGCACACGATGAAGTACCTGATGTTCGTCTGCACCGACACCGAGCCGGACACCGACCGCTCGGACTGGCCCGATGTCGAGGTCTGGGTGGCGGAGAACGACAGCCGGGGGCGGCGGCTGACCGGCGAGCGCCTCGCCGAGCCGTCGGCCGCGACCACGGTCCGCGTCCGCAACGGTCAACTGCTGGTCTCCGACGGCCCGTTCGCCGAGACCAAGGAGGTCATCGTCGGCTTCGACCTTCTGGAGTGCGCCGACCTGGACGAGGCGATCGAGGTGGCGCGTACCCATCCGATGGCCCGGGGCGGGCGCATCGAGCTGCGGCCGTTCGCGGACCTGGATGACTGACGGACCGGGGTTGACGCGCGGCGGCGCGGTGGTGGCGGCCGAGGCCGTCGCCACCGCTGGCCGGGAGGCGTACGCGCGGATCGTCGCCGCCCTCATCCGGGTCACCGGGGACTGGACCCTCGCGGAGGACTGCGCCCAGGAGGCGCTGGCGAGCGCGGTGCAGCGGTGGCCGGTCGAGGGCGTCCCGGGGAACCCGGGCGGCTGGCTGATGACCGTGGCCCGTAACCGGGCGGTCGACGTGCTGCGCCGGGCCCACGTCGAGCGCCGGAAGCTGCGGGATCTGGCGGTGCTGGCGTCGACCGGGCCGGAAGTGGAGGCCCCGCCGGGGGAGGGGGAGATCGTGGACGACCGGCTGCGGCTCGTGTTCACCTGCTGCCACCCGGCCCTGGCGCTGGAGGCCCGGGTCGCGCTGACGCTGCGTACCGTCTGCGGGGTTGCCACCACGGACATCGCACGGGCGTTCCTCGTCTCCGAGGCGACGATGACGCGGCGGCTCACCCGGGCCAAGGCGAAAATCCGGGCGGCGCGCATCCCGTACCGGGTGCCGACCGGGCGGAACCTCGACGAGCGGCTTCCCGGCGTGCTGGCCGTACTGTATCTGCTCTTCACGCGCGGGTACGACGCCGACGGTCAGCCCGCCTTCGCCGACGAGGCGATCCGGTTGGCGCGGCTGCTGGACCGGCTGATGCCGGGGCAGCCCGAGGTGGCCGGGCTGCTGGCGCTCGTGCTGCTGCACGACTCCCGCCGCGACGCGCGGCGGGACGGCGACGGGAACCTGTTGACCCTGGACCGGCAGGACCGGTCCCGGTGGGATCAGGGGTTGATCGCCGAGGGTCTCGCCGCCCTGGCCCGCGCCGGGCACGGCCCGTACGCCCTCCAGGCCCGGATCGCGGCGTGCCACGCCGCCGCCGCGTCCGCCGAGGCCACCGACTGGCCGGCGATCGCCCGGGCGTACGACCGGCTGGCCGACCTTCAGCCGTCACCGGTGGTCGAGCTGAACCGGGCCGTCGCCCACGGCTACGCGTACCGGCCGGAGGCGGGTTTGAGCCTGCTGGCGGCGGCGCGGGCGGGCGGGGCGCTCGACGGGTATCCGCTCGCCATCGCCGCCGAGGCGGACCTGACCGCCCGGCGAGGTGACACCGCGCGGGCGGCGGCGCTGTTCCGCGAGGCGGCGGCCGCCCACTCCGGGGCCGAGCGCCGCGCTCTGCTGGACCGGGCGGCCGAGCTGCGCCCCTGACCTGCGGCAGATCGTGGAAGCCTGCGGCCCTCCAGGGGCCGGAACCTTCCAGGATCTCGGCAAGGAGCGCGTCAGCTGATGTAGTGGAGGATCACGTTGTGGACGTGGTGGCTCTTCTGCGCGCCGCGGAACTCCACCTCGTAGGTGTGCGTGCCGACGTGGATGGCGATGGCGCCGGTGGAGAAGAACGAGCCGCCCCACGACTTGTTGCTGACCACGCTCACGCTGGTGATCTTCGAGTACGGGATGCTGGTGATCGCGTACCGCTTGCCGATGAACGAGCGGTCCTGGATGATCACGCGCCGGTCGGTCAGGCCGATGAAGCCGGTGCCGGTGCCGACGGCGTCGTAGACGGCGATGATCTGCTCACCCTCGAGCAGGCCGCTCTGGATCTGCTGGAACTGCTCCTTGCGGTCGTACGTCGCGTTCGCCATGACCCCAGGGTAGGTCGGGCGGACCACCACCAAGATCAACCGGTGGGCGCCGGGTTGGCGTCGCTCGCGGCCCGGACGAACTCGCGGGCCCGGGCCGTCGTGTTGCTCTCCCGCCACACCAGGCCGCGCCGGATCGGCGGCGCGTCGTGGATCGGCACGTACGCGACGTCGGGGCGCGGGTAGTAGCGGCGGGTGTGCTCGCCGACCGGCAGCACGCCACGGCCCATCGCGACCAGCGTCAGCATCTCGGAGAACGTCTCGCCCACCGGCCCCTTCGGTACGGGCCGCCCCGACGGGGTGTGTTCCGGCGTGCGGTCGTGCTTGAAGCCGGCCGAGGTCGCCGACGGGTACTGCACCACGGGATGGTCGGCGAGCACCTCCAGGGAGACCGACGCCCGTCGGGTCAGCGGATGGCCGGCGGGCACCGCGAGCACCCGGGCCTCCTCCAGCAGCGCCGGGCCGCAGGACATCCCGTCGAAGGGGTACGCGGCGATCAGCAGGTCGATCGATCCGTCCACCAGGCTGGACCGCGAGTTGGCGAGCTGGACCTCGCGCACCTCCACCTGGCACTCCGGGTGCCGCTGGCCGAACAGGGCGACGGCCTTGAGCAGCACCGGAGCGGTCCATTCGCCGAGGAAGGCGACGCGCAGCCGTCCGGTCACACCGCGTCCCGCCTCGGTGGCCCGGCGCACCGCGTCCTCGATGCCGGCCATCAGCGGGGCCAGGTCGTCGGCGAGCTGCCGGCCGATCGGGGTGAGCTGGACGACCCGGCTGGTCCGCGCGAACAGCGGAGCGCCGATCCGGCGTTCGAGCGTGCGGATCACCTGGCTGACCCGCCCGGTGCTCACCCGCAGGCGCTCGGCCGTACGGCCGAAGTGCAGCTCCTCGGCGAGGGTCAGGAAGGTCTCCAGCTCGTGGCGTTCCAGCACGTCCCATCCCGTCGTTGAGTCTCGCTCAACGATAGTGGCGCGATTCCGTCTTGGTCGCGCCGCCCGCCCGGCGCAGGGTGAGAGCACCGAAGCCGACCCGGAAAGGGGCACACCATGACGGTGACCGACCACCTCACCGCCCTCGACGAACCACTGCGGGAGACCGCCGAACAGCTCCGCGCCGTCATCGAGGCCGCCCTGCCCGAGGCCACCGCAGCGGTGTGGCACGGCCACCCGGTCTGGGGCCTGGGGGACCGGCCGGGCGCGCGGCCGGTCTGCCTGCTGAAGCCGTACGCCTCGTACGTGACGTTCGGGCTGTGGCGGGGGCAGGACGTCCCCGACCCGTCCGGCCGGCTGGTGGCCGGTGCGCGGCGGATGGCCTCGGTCAAGGTGCGGACCGCCGCCGACGTCGACCCGGTGCTCTTCACCGGATGGCTGCGCCGGGCGTACGAGCTGGAGACGCGGTGAACGCCGTGCGGATCACCGGCTTCGACCATCTCGTGCTCACGGTCGCCGACGTCGAGCGCTCCCTCGACTTCTACTGCGACCGGCTCGGCCTGGCGCCGGTCCGCGCCGACGAGTGGCGGGCCGGGCGTGTCCCGTTCCCGTCGGTCCGGGTGAGCCCGGAGACGATCATCGACCTGGTCCGGGGGGAGCGGGCCGGGACGAACGTCGACCACTTCTGCCTGGTGGTCGAGCCGCTGAACTGGTCGGAGGTCATCGCCGGCGGGCTCTTCGACGTGCTGGAGGGGCCGGTCGGCCGCTTCGGTGCCCGGGGCAGCGCCACCTCGGTGTACGTGCGGGACCCGGACGGCAACGCCGTCGAGCTGCGCTGGTATCCGCAGGACCGGCCGGCCTGATGTCGTCGAGCCCCGCTCGCAGCCGTCGGAGGCGGGCGGGGCTCGGGTCAGGACTCGGTGACCGCGCGGTACGCGTCCTCGATGCGGGCCGCCAGCAGGACCTCGCCCTCGGTGAGCGGCGCGTTGCCGTGCCCCACCCGGATCAGCGTGTGGTCGGCGCGCCGGCTGATCTCGGGGCGCAGGTGCAGCGCGTCGGCGACGACCTTGACCCGCTCGGTGAGCGCCGCGTGCTGCGAGTCGTCGATGACGAGGGTGCGTCGGATCTGCTCACCCTCCCGGGTCCAACCGGGGAGAAGGGTCAACGCGTCGCTGAGGTAGTCGTGCTTCCCCCGCCCGCCGAACAGCACACGCATCACCACACCTCCCAGGCGCCGTTGCCGGCTTGTGGCCAAATCGTCGCCGTCCCGTGTCTTGCCGGTGGCTCTAGTCTGTCGGCGCACGGTGAGTGTGTCCACGGCCACACTTCCGTGTCTTCTTGGCCTGACGGTCGGCCACGGTACCCAAACCGCCGATTGATCTGGCACGCTGGACGCCCGTGCGGACCGAACGGGCCAACGACGGCGGGCAGGTTGAGCGACGGGAGCCGAAGGTGATCGTCGGTGCGGCGATCATCCGGGACGGGCGGGTGCTCGCCTGCGCGCGTTCCGCGCCTCCCGAGGTGGCGGGCATGTGGGAGTTCCCGGGCGGCAAGGTCGAGCCGGGGGAGACCGAGACCGCCGCCCTGGCCCGCGAGTGCGCCGAGGAGCTCGCCGTCCGCGTCGAGATCGGCGACCGGGTCGGCCGCAACGTACGGATGGCCCACGGCCGCTCGGTGCTCAAGGTGTACGCGGCCCGCCTGCTGCACGGCGACCAGCCGCAGCCCCTGGAGCACTCGGCGCTGCGCTGGCTCTCCGCCACCGAACTGGACACCGTCACCTGGCTTCCCGCCGACGCCCCGATCGTCGCCGCACTCCGGCCCCTCCTGGCCGCCGACTGACCGTTCCCCCGACCGGACGGCCGGGCCGAAAAGGGACGGGGGCCGGCGGCGTGTGCCGCGGCCCCCGTCATCGTCTCGACCGATCTCAGTGCTTGTCCTGCTCCGGGTGGGCGAAATTGAGGTGCTCCGGCGGCAGCGGGAACGTCACGTCGTCGCCGAACGGCGACGGTGCGGCCGCGCGGTCGAAGGTGAGCTCGGTCAGGGGCATCCGACCCGACGAGTCGACGGCCGGCGCGGTGGGCTTGGGCACCTCCCGGTGCCAGTTGACGCCCTGCTGCGCCTGCGTCTCCGACTGCGGGTCGTGCGAGCCACCCGCGTGCGAGTGGACCCCGGCCGGGCCCGCCGCGGCGTGGGCGCCGACGGCACCCGGGGAGTGCTCACCGGTCACGATGGTCTGAGGCACCTGACCCCTCCGGAAGATCTTGCTACCAAGCCACACGAGGGGATCGTACCTGCGGTCGACGACCCGCTCCTTCATGGGGATGATCCCGTTGTCGGTGATCTTGATGTGCTCCGGGCAGACCTCGGTGCAGCACTTGGTGATGTTGCAGTAGCCCAGGCCCTGCTCGGCCTGCGCGTACTCCTTGCGGTCGGTCCGCGCGTCCAGCGGGTGCATGTCCAGCTCTGCGGCGCGGATGAAGTACCGCGGCCCGGAGAAGGCCGTCTTGTTCTCCTCGTGGTCCCGGACGACATGGCAGACCGTCTGGCACAGGAAGCACTCGATGCACTTGCGGAACTCCTGCGAGCGCTCCACGTCGACCTGCTGCATCCGGTAGTCGCCCGGCGCGACCCCGGGCGGTGGGGCGAACGCCGGCGTCTCCCGGGCCTTCTCGTAGTTGTACGAGACGTCGGTGACCAGATCCCGGACGACGGGGAAGGTGCGCAGCGGCGTGACGGTGATCGTCTCGTCCTCGGCGAACGTCGACATCCGGGTCATGCAGCTGAGCTTCGGCTTGCCGTTGATCTCCATCGAGCAGGAGCCGCACTTGCCCGCCTTGCAGTTCCAGCGGCAGGCCAGGTCCGGCGCGTCGGTGGCCTGGAGCCGGTGGATGATGTCGAGGACCACCTCGCCCTCGTTGACCTCGACCATGTAGTCCTGAAGGTCGCCGCCGGTCTCGTCGCCCCGCCAGATGCGGAACTGCCTCTTCGTAGCCGGCTTGCCGGCCGCCTCGGTCTTGTCGGTGCCCATTACTTGCCCGCCTCCTCAGCGAGGGCGTCGAACTCCGTCAGCTCCTCGTCGGTCAGGTACTTGGCCAGCTCCGCCCGGTCGAAGAGCGCGACCAGCTCCGGGCGCATCTTCGGCAGCGGCTTGCGGTCCAGGCGAACGGTGTCGCCCTCCAGCGAGCAGACCAGGTTGACCCGGCGCCACGCCGGGTCCATCGCCGGGTAGTCCTCCCGGGTGTGGCCGCCCCGCGACTCCTGCCGCTCCAGCGCCGCCTTCGCGGTGCACTCCGAGACGACCAGCATGTTGCGCAGGTCCAGGGCCAGGTGCCAGCCGGGGTTGTAGCGCCGGCCGCCGGCCGCGCTCACCTTGGCCACCCGCTCGCGCAGCTCGCCGAGCCGGCTCAGCGCCTCCACCAGCTCGCCCTCCCGCCGGATGATGCCGACCAGGTCGCCCATCACCGCCTGGAGGTCCTGCTGGAGGGTGTACGGGCTCTCGCCGGTGTCCCGCTGCAGCGGCGCCAGGGCCGTCTCCACCGCGGCCTCCACCACGGTCACCGGCACCCGCGGCCGGGCGGCCAGACCGTCGGCGTACGAGGCGGCGTGACCGCCCGCGCGCTTGCCGAAGACGAGCAGGTCGGACAGGGAGTTGCCGCCGAGCCGGTTGGAGCCGTGCATGCCGCCGGACACCTCGCCGGCGGCGAACAGCCCGCGCACCTGCCCGAACGCCGCGCCGGAATCCGGGTCGACCTCGACGCCACCCATCACGTAGTGGCAGGTCGGGCCGACCTCCATCGGCTCCCTGGTGATGTCGACGTCGGCCAGCTCCTTGAACTGGTGGTACATCGACGGCAGGCGGCGGCGGATCTCCTCGGCCGGCAGCCGGGAGGCGATGTCCAGGTAGACGCCGCCGGCGGGCGTGCCCCGGCCGGCCTTGACCTCGCTGTTGATGGCGCGGGCGACCTCGTCGCGGGGCAGCAGCTCCGGCGGGCGCCGGTTGTTGTCCGGGTCGTCGTACCAGCGGTCCGCCTCGGCCTCGTTGTCCGCGTACTGCTTGCGGAACACGTCCGGCACGTAGTCGAACATGAACCGCTTGCCGTCGGAGTTCTTGAGGACGCCGCCGTCACCGCGGACCGACTCGGTGACCAGGATGCCCTTGACCGAGGGCGGCCAGACCATGCCGGTCGGGTGGAACTGGAGGAACTCCATGTTGATCAGCGTCGCCCCGGCGCGCAGTGCCAACGCGTGGCCGTCCCCGGTGTACTCCCACGAGTTCGAGGTGACCTTGTACGAGCGGCCGACACCACCGGTCGCCAGCACCACCGCGGGGGCCTCGAAGAGGACGAACTCGCCGGACTCCCGGTAGTAGCCGAACGCCCCGGCGATCCGGTCCCCGTCGAGCAACAGCTCGGTGATCGTGGTCTCGGCGAAGACCTTGAGCCGGGCGTCGTACGAGCCGTGCTCGCGCTTGTCCTCCTGCTGGAGGGAGACGACCTTCTGCTGGAGGGTGCGGATCAACTCCAGGCCGGTGCGGTCACCGACGTGCGCCAGCCGCGGGTACTCGTGGCCACCGAAGTTGCGCTGCGAGATCTTCCCGTCCTTGGTGCGGTCGAAGAGCGCACCGTACGTCTCCAGCTCCCAGATCCGCTGCGGCGACTCCTTCGCGTGCAGCTCGGCCATCCGGAAGTTGTTGAGGAACTTGCCGCCGCGCATCGTGTCGCGGAAGTGCACCTGCCAGGTGTCCCGGCTGTTCACGTTGCCCATCGCGGCGGCGGCGCCGCCCTCGGCCATCACCGTGTGGGCCTTGCCGAAGAGCGACTTCGAGATGATCGCCGTCTTCTTGCCGGCGAGCCGGGCCTCGATCGCCGCCCGCAGCCCGGCGCCGCCGGCCCCGATCACGACGACGTCGTAGTGGTGTCGTTCGATTCGCGTGGTAGTGGTCATATCAGGGGGCCCTCTAGTTGATGAACCGCAGGTCGGTGATCCACTTGGCCGCGACGGCCATGATGTACAGGTCGGTGAAGATCACCGTGAACAGCGACACCATGGCGAACGTGCCGTGCCGGACGTTCAGCTTGGACACGAACGTCCAGAAGCGGTAGCGCAGCGGGTTCTTGGAGAAGTGCTTGAGCCGCCCGCCCATCACGTGCCGGCAGGCGTGGCAGGAGAGCGTGTAGCCGGCGAGGGCGACGACGTTCACCAGGATGATCAGGGTGCCCAGGCCGATGCCGAAGCCGCCGTCCGGCCCGCGGAACGCGAGGACCGCGTCGTAGAGGTTGACCAGCAGGATCACTGCCGCCAGGTAGAAGAAGTAGCGGTGCCAGTTCATGACGAACAGCGGAAACCGGGTCTCACCGGTGTACTTCTTGTGCGGCTCGGTCACGGCGCAGGCCGGGGGCGACGCCCACAGCGAGCGGTAGCCCGCCTTGCGGTAGTAGTAGCAGGTCACCCGGAACCCGGCCACGATCGGGAACGCGATGATGCCGAGCGGAACGAAGAACGGGAAGTCGCCGAACGGGGTGCCGAAGTGGGCCGAGCCGGGCACGCACTCGTTCGACACGCACGGCGAGTACAGCGGCGTGAGGTAGTGGAAGTCCTCGACGTAGTACCACTTCGCCATGAAGATGCGGACCGTCGAGTAGACGATGAAGAGGAGCAGGATCGCGGCGATGATGGCGGGCTGCACCCACCAGCGGTCGGTACGCAACGTCCTCGCCGAGATGGCGGCGCGGGGCCGTGCACCCGGCCCTCCCGGCCTCGTTGCCGTTGATGTCATTTCCAGTCGTCTCCCTGACGGGGCCCTGACGGGCGGCGGATCACGTTCCCTTCGGTCAGCGGACCGGCCAGACCGCGTCCACTGCCACGTCTTGCGCACACCAACGACCGCGCCGGCGATACGGCGCAGCTAAGTGACACACGTTACGCCGATCTTCGCGAGCCGTCCGCGCAAGGCAGTGTCCCGTGTGTTCCGGCGCTTGGAAACCCCTTCCGTCACAATCGATGTCCGCCCGTCAGGACCGGCTGGTGGCGGTGCGGACGCCGACCGCGTCCCGTTCCAGATCCAGGCAGGACTCCACCAGGTCAGCCGGAAGCCCCGCCGGTGAAGTTCCACGAGGCGAGCCGCAACGCCGGCGCCTCCCACCAGACGCCGTCGACCCGGTCGGGCTGGCGCACCGGTCGCCGCCCCAGGCCGCGCACCGCGCCGGGGCCGAGCGCCCTCGGGTACGCCTCGGTGAAGCGGAAGTCGCGGACCGCGCGGGCGACCACCCCGTCCTCCACCAGCCATACGCCGTTGCGGGTCAGGCCGGTGACGACCAGGCTCTTCGGGTCGAGCACCCGCGTGTACCAGAGGTCGCTGACCAGCAGGCCGCGCCGCACCCCGGCGACCAGTGCGGCGGTGTCCGGATCGACGACCGCGCCGGAGAGGTCCCCGCCGCCCACCCACTCCGACTCGCCGGCCGGCGGACCGGCGGCGGCCGGCGCGGCCGCTGCGGGGGACAGGCGCAGGTTGCGGGGCATCGGCCCCCAGGTGGCGCCGCCGGCGACGGCGTGCCCGGTCGAGGCCGTGCCGACCTCCGCCGCGGTACGCCGGTCGTGGGTCACGGCGCGGGTGGTGCCGGCGTCGACCAGGGTCACCGGGCCGCGCGGGGTGCCCTCCACATCGAACGGCAGCCCGGAGCCGCCGAGTGGATCGTCGACCAGGGTGACCAGCGGGTCGAACTGGGCGACCCCCGGCTCGGCGAAGGACTGCCGCTCGGCGTACCGCTTGCCGTTGAAGCCGTAGAAGGAGAGATTCTGCAGCAGGTCGGCGACCGCGGCCGGCTCCAGCACCACCTCGTAGCGGCCGGGAACCAGCTCGACCGGGTCGGCCGCCGCCCGGGCCTTCGCGGCCGCGCGGGCGCCCAGCACCGTGCCGTCGAGGTCGGCGAGGCGGTCGGCGGCCAGTCGCGCCACCCCGTCCGCCCCGCCGGTGCGGGCGATGCCGTCCATCGCCGCCTCGGCCGTGCGGCCCCGTGCCGAGTGGCCGGCCGAGTTGGCGAACGCCGACGAACGAAACGCCGTGCGGCAGTAGCCCGCCGCCTCCAGCCCGCCGGCCGCCGCCACGAACGCCCGGACCCGCTCGGCCCGCTCGTCCGGCTCCGCGTACGCGGTGGCCTCGTCCACCGGCGCGCCGGACGGGGTCGGTGCGGGCGGGGTGAGGCCGGGCCAGGCCGGGTCGGGCGGGCAGAGCCGTGCGGCGGCCAGGGTGCGCTCGACGAGCGCGGACAGACCGTCGGCGGTCACCACGCTGCCGCTGCCGGCGGCGGTACGCCCGTCCGCGTGCACCCGCAGGCGGACCCCGACGCCGGACTCGGCGACGTTCTGGTGGATGAACGAGTTGGCGAACCGGGTCAACGCCACGTCCGCCCGGGTCACCACCACCTCGGCCTGGGTGGCCGGCCCGCCGAGCCGCCGGACCAGTTCGATCACCTGGCCGGCGAGGTCCGGCTCGGACCGGTCGTGCGGCCCGTTCACGCGCGCACCCCCACCCGGACGTCGCGGAAGCGGGCCGGTGCCGCCGGGTGGCCGGTGTGCCCGACCTGGCCGGGCTGGCCCTTGCCGCAGTTGGGCGTGCCCCAGGAGACGGTCTCGCCGGACAGCATGTCCATCGAGCGCCAGAAGATCGGGCCGATGCCGGTGTACGTCGGGTTGCGCAGCATCCGCCCCCGTCTGCCCTTCCTGATCTCCCAGCCGATCTCGCAGCCGAACTGGAAGTTGAGCCGCTTGTCGTCGATCGACCAGGAGCGGTTGACGTCCATCAGCACACCGTCGTCGGTCGCCGCGACGATCTCCTCCAGGGTGTGCGGGCCGGGCTCCAGGCCCACGTTCGTCATCCGGACCATCGGCAGCCGCGCCCAGCCGTCCGCGCGGACGCTGCCGCCATGGTCCAGGCCGGCGACCGCGGCCGAATCCCGGCCGGCGAGCACACCCACCCAGCGTCCCTCGCGGACCGCGTCCCGTTTGACGGCCGGCGAGCCCTCGTCGTCGTACCCGAAGCTGCCCAGCGCGCCGGGGATCGTCGGGTCGATGGTGATCGTCATCAGCTCCGAGCCGTAGCGCAGCGACCCGAGCTGGGCCAGGTCGAGCCAGGAGGTGCCGGCGAACGCGGCCTCCCAGCCGAGGATCCGGTCCAGCTCGATGGCGTGCCCGACCGACTCGTGGATCTGCAGCGCGAGCTGCTCGCCGCCGAGGATCAGGTCGGTCTCGCCGGCCGGGCAGAGCGGAGCGGTGAGCAGCGCCCGGGACTCCTCGGCGATCCGCGCGGCGTGCGCGGTCAGGCCGAGCGAGTCGACCAGCTCCCAGCCGGTCGTGCCGTACTGGCCGCGGTAGCTCGGGTACGAGCGGCGCTGGGTCTCGCCGTCCCCGATCGAGGTGGCCGAGATACCACCGCCGCACTCGCGGATGCGCTGGTCGATCCGGTGGCCCTCGCTGGAGACGAACCACTTCGCCGTGTCCCAGATCTGGTAGAGGCCCTCGGCCACGTCGGCGCCGTGCTCGGCCACCAGCTTGGTCGCCTCGACGAGCAGGTCACCCTTGGTCGACAGCGCCACGCCGAGCGGATCCACCTCGCAGGCCGAGGCCCAGCTCGCGGTGACCGGCTCGGCCGGCACCAGGTCGATGGGCGGCCCGGGCACGCGGGCGCTCGCGGCGGCCGTCCGCGCGGCACGCCGGCCGGCGTCGCGGGCGGCCGCGTCGGACAGGTCGGGGACGGCGTGGAAGCCCCAACTCGACCCGACCAGCGCCCGGACGCCCAGCCCGACGCTCTCGTCCTGGGTCAGCTCCTCGACGTCCCCGTTGCGGGCCGACATCGACTCGTAGCGCCGGTGCATCACCCGGGCGTCGGCGTACCGGGCGCCCGCGTCGAGGGCGGCCTGGACGGCGGCGGAGGCCGCGTCGAACTCGGTCATGGGCCGACCCTAGGCGAGCGGCCCGACATCCGTGATCCCTTCCGCCGCCGGATGCGGTGTCCGGTCGACGGGAGGGGCCGACCTGCCGCCCGCCGGACGGACAGGGCTGTCGGGGGCGTTGTGCAGTCGTTACGCTGGGGTCCGCTGACAGCCCGCGCCTTGTAGCTTATTTTCACCCTTTGGGTTCTGCTGTAGGTTCCCTACATCAATCCGAGGGAGGCGGTCGTGGGCAGTCCGGAATCAGCGCCGAGCCGCCCCAGCGCGCCGGAGCCGCGCACCGGCGACGCACCCTACCTGCGGGTGAGCGACCTTCGCGTGCGGTTCGACACCACCGACGGCGTGGTGCGTGCGGTCGACGGGGTGTCGTTCGCGGTGGAGCGTGGCCGCACCCTCGGCATCGTCGGTGAGTCCGGCTCCGGCAAGAGCGTGACGTCCCTGGCGATCCTCGGCCTGCACGACCCGAAGCGCAGCGCCATCACCGGCGAGATCTCCGTCGGCGGCCGGCAGTTGGTCGGCCTGCCGGAAGAGGAGGTACGCCGGTTGCGGGGCCGGGACATGGCGATGATCTTCCAGGATCCGTTGTCGGCGTTGCATCCGTACTACTCGGTGGGGCGGCAGATCGCCGAGGCGTACCGGGTGCACCATCCGGAGGCTGGCAGGCGGGCGGCGCGGCAGCGGGCGGTGGACATGCTGGGCCGGGTGGGGATTCCGCAGCCGGGGCGCCGGTTCGACCAGTATCCGCATGAGTTTTCGGGTGGGATGCGGCAGCGGGTGATGATCGCGATGGCGTTGGTGAACGATCCGGATCTGGTGATCGCGGATGAGCCGACGACGGCGTTGGATGTGACGGTGCAGGCGCAGATCCTGGATCTGCTCGCCGATCTGCAGGCGGAGTTCCGGTCGGCGATCGTCTTGATCACGCATGACCTGGGGGTGGTGTCCCAGGTGGCGGATGAGGTGTTGGTGATGTACGGCGGTCGGGGGGTGGAGCACGGGGGTGTGGAGCAGGTGTTGCGGCGGCCGCAGCATCCGTACACGTGGGGGTTGTTGTCGAGTGTGCCGTCGTTGCACGGTGACGCGGCGGCGGACCTGGTGCCGATCCCGGGCAACCCGCCGTCGTTGATCAATCTGCCGTCGGGGTGTGCGTTCCATCCCCGTTGCCGGTACGCGGGCCGCAACGGCGACCGGTCCCGCACAGAGGTGCCCGAGCTGCGCCCGGCCGGCGCGCCCGGTCACCTGGTCGCCTGCCACCTCTCCGCCGACGACCGCACCCGCTGGTACGCCGAGGACGTCGCCCGGGTGGGGGTGGCCCGATGAGCGCCGACACCGCACCGGCCCGACCCGGTGACCCGACCATCGGCCCCGACGTTCCGCCGGCCGCCGAGCCGTTGTTGCGGGTGCGGGGGTTGACCAAGCATTTCCCGGTGCGGACGGGGTTGCGGGCGTCGGGGTTGGTGCGCGCGGTCGACGGGGTGGATTTCGACGTGCGGGCTGGGGAGACGCTGGGTCTGGTGGGGGAGTCCGGGTGTGGGAAGACGACGACGGGTCGGATGTTGGTGCGGTTGTTGGAGCCGACCGCCGGGTCGATCGAGTTCGCGGGGCGGGACATCACGCATCTGGGTCGGCGTGGGTTGCGGCCGTTGCGGCAGCAGCTGCAGATCATCTTCCAGGACCCGTACGCGTCGTTGAACCCGCGGCACACGGTGGGGCGGATCGTGGCGATGCCGTTGCAGGTCAACCGGATCACCCCGCCCGGCGGGACCAGGGCCCGGGTGCGGGAGCTGCTGGAACTGGTGGGGTTGAACCCGGAGCACTACAACCGGTATCCGCACGAGTTCTCCGGCGGGCAGCGGCAGCGCATCGGTATCGCCCGCGCGCTGGCGTTGCAGCCGAAGTTGATCGTGGCTGACGAGCCGGTGTCGGCGTTGGACGTCTCGATCCAGGCGCAGGTGGTCAACCTGCTGCGCGATCTGCAACGCGACCTGGGGCTGGCGTTCGTGTTCATCGCCCACGACCTGGCCGTGGTGCGGCACTTCTGCCACCGGGTCGCGGTGATGTACCTGGGTCGGGTGGTGGAGATCGGCGACCGCACCGACATCTACGAACGCCCGCAGCACCCCTACACCCGGGCCCTGCTGTCGGCGATCCCGGACGTGACCCGGCTCGGCCCGGCCGGGCGCATCCGCCTGTCCGGCGACGTGCCCACACCCCTGGACCCGCCGTCGGGCTGCCGCTTCCGCACCCGCTGCTGGAAAGCCCGCGACATCTGCGCCACCCAGGAACCCGACCTCACCCCCCGCGACGGCGGCCGGCAGGCCACCGCCTGCCACTTCCCCGAAGCCGGACCCCTCACCAACGGGTCACGGCCCGACGCCGAGGAGGTGTCGCGATGAGCCTGTCCCCGGTGGAGGGCGTGGCTCTGGCCGAGATCGAGTCCGGCGGGGACGCCGGTACACCCCGGGAGAAGCGGTTCGTCGGCCGCTCACCCGGGCAACTCGCCTGGCTGCGGCTGCGCCGCGACCGTACGGCCATGGTCAGCGGTGCGCTGCTGATCCTGTTCGTGCTGGTGGCGCTGGCCGCGCCGCTGATCGAGGCGCTGTACGGGGTCGGCCCGCGCGATCAGTTCCAGAGCAAACTCGACGGCTTCGGCATGCCCCTCGGCTACGCCGGCGGCGTGTCCGGCGACCACTTCTTCGGGCTGGAGCCGGGTCTCGGCCGGGATATCTTCGTCCGGCTGGTGTACGGGCTGCGGACCTCGCTGTTCATCGCCTTCGCGGCGGCGGTGATCACCACGGTGATCGGCATCGTCCTCGGGGCGCTCGCCGGTTACCTGGGCGGCTGGCTGGACGCGGTGGTCAACTGGATCACCGACCTCACCCTCGCCATGCCGTTCCTCATCATCGCGCTGGCGCTGACCCCCACGCTCACGCTGCGCTTCTACGGCGAGCGGGACGCGGTGCCGCCGGCCTTCGGGGTCGGTGTGCTGATCGCCGTCTTCGCGATCTTCGGCTGGACGAGCACCGCCCGGCTGGTCCGGGGTCAGGTGATCGCGCTGCGGGAGCGGGAGTTCGTCGAGGCGGCGCGGGCCAGCGGGGCCGGTCTCGGGCACATGCTGTTCCGGCAACTGCTGCCGAACATCTGGGCGCCGATCCTGGTGGCGTTCTCGCTCGCGGTGCCGCAGTTCATCACCAGCGAGGCCGCCCTGTCCTTCATCGGCGTCGGCCTCACCGAGGAGACGCCGAGCTTCGGCCGGATGATCTACCAGAGCCTGGACTACCTCCAGACCGACCCGGCGTTCGTCTTCTTCCCCGGCATCACGATCTTCGCGCTCGTGTTCGCGTTCAACCTCTTCGGCGACGCGCTGCGCGACGCGCTCGACCCGAAGTCGTCGAGGTAGGTGCAGACATGGCGCGCTTCCTGATCAAGCGGATCCTCTCCGCCGTGCTCACCCTGTTCGCGGTGAGCGTGCTGACGTTCCTCATGTTCTTCGCCCTGCCGCGCGATCCGGTCAGCGGTATGTGCCCGAAGAACTGCAGCCCCGAGCGGCTGGAGCGCGTGCGTCAGGAGTTGGGCCTGCGCGACCCGCTGCTCACCCAGTACGGCGGCTACATGAAGGGCATCTTCACCGGCCGGGACCTGGGCAGCGCGCAGGGCGGCCGGTGCGACGCGCCCTGCCTCGGCTGGTCGTACGTGAACAACGAGGCCGTGCTGGACACGATCACCCGGGTGCTGCCGGTGACGCTCAGCATCGTCATCCCGGCCGTGATCCTCTGGCTGCTGCTGGGCGTCGGGCTGGGCATGGTGTCCGCCTTGCGCCGGGGCACCTGGCTGGACCGGGCGGCGATCGGTTTCTCGCTGACCGGTGCCTCGCTCCAGCTCTACTTCGTCGGCGCGGTTCTGCTGCTGGTCTTCGTCTACAACCTGCGGCTGCTGCCGGTGCCGAGCTACACGTCGATCCTCGACGATCCGCTGAGGTGGGCGAGCGGGCTGGTGCTCGCCTGGCTCGCGCTGGCGTTCCTCTTCTCCGCGATCTACGCCCGGCTGTCGCGGGCGCAGATGCTGGAGACGCTGTCGGAGGACTTCGTGCGTACCGCGCGGGCGAAGGGCCTGGCCAAACCGACCGTGTACGGGCGGCACGCGCTGCGCGCGGCGATCACGCCGGTGGTCACCATCGCCGGTCTCGACGTCGGCGCGGCCCTGGGCGGCACGGTCATCACCGAGACCACCTTCGGCCTTCAGGGGTTGGGGCGTACGGCCGTGGAAGCGGTCCGGGCCGGTGACCTGCCCACCATCATGGCGACCGTGCTGATCGCGGCGGTCTTCGTGGTGGTGGCCAACGTCCTGGTGGACCTCCTGTACGCGGCCATCGACCCGCGCGTCCGGCTCGGCTGACCCACCCGCTCACGAGGCGGTGGCCGGCGGCCGGACGGCGGTGAAATTTATCGACAACTGTTACACAACTTGTAGTTTTTCTTCTTTACGATCCTCGGGACGCCGGTGGTCAACCGGCGCGACCGGGGTGGAGGAGGTAGGAATGCGACCACGCGTGGCGGCCGCCGCAGGCGGCGCGATCGCACTGGTGGTGGCCCTGGGTGCGTGTTCGAAGAACACGGGCGAGGGCACCACGGTGGACACCAACCGGCAGCAGACCGGGGTCATCGCGACCGACCCGAAGGACTCGAAGGGGCCGGCGGCCGAAGTTCCCGGCGCCCAGAAGGGCGGCACCTTCACCATCATCCGGGAGACCCCCATCTCCCACCTGGACCCGCAGCGGACGTACTCGTTCGCGGGCCTGATGGCGTCCCCGCTCTTCGCCCGCTACCTGACCACCTGGAAGGACGACGGCAAGGGCGGCCTGGTCCTGGTCGGCGACCTGGCCGAGACGCCGGGCACCAACGTCAACAACGACTGCAAGGTCTGGGAATTCAAGATCAAGGACGGGGTCAAGTTCGAGGACGGCCGCCCGATCACCAGCAAGGAGATCGCGTACGGCATCGCCCGCTCCTTCGACCCGGACCTCACCAGCGGCCCCACCTACATCCAGGAGTGGCTCGCCGACTCCCCGCAGTACGACACGGCGTGGGACTTCAAGGCGAACAAGACCGCGCTGCCCCCGGGCCTGACCACGCCGGACGCGAAGACGCTGCGCTTCGAGTTCACCAAGCCGCGCTGCGACCTGCCGTTCGCGGTCTCGCTGCCGACCACCGCGCCGCTGCCGGCCGACAAGGACACCGGCGTCAACCTCGACAACCAGCCGTTCTCGTCCGGGCCGTACAAGATCACGAAGTACACCGCCGGCACCGAGATCGTGCTGGAGCGCAACGAGCACTGGGACGCGAACACCGACCCGGTGCGGCACCAGTACCCGGACCGGTTCGTGTGGAGCTTCGGCCCGACCGCCGACGCCGCCAACAACCGGGTGATCGCCGACAACGGCGCCGACCAGAGCGCCCTGGCCTGGAACTTCGTCCCCTCCTCGCTGGTCGCCCGGGTCGCGGGCGACCAGGCGCTCAAGTCCCGCAGCATCCTGTCGCCGACGCCGAGCGCCAACCAGCTGGTCATCAACAACCAGCGGGTGAAGGACCTGAAGGTCCGGCAGGCGCTCAACTACGCCATCGACCGCGAGGGCCTGGTCAAGGCGCTGGGCGGGCAGACCGTCGCGTCCCCGATGACCACGCTCATGCCGCCGTCCACGATCGGCTACCAGGCGTTCGACGCGTACCCGGCCGGCGCGACCGGCAACGTCGAGAAGGCCAAGGAACTGCTCGGCGGCCAGACCCCGGAGCTGGTCCTCGGCGTCGCCGACAACACCACCGAGCAGCAGATCGGAGCCCAGCTCAAGGGCAACCTGGAGCGGGCCGGCTTCAAGATCATCGTACGGAACATCCCGGACGACGCGAAGCTCGACGAGATCAAGAAGAAGGACAACCCCTGGGACCTGTACATCGGTAACTGGGCGGCCGACTGGCCGAGCGGCGCCTCGATCCTGCCGGTGCTCTACGACGGCCGCACCATCAAGGCCGAGGGCAACAGCAACCAGTCGTACTTCAACGACCCGGCGATCAACGCCGAGATGGACCGGATCCTGGCCCTGTCCCCGGCCGAGCAGGGCCCGGAGTGGGGCAAGCTGGACGAGCGGATCATGAAGGAGCACGCGCCCGTCGTGCCGCTCTACGTCGACGTGGCGTACGTCGTGCACGGCTCGAAGGCCGGCGGAGTCTTCATCTCCAGCGTCTTCGGGTACCCGTCCTTCGTGAACGCGCACGTGAAGCCGTAACCCGCACCGCGGAAGCGGGCCCCCGGTCGACAGCGTCGTCGGCCGGGGGCCTTCCGCGTTGTTAAGAAGGGGCCCTTCCTCTACCGCAGGCGTCAAGAAGGGGCCCTTCCTTTCACGCCAGGTGGGTGCGGAGGAAGTCGAGTTCCAGCTTCAGGAGGCGTTCGGCGGTGCCGCCGGCAGCCATGTGCGTGGCGCCAGTCAGCGGAAGCACCGAGTGCGGCCGCCCGGTGGCCAGCAGCGCCGCCGACAGCCGCAGGGTGTGCGCGGCCACCACGTTGTCGTCGGCCAGCCCGTGCACCAGCAGCAGCGGGCGCGCCTGGTCCGGGCCGGTGACCGGCTCGGCCGCCAGCTCCACCAACGAGTGGTGGGCGTACACGTCCATCCCGTCGTCCGGCAGGCCCAGGTACCGCTCGGTGTACGCCGTGTCGTACAGGGCCCAGTCGGTCACCGGCGCGCCGACGATCCCGCACCGGAACAGCTCCGGGTGCCGCAGCACGGCCAGCCCCGCCAACCAGCCCCCGAACGACCAGCCCCGCACGGCCACCCGGCCCAGGTCCAGGTCCGGATGCTTGTCGGCGAGCGCGGTGAGCGCCTCCACCTGATCGGTGAGGACGACGTCCGCCATCCGCCGGTGGATGGCCTTCTCGAACGACGGCGCGACGCCCGGCGTGCCCCGGTTGTCGACCACGACCACCGCGAACCCGGCGTCGGCCCACCACTGCCGCTCCAGCCACGCCGACCGGGCCGCGAGCACCTCCTGGTGGCCCGGGCCGCCGTACACGTCGAGCAGCACCGGCAGCCGGCGGCCGGTGACGTGGTTGTCCGGGTAGAGCACCGCAGCCGGCAGCCGGCGGTCGGTCACCCGCTCCAGCAGGGGCAACGGCGAGTACGGCGGGGTCGCGGCGGACGACCGCAGCTCGGCCACCTCCCGGTCGCCCTGCCACACCGTCCAGCGCAGGCCGGCGTGGTCCAGCGAGGCGCTGCCGACCACCAGGACGTCACCGCCGACGGCCGCCACGTGCCAGCCCGAGTCGGTGGTGATCCGTCGGGCGTCGACGCCACCCCCGATGGTGGTGCGCACCCGGAACAGGTGCTGCTCGCTGGGCTCGCCCTCGCTCGCCTCCACGACCAGGTCGGCCGGCCCGCTGCCCGAGGCGGCCGGCAACCGGCCCACCACCCGGCGGACGTACAGCGACGGCGGGGTCAGCAGGGTGCCGTCGGCGAAGAGGCAGCGGGCGTCGTACCCGTCGTGGGCCAGCTCCCCGCCGACCAGCACCCGGCCGTCCGGCAGGTGGGCGGGGGTGCCCGGGATCGGGTCGACCCAGCGCGGGTCGGCCAGCTCGGCGTGCACCTGCGTCTCCCCGGTACGGGGGTCGACCGCCAGCACCAGGCCGTGCTGCTGGGACCGGCGCAGCACGGTGATCAGCGGCCCGCCGTCGGCCCAGTGCACCGTCGTCAGGTACGGGTAGGTCTCCCGGTCCCAGTGCACGTCCACCCAACCGTCGTCGAGGTCGAGCAGGTGCAGGCTCACCTCCGCGTTCGGGCCGCCGGCCCGGGGGTACGCGACGCTCGTCGGCGCGCTCGCCGGGTCGGCCGGGTCGTGCAGGTGCCAGCGCTCCAGCCGCGACTCGTCGACCCGTGCGGCGAGCACCGACCGCCCGTCCGGGGCCCACCAGTAGCCGCGGAACCGGTCGAACTCCTCCGCCGCGACGTGCTCGGCCAGGCCCCAGGTCACCCCGGAGTCCTCGCCGGCCAGCATGGTGTCGGTGCCGTCGTGTTCGACCACCCGCAGCTCGCCGCGCCGCACCCCGTCGGTCTCGTCGGTCACGTACGCCAGCCGTTGCCCGGTCGGGTCCGGCCGCGGGTCGAGCACCGGGCCGGTGGTGGCCACCTCGACCACGTCACCGTGCACGAGGTCGGCCCGGAAGAGCCGGCCACCGAGAGCGAAGACCGCCACCCGGCCGGCCGAGTCGAGCGCGTACGACCCGATGCCGGAGGCGCTCAGGCGGAGGCGCTCGCGCAGCGCGCGCTCACCGGGGCTGAGCTTCTCGGCGTCGCCGCCGAGCAGCGCCGCCGGGTCGGCGACCAGCCGCTCCTCCCCGCTGGCGACGTCGAGCAGCCAGAGCGCGTCGGCCGGGTCCTCCGGGCCGGCCGAGCGGAGGAAGACCACCCGGGAGCCGTCGTCGGCCACGGAGACGGCGCGTGGTGCCCCGTGGCGGAACCGACGGGTACGTGCGGCCAGTTCCGGAAAGTCCACACGTCGGATCGTAGGACGGCGCCGGAGGTGATGTGGCCGACCTGCGTGGACGCGTCCGGGCCGGCGGGGGAGAACCGCCGGTTAGAGTGACGGACGTGACGACGCTGCCCGACCGCCGGCTCCTGCTGGTCCACGCGCACCCCGACGACGAAGCCATCGGCACCGGCTCGACGATGGCGCACTACGCCGCCACCGGCGCCCACGTCACGCTGGTGACCTGCACGCTCGGCGAGGAGGGCGAGATCCACGTGCCGGCGCTGGCGCAGCTCGCCGCGGCCGAGGCGGACCAGCTCGGCGGCTACCGGATCGGGGAGCTGGCGGCGGCCTGCCGCGCGCTCGGCGTCACCGACCACCGGTTCCTCGGTGGCGCCGGCCGCTACCGGGACTCCGGCATGATGGGCCTCGCCACGAACGAGCACCCGCGCGCCTTCTGGCAGGCCGACCTCGACGAGGCCGCCGGGCACCTGGTCGAGATCATGCGCGAGATCCGACCGCAGGTGATGATCACGTACGACGGCAACGGCTTCTACGGTCACCCGGACCACATCCAGGCGCACCGGGTGGCGATGCGCGCCGCCGAGCTGGCCGGCGCCGAGGGCTTCGGCCCCGCGAAGATCTACTGGACGGCGATGCCGCAGAGCGTGCTGGAGGCCGGGATGGCCCACTTCGCCGGCTCGTCGGACAACCCGTTCGTGGGCATCGAGGAGGCCACCGAGCTGCCCTTCTGCACCCCCGACGCGCAGATCGCCGCCCGGATCGACGCGACCGACCAGCACGCCGCCAAGGAGGCGGCGATGCGGGCGCACGCCACTCAGATCCCGGACGACTCCTGGCTGTACTCGATCGCCGGCAACTTCGGCAGTGAGTTCATGGGGGTGGAGTACTACACCCTCGCGGTCGGCGAGAAGGGCCCGGGCTCCGGCCGGTACGGCTGGGAGGACGACCTGTTCGCCGGGCTCGCGGTCGCCGACGGCCCGGACCGGTCACCGGTCGGCGCGGCCGGTTCCCGGTGACCCTCCCCGCCGCGCCGATGTCGGTCGTGCCCGACGAGGGCGTGCCACCGCTGCCCGAGCGCTCCGGCCGGGCGGTCGACCTCGTCCTGCGGGTCGCCGGCGGCCTGCTCTCCGTCGTCGGCGGGATGGTGAGCGCAGTGCTGGAGCTGCTGCTCGCCCCGGTCCGGGTCGGCGGGTACCTGATCGGCGTGGCGGTGCTGGTGGCGATCGGCGCGAACGTGGCGCTGAGCTGGTTCGCCCACGCCACGGTGGCGCGCCGGTGGGCGGTGGCACTGCCGGCGGTGCCGTGGTTCGCCATCGTCGCCCTCGCCGGTATCCGCACCGCCGAGGGCGACGTGCTGCTCACCGGGACATGGGTGGACCTGCTGCTCGTCGTGGCCGGCGCGATGACGTTCGCCGTGCTGGGCTTCCGGCAGGTCCTCGCGGTTCCGCCCACCCGCCCCGGGGCCTGACGGGGCACAGCTTCCGGTGGTAGACATTCCTGCCAGGAAGGCCCGCCGGAGGGCGGCGGGCGGTACGGCGGGAGGCGTGCGATGAGTCAGCGGTGGCGCGCGGTCGGGATACTCGCGGGTGCGCTGTTCTTGGTCAACGTGGTCGCCCGGCTGATCATCCGGTTCGGCTTCGACGCGGACGACACCGCGGCCGCCGACCGGATGTCACTCGGGATGTTCGTGGTGATCGGGCTGGTCCTGGCGGCGGTCACCTTCGTCTGGGCCCGGCGCCGGCCGGCCGCCCGGTGGGGCTCGGACGTGGCCGCCGCGGTGGGCGTCGCGCTGGCGCTGACCGTGCTGGTGGGCCCCCTGCTGGTCGGTGAGAATCCGTTCGGCGGCGGCCCGGGCACCTTCTTCGCGCAGATCTGGCTCTACCTGGCGGCGACCGGCGTCGGCGTGCTCCTGGGCTACCTGCTGGCCGTCGCGCTCGGCCTCGACCACCGGTCGCAGACGCTCAAGCGGTACGCCGAGACGAAGGCCGCGAAGCCCCGCAGGCCGGTCCGCCGCTGACGGGCGCCGTCGACCCGGCACGCGGCGTCCCGGACTGTCACACCCCGTGCTCCCCCCGGGGGTGCCGCGGGCCGACGTCAGCCGGGGGCGACCCGGGTCAGGTAGGTGTGGTGGGTGGTGAAGCCCAACGTGCGGTAGAGGGCGACCGCCCCCGTGTTGCGTTGCTCGACCTGGAGGAAGGCGTCGGTGGCGCCGGCCGCCGCACCCCAGCCGGCCAGGGCGTGGATCACGCGCCGGGCCAGCCCCTGCCGGCGGGCCTCGGGCAGCACCTCGATCAGGCTCAGACCGAGCCACCGACCCGCGCCGGTGACGGTGCCCCGGCCGACGGCGACCAGCCGGTTGTCCGCGTACACCTCGGCGAAGCGGACCTGGTCCACGGCGGTGAGCACGTGGCGGGCGGCGTCCGGCAGGCCGCCCTTGCGGCCGGCGGCGATCGCCAGCCAGCCCTCGGACGGCGCGGTCGCCAGCTCGACCGGCGGTGACCCGGCCGGCTCGGGTGCGGCCGGGGGCAGGGCGGCCAGCGGCACGGTCTGCACGAGCACCGGCGGGCGGCTGGTCCAGCCCCGCGCGTCGAGTTCGGCGCCGACCGGTGCCGCGAGCGGGAGCGGCGTGTTGACCAGCGCCGGCTGGCCGAGGCCGGCGTACCAGCGTTCCACCGCGTCGAGCGCGGCGGGCAGCGGCCGGTCCGGGTCGCCGACGGGCAGCGCCGAGTTGGCCCGGCCGGTCCAGCCGTCGGCGCTGCGCAGCAGCCAGTCACCGAGGCGGGCCCGGGTCGGCGCCGGCCAGGCCTCGTCGGCGGCGAGTTCCAGCGCGGCCACCGCGGCGGCCGTCGGCCGGCGGGCCGGCGGGACCCGCTTCGCCCGGTGCACCTCGGCCACCGGGACCTCGATCCGGCCCTGGGTGGTGGCGATAGTGAGATGGGTCTCGCTCAGTTCGACCAGCTCGCCGAGCGCGTCGGAGAAGAGGGGTCTGCCTTCGCGAATCCCCACAATGCGGCGGACCACGATGCGGTGTCCCACGTCCTGCTGTCGGAGCACGATCGACCTCCTCCCCGCCGAGATACTAGGCTCTTACCGTCGCGGGTGATCGCGGCGCGTCTTGCGGAGGAGAAGATCGGTGACCTACATCATCGCCGAGCCGTGCGTGGATGTGCTCGACAAGGCATGCATCGAGGAGTGCCCGGTCGACTGCATTTACGAGGGCAACCGGATGCTCTACATCCACCCCGACGAGTGCGTCGACTGTGGTGCCTGTGAGCCCGTCTGCCCGGTCGAGGCGATCTTCTACGAGGACGACGTCCCCGAGCAGTGGAAGGACTACACTGCGGCCAACTACGAGTTCTTCGAGGACCTGGGCTCGCCCGGTGGCGCCTCGAAGATCGGCAAGGTGGAGAAGGACGCGACCTTCGTCGCCGCCCAGCCGCCGCGCGGAGAGGGCCACTGAACCGGCCCGCGCCGGTCTCGGCTCGGCTGCCCGAGTTCACCTGGGACACCCTGGACGCCGCGGCCGCGCTGGCCGCGGCGCACCCGGAGGGCCTGATCAACCTCTCGATGGGCACGCCGGTCGACCCGGTGCCGCCGGTGATCCGGCAGGCGCTGGCGGACGCGTCGGACGCCCCCGGCTACCCGCTGACCGCCGGCACGCCGGTGCTGCGTGACGCGATCGCCGCCTGGGTCGCGCGGGCGTGCGGGGCCGGGGTGAACGGGCTCGGCGTCCTGCCGACGGTCGGCTCGAAGGAGCTGGTCGCCTGGCTGCCGACGCTGCTCGGGATCGGGCCGGACGACGTCGTCGTGGTGCCGTCGGTCGCGTACCCGACCTACGAGGACGGCGCCCGGCTGGCCGGCGCCACCGTCGTCCGCGCCGACTCGCTGACCGCGGTCGGCCCGACGCCGCGGGTGCGCCTGGTCTGGGTGAACTCGCCCGGCAACCCGACCGGCCGGGTGCTGCCCGCGGCCCACCTGCGCAAGGTGGTCGACTGGGCCCGGGAGCGCGGCGCGGTCGTCGCCAGCGACGAGTGCTATCTGCCGCTCGGCTGGGACGCCGAGCCGGTCTCGGTGCTGTCGCCGGAGGTCTGCGGTGGCACGTACGAGGGCGTGCTCGCCGTGCACTCGCTGTCGAAGCGCTCCAACCTCGCCGGCTACCGGGCCGGCTTCGTGGCGGGTGACCCGGCGCTCGTCGCCGAGCTGCTGAAGGTGCGCAAGCACGCCGGCATGATCGTGCCCGCCCCGGTGCAGGCCGCCATGGTGGCCGCCCTGAGTGACGAACGGCACGCCGAGGAGCAGCGCGAACGCTACCGGGCCCGACGCGTGGCGCTGCACGCCGCGTTCACCGGCGCCGGGTTCACCGTCGAGCACTCGGAGGCCGGCCTCTACCTGTGGCTGACCCGGGACGAGGACTGCTGGGAGACCGTCGACTGGCTGGCCCGGCGCGGCATCCTGGTCGCGGCCGGCGTCTTCTACGGTCCGGCCGGTGCCCGGCACGTGCGCGTGGCGCTGACCGAGTCCGACGAGCACGTCGCGGCGGTCGCCGGCCGACTGGCCGCCTGAGCTGGCGATGACGGGCGACGGGACCACCGGCCCGGGCCGTCCGGGGGCCGGCGGGGGGTACGCGGGCGTCCGCGCCGCCGTCGTCGGCACCGGCCTGATCGGCGGGTCCGTCCTGCTGCGGCTCCGCGACGCGGGGCTGGACGTCGCCGGGTGGGATCCGGACCCGGCCACGCGGGAGCACGCGCGCCGGCAGGGGGTGACGGCCGCCGAGACCGTCGAGGAGGCGGTCGCCGGGCGGGACGTCGTGTTCCTGTGCGGGCCGTTGCCGACCCTGCCGGCCACCCTGCCGCTGGTGGCCGGGGCGAGCCCGCCCGGTTGCGTCCTCACCGACGTGGGCAGCACCAAGGCCGAGGTGGCCGACGCCGCCGCCCGGCACGGTCTGCTCGACCGGTTCGTGCCCGGCCACCCGATGGCCGGCGCCGAGTCGGCCGGGCTGACCGCCGCCGCGCCGACGCTGCTCGACGGTGCCGCGTGGGTGCTCTGCCCGGGGCCGGCGGCCGGGCCGTTCCGCTGGCTGACCGGGCTGCTGCTGGACGTGTTCCGGGCCCGGGTGGTGCCGATGGCCGCCGACGCGCACGACAGCGCCGCCGCCCTCGCCTCGCACGTCCCGCACCTGCTCGCCGGCGCGCTGGCCGGTGCGGTCCGCCGGGCGACGCTGCGGGACGCGGTCCTCGCGCTGGCCGCCGGCAGCTTCCGCGACGGCACCCGGGTCGCCGGCACCCCGGCCGCCCGTACCGCCAACATGCTGCTCGGCAACCGGGAGCGGGTGCTGCGCGAGCTGGCCGGGGTGACCGCGTACCTGGACGAGCTGGCCGACGCGCTGCGGTCCGGCGACGCGCAGCGGCTGACCGCGCTGCACGCCGAGGCGGGCGCCGCGCGCGAGCTGCTGTCCGGTCGCGGGTACGCCACCCGGGTCCGGGACTTTCCCGCCGGCGGTGACCACGTCGACGAGGTCGCCTGGCTGCGGGAGCTGGGCGCCGCCGGCGGCCACCTGGGCGGCTGCCACGTCCGGGGCGACCGGGTCAGCTACACCGCCCACGTCCCGGATCCGTCCGCGCGGCCGCGTGGGGCCGACTGATCTCGCCACCCGGCGGGACGCCGATAGGGTGAGGGCATGGTGAACGGGCCGGGGGTGGCGGCGCGGGTCGTCCCCCTCGACGAGTTGGTGGCGCGCGCCCACGCGCTCGCCGACGCCGGCCCGCGGCAGTTGCTCGGCATCGCCGGCGCTCCCGGTGCCGGCAAGTCGACCCTGGCCGAGCAGATCGTCGCCGCGGTGGGCCCGGTCGCCCGGCTGGTCCCGATGGACGGGTTCCACCTGGCGCAGGCCGAGCTGGTCCGGCTGGGCCGAACCGCGCGCAAGGGCGCCGTGGACACCTTCGACGCCAACGGGTACGTTTCGCTGCTGCGCCGCCTGCGCCGGCTCGAACCCACCGCGGTGTACGCGCCGGTCTTCCGGCGGGACCTGGAGGAGCCGGTGGCCGGGGCGATCGAGGTGCCGCCGGAGGTCCGGCTGGTGGTCACCGAGGGCAACTACCTGCTGCTGCCGGAGTGGCCGTGGGAGGAGATCCGGCCGCTGCTGCACGAGGCGTGGTTCCTGGAGCTCGACGCGGAGCTGCGGCTGCGCCGGCTCACCGCCCGGCACGAGGCGTACGGGCGGTCGCCCGAGGAGGCCCGGGTCTGGGCGTACGGCAGCGACGAGGCCAACGCCGCGCTGGTGGCCGCCACGGCGGACCGGGCCGACCTGGTGGTACGCCTCACCGAGCCGCCGCCCCCGTGACGGCCGCACCGTCAGGCGAGTTCGCGCACCACCCGGTCCAGGTCGGCGAGGATCTCCGGCTCGTCGGCGATGTACGGCTCACCGGCGAGCATGCGGTCCTTCATCGAGGTCACGGACGACCGGCTCAGTCGTTGGCGTGCAGGGCGGCGTTCAGCTCGATGCCTTTGCCGGTGCGCGGCTTCGCCTCCAGGCCGCCGGTGACCGAGTTGCGCCAGAAGAGCAGCCCGTCCACGCCGGACAGCTCACGGGCCTTGACCACCCGGCCGTCCGGCAGGCTGATCTTGGAGGCGGCGGTGACGTAGCAGCCGGCCTCCACCACGCAGTCGTCGCCGAGCGTGATGCCGACGCCCGCGTTGGCGCCGACCAGGCTGCGCTCGCCGATGCGGATCTTCTCGGTGCCACCGCCGGAGAGGGTGCCCATGATCGAGGCGCCGCCGCCGATGTCGGAGCCGTCGCCGACCACCACGCCCTGCACGATCCGGCCCTCGACCATCGACGTGCCGAGGGTGCCCGCGTTGAAGTTCACGAAGCCCTCGTGCATCACGGTCGTGCCCGGCGCGAGGTGGGCGCCCAGCCGGACCCGGTCGGCGTCCGCGATCCGCACGCCGGAGGGTACGACGTAGTCGGTCATCCGCGGGAACTTGTCCACCCCGTACACGGCCAGGTGGCGGCCGGCGGCCCGCTCGATCACCCGCAGCTCGTCGACCCGCTCCGGCGGGCAGGGCCCGGCCGAGGTCCACGCCACGTTGGCGAGTTTGCCGAAGACGCCGTCGAGGTTGAGCTCGTTGGGCCGGACCAGCCGGTGGGAGAGCAGGTGCAGCCGCAGGTACGCGTCCGCGGCGTCCTTGATCGGGTCGTCCAGCGAGCCGATCACCGTGACCACCTGGACGGTGCGCAGGCCCGGCAGCGCCCGGTCGCCGATCGCGCCCGGGGGGAGGTCGAGGACGTCCGCCTCGTCTTCGCCGGGGACCAGCGGCAGCTCACCGAGCCCCAGCTTGCCGGTCGGGTACCAGGTGTCGAGCACCTGATCGTCAGCGGTCACGGTGGCCAGGCCGATGCCCCAGGCAGACTCTGCGCTACTCACGACCTTGAAGGTACCGTGCGGAACATGGAGAACCCGCTGACCCCCGAGGTCCTGGCTGATCCGGTGGCGTTGACCCGCGCACTGGTCGACATAGAGTCCGTCTCCCTCAACGAGAAGGCGATCGCCGACTGCGTCGAGGAGGTGCTGCGCCGGGTGCCGCACCTGACGACGTACCGGCACGGCAACACGGTCATGGCCCGCACCGACCTGGGCCGCGCCCAGCGGGTGGTGCTCGCCGGGCACCTCGACACGGTTCCCCTGAACAACAACTTCCCGTCCATGATGCGCGGCGACCTGATGTACGGGTGCGGCACCTCCGACATGAAGTCCGGCGTGGCGTACGCCCTGCACCTGGCGGTGACGCTGGCCGAGCCGCGGTACGACGTGACGTACTTCTTCTACGAGGCGGAGGAGATCGAGTCGAAGTACAACGGTCTCTTCCTCGTCGCCGAGGCGCACCCGGAGTGGCTGCAGGCCGACTTCGCGCTGCTGCTGGAGCCGACGTACGGGATCGTCGAGGCGGGCTGCCAGGGCACCATGCGGGCGATCGTCACCACGCACGGCGAGCGCGCCCACGCGGCCCGGTCCTGGCACGGGGTGAACGCGATCCACGGCGCGGGCGAGGTGCTGCGCCGGCTGACGGCGTACGAGGCGCGCCGGGTGACCCTCGACGGCTGCGACTACCGGGAGGGGCTGAACGCGGTCCGGATCGTGGGTGGCGTGGCCGGCAACGTCATCCCGGACCGCTGCGAGATCGAGATCAACTACCGGTACGCGCCGGATCGTGACCCGGCTGCCGCCGAGGTGCACCTGCGCGAGGTCTTCCACGGCTTCGACCTCGAGGTGACCGACGCGGCGGCGGGGGCGCTCCCGGGCCTGGACGCACCGCCGGCGCAGGAGTTCCTGGCGGCGGTGGGCGCCGCGCCGATCGGCAAGCTGGGCTGGACGGACGTGGCCCGGTTCGCCGCGATGGGCATCCCGGCGCTGAACTTCGGCCCCGGCGACCCGAACCTGGCCCATCACAAGGACGAGCACGTCGAGGTCGGCAAGATCCGCGAGGGCGCGGCCACCCTGCACCGCTGGCTCGCCGCCGCCTGATCCACCGCGCCCCGCCGGCCGGGAGGCCACCCCCCCAGGGACCCTCCCGGCCGGCGGCGGCGCGTGCGGCTCAGGCCGTCCGGGTCAGGGCGGACCCGCCGGCCGTGGTCTCCGCCGGATCGCCGGCCGGCTCCGTGGCCGGTGGCTCCATCAGGCGGGCGCGGCGGCGCTCGGCCACCACGTCCCGGATCCGCCGCTGCATCTGACGGCGGATCCGCATCCTCTCGTTGTTGGTGATCACGCTGGCTCCTCCCCCGAAGGCGCGCGCCGGGGCATACCCGGTATGTGAATAGTAAGACGTACGGGCGACCGAAATAGTTGCCCGTGATCGCGACGAATTTCCGGCCTGCTCGGGCCAGCACGTCCGACGGGTGGGACTCCACTACGGTTGCTCCCATGAGCGAGAGCAACGGGCGGGCGGCGGAGGGCGAGCCGCGGCGGGAGCGGCACCGGGGCGCCGTCACCCTGCGCCGCGCGGCGATCACCGACAGCACCGCCGACCAGCGGCTGCTCGACTCGCGGCAGCGCAGCGACTGGAAGACGCGGGACGCGTGGCGGGCGCTGCGGATCCTCTCCGAGTTCGTCGAGGGGTTCGACACCCTCTCCGACCTGCCGCCGGCGGTCAGCGTCTTCGGCTCCGCCCGCAGCCTCCCGGACAGCCCCGAGTGCCGGCTGGCCGAGGCGCTGGGCGGCCAGCTGGCCCGGGCCGGCTACGCGGTCATCACCGGCGGCGGCCCGGGCGTGATGGAGGCCACCAACCGGGGCGCCAGCGAGGCCGGCGGGCTCTCCGTCGGGCTCGGCATCGAACTCCCCTTCGAGCAGGGCATCAACGACTGGGTCGACCTCGCCATCGACTTCCGCTACTTCTTCGCCCGCAAGACCATGTTCGTCAAGTACGCCCAGGCGTTCGTGGTCCTCCCCGGTGGCTTCGGCACCATGGACGAGCTGTTCGAGGCGCTCACCCTGGTGCAGACCGGCAAGGTGACCCGCTTCCCGGTGGTGCTGATGGGCACCCGCTACTGGGGCGGGCTGATGGACTGGCTGCGCGACACCATGGCCGCCGAAGGCAAGATCGGGCCGGTCGACCTCGACCTGATCTGCCTCACCGACGACGTGAACGACGCGGTCCGCCACATCGTGGAGGCGGAGGCCGTGCTCTCCGCCGAGCAGGACGCGGTCCGCGAGGAGGCGGTCGCCCGCACCGCGGCGGACCAACGGATCGCCGCCGACGAGGGCCGCCGGGACTGACCGTGGCGGCCATCTGTGTGTTCTGCGCGTCCTCCCGTACCCTCGACCGGCGCTGGCTCGACCTGGCGGCGGAGACCGGCGCGGAGATCGCCCGGCGGGGCCACACGCTGGTGAGCGGCGGCGGCTGCGTCGGGATGATGGGCGCCGTGGCGGACGGGGCGCGGGTCGCGGGCGGGCGGACGCTGGGGATCATCCCGCAGGCCCTGGTCGACCTCGAGGTCGCCGACCTCGCCTCCGACGAGCTGCTGGTCACCGAGTCGATGGCCGACCGCAAGACGCTCATGCTCGACAAGTCGGACGCGTTCCTCACCCTGCCGGGCGGCCTCGGCACGCTGGACGAGCTGTTCGAGGTCTGGACCACGGCCACGCTGGCCCTGCACGCCAAGCCGATGGTCCTGGTCGACACCGACGGCTTCTACCGCCCCCTGCTCGACTGGCTGGGTGGCCTCGCCGACCAGACCTTCCTGAAGCCGGCGGGCCTGGCCCTGCTCACCGTGGTCGACACCGTCCCCGCCGCTCTCGACGCCATCGAGGCCGGCCTCACCGGACCGCCCGGCCTGCCGGCCTGACCGGGCGATCCCTGCCGGCCGGACGCCGCTGCTCGTCCTGGTCGGGGCACCCGGGACGGATCCCGGGCGGCGTGGCGGGGCAGGGGTCGCGTGCCGTGTCGGAGGCGTCTGGTGGGATGAGGGAATGCAGGCGTACCGGCTGGTGCGCCGGCCCGCCGACGCGGCCGTCCGCCGGTCCGGCGGGCCGGCGGAGAGGGGCACGCGGGTCGCGGACCCGCGGCAGGCGGAGGTGGCCGGGCACACCGACGGGCCGATGCTCGTGCTCGGTGGCCCGGGCACCGGCAAGACCGCCGCCCTCGTCGAGGCGGTCGCCGCCCGGGTGGCCGAGGGGGTCGATCCCGAGCAGGTCCTCGTCCTCACGTTCGGCCGCCGGCAGGCCACCGCCCTACGGCAGCGGATCGAGGCGCGCGTCGCCGGCGACGGGCACCGGGTGCTGCGGGAACCGCTGGTGCGCACCTTCCCCGCGTACGCCTTCGGGCTGCTGCGGCGCGCCGCCGCCGAGCGCGGCGAACCGTCGCCACGCCTGCTCACCGGCCCCGAGCAGGATCTGATCATCCGGGAGCTGCTCGACCTGGTCGGCGAGGAGCCGGGCGACGACCCGGTGGGCTGGCCGGAGGACCTGCGGCCGGCGCTGCGGACCCGCGCCTTCGCCGCGCAGCTGCGGGACCTGCTGATGCGTGCCGGCGAGCGCGGCGTCGGCCCGGTCGAGCTGGCCCGGCTGGGCGAGAAGTTCGGCCGCGCCGACTGGCCGGCCGCCGCGCGCTTCCTCCGGGAGTACGTGGCGGTGCTCGCGCTGCGCGACGTGAGCAACCGCGGTTCGATCGCGTACGACCCCGCCGAGCTGGTCCGGGCCGCCACCGGCATGCTGCTCGACGACCCCGAGCTGCTGGCGGCCGAGCGGCGCCGGCTGGCGTACGTCTACGTCGACGAGTACGCCGACACCGACCCCGCCCAGCAGGACCTGCTGGCGACCGTGGCCGGCGGCGGCAAGACCCTCGTCGCCTTCGCCGACCCCGACTCGTCCACGTACGCCTTCCGGGGCGCCGACCCGACCGGCGTGACCACCTTCCCGCACCGGTTCCGCACCGCCTCCGGGGCGCCCGCCGCCCAGGTCGTGCTGACCACCTCGTACCGCGCCGGTCCCCGGCTGCTGGCGGCGAGCGCCCGGCTGGCCCGCCGGCTGCGGGGTCCGGCGGCGCACCGGCGGCTGCGCCCGCTGCCCGACACGGCCCCCGGCACGATGGAGGTCCGCACCTTCCGCTCGGCCACCAGCGAGGCGGCGTGGCTGGCGCACGCCCTGCGCGAGGCCCACCTGCTCGGCGGAGTGCCGTGGTCGGAGATGGCGGTGCTGGTGCGGTCCACCGCCCGGCAGCTGCCGTCGCTGCGCCGCGCCCTGCACGCCGCCGGCGTGCCGACCGTGGTCCACGGCGAGGACCTGCCGCTGCACCTGCAACCGGCGGTCGCCCCGCTGCTGCTCCTGCTGCGGTGCGCGCTGGAGCCGGAGCGGCTCGACGAGGAGGCGGCCGTCGCCCTGCTGCACTCGCCGCTGGGCGGGGCCGACCCGCTCGCCGAGCGCCGGCTGCGGCAGGGGCTCCGGGTCATGGCGCTCGCCGCGGGTGACCGCCGCCCGTCCGGGGAACTGATCGTCGAGGCGCTGCGCGACCCGGCGGAACTGGCCGGGATCGACCGCCGGTGGGCGGAGCCCGCGCAGACCGTCGCCGGCCTGCTGGCGGTCGCCCGGGAGACGGCCGCCCGGCCGGGCGCCACCGCCGAGGACGTGCTGTGGGCGGTCTGGCGGGCCAGCGGGCTGGCCGAGCTGTGGTCGGCGGCACTGGCCCGGACCCCGGCGACGGCGGGGGAGGGGGACGTCGCCCGCCGCCGGCGCGCCGAGGCGGCCGACCGGGACCTGGACGCGGTGATGGTGCTGTTCGACGCCGCCGCCCGCTTCACCGACCGGCTGCCCGGCGCGCGGACCGAGGTCTTCCTCGACCACGTGCTCGGGCAGGACCTGCCGGCGGACACCCTCGCACCGACCGCCGACCGCGGTGACGCGGTCCGGTTGCTCACCGCGCACGCCGCCAAGGGCCTGGAGTGGGACCTGGTCGCCGTCGCCGGCGTGCAGGAGGGCGTCTGGCCCGACCTGCGGCTGCGGGGCAGCCTGCTCGGCTCCGAGCGCCTCGTCGACGTGCTCGCCGGCCGCTCGGCCGGCGACGGCCGGCTCGCCACGGTGATCGGCCAGACCTCGGCACTGCTGGACGAGGAGCGGCGCCTGTTCCACGTAGCGGTGACGCGGGCGCGGCGTTCCCTGCTGGTCAGCGCCGTCGCCTCGGCGGCCGTGGGCGGGGACGACCACGAGGAGCAGCCCAGCCGCTTCCTCTACGAGCTCGGCCCCACCGACCCGCCCACCGACGGCGGTGGCGACCCGCCCACCGGCCCGTCGCCGTCCGCCCCCGAGCCGGACGCCGATGCGGCGGCGCCGGCCGGGGACGGCGACCCGGAACCCCACCGGGTGACCACGCTGCCGGTGAGCCGGCCGCCCCGGGCGCTGACCCTGGCGTCGCTGGTGGCCGAACTCCGTACCGCCGTCACCGACCCGGCCGCGCCGCCCGCCCGGCGGCACGCGGCGGCGGCCGAGCTGGCCCGCCTGGCCGCCGCCGGGGTCTCCGGCGCGCACCCGGAAGACTGGTGGGGGCTGCGCCCCCTCTCCGACGACCGGCCGCTGGTCGACGAGGGCGAGCCGGTCCGGGTCACCCCGTCGGCGATGGAGAGCGCGCTGCGGTGCAGCCTGCGCTGGCTGCTGGAACGGCACGGCGGCAGCGCGCCGGCCGGAACCGCCCAGGGTGTCGGCAACCTGGTGCACGCCGCGGCGATGCTCGCCGAGGACGCCAGTGCGGACCGGGGTGCCCTGCTCGACTACGTCGCCGCCCGCTTCGACGCGATCGAGCTGGCCGCCCGCTGGATGGCCGGGCCGGAGCGGGCCCGCGCCGAGGCGATGGTCGACAAGCTGCTGCGCTGGCTGGCCGCCAACCCGCGCCGGCTGCTCGCCATCGAGCACGAGTTCGCGGTCCGGCTCGACGACCCGCGTCGGCCGGTCGAGCTGGTCGGCCGGGTGGACCGGCTGGAGGTCGACGCGGACGGCCGGCTCGTGGTCGTCGACCTGAAGACCGGCAAGTCGACCGCGGTCACCGCGGCGGACCTCGCGGAGCACCCGCAGCTCGGCGCGTACCAGGCGGCGGTCGAGTCGGGGGCGTTCGGCGAGTACGGGGACGAGTCCGGGGGCGCCGCCCTGGTGCAGCTCGGCACCGGGGCGAAGGACGCGAAGGAGCAGTCCCAGCCGCCGGCCGGCGAGGGGCCGGAGGCGGGCTGGGCGACCGCCCTGGTCCGGCGCACCGCCGATACGATGGCCGCCGCCACCTTCGCCGCGGTCGCCAACTCGAAGTGCCGGGTCTGCCCGGTACGCACGAGCTGCCCGGTGTCCGGGCAGGGGCGCCAGGTCGTCGAACCGCCGACCGTCATCCCCCGGCCGGAGACCCGTGAGCGCGAGGAGTGAGCGTGCCAGCGCTGCGGCCGGAACGAGAACAGGTGAGTGAGGGCGAGGAGTGAGCGTGCCAGCCCCGCAGCCGCGGACGACACCGTGAGCCAGCCGACCCTGTTCAGCTCCGCGACGCCGGCCCCGAGGGTGGCGGACGCCGGCCCCCGGTACACGCCGGTCGAGCTGGCGAAGCTGCTGCGGCTGCCGGCGCCGACGCGGGAGCAGGCCGCGATCATCGCCGCGCCGGTGGAGCCGCTGCTGGTGGTGGCCGGCGCCGGCTCCGGCAAGACCGAGACGATGGCCGCCCGGGTGGTCTGGCTGGTGGCCAACTCGTACGTCCGTCCCGAGCAGGTCCTCGGCCTCACGTTCACCCGCAAGGCGGCCGGGGAGCTGGCACACCGGGTACGGGCCCGGCTCGACCAGCTCGTCCGCCGGCTGGGCCGGCGGGGCCGTGACCCGTTCGACGATCCGCTGTCCGGCGAGCCGACCGTCTCCACCTACCACTCGTACGCCGGACGCATCGTCACCGAGCACGGCCTGCGGGCCGGGTACGAGCCGTCCACGCGGCTGCTCACCGAGGCGTCCCGCTGGCAGCTCGTCGACCTGATCGTGCGCAACTACGACGGCGACATGTCCGACGTGGACCGGATGCCCAGCACGATCACCGACGCGGTGCTGGCCCTCGCCGGCGAGCTGGACGAGCACCTGGTCGAGCCGGACGACCTGGCCGCCTGGACCGGCCGCTTCTTCGCCGACGTGCAGTCCCGGCCCGGCCGGGTCTACGCGGACGTCAAGAAGGCCCTCACTGTCCAGCAGACCCGGTTGAAGCTGCTTCCGCTGGTGCGCGCGTACGCCCGGCGCAAGGAGGACTTCGAGGCGATGGACTTCGCCGACCAGCTGGCCCGGGCCGCCCGGGTCGCCCGGGACCACCCGGCGGTCGGCGAGGTCGAGCGGGACCGGTACCGGGTGGTGCTGCTCGACGAGTACCAGGACACCAGCCACGCCCAGGTGGTGCTGCTCAACGCGCTCTTCGGCGGCGGCCATCCGGTGACCGCCGTCGGCGACCCCTGCCAGTCGATCTACGGCTGGCGCGGGGCCAGCGCCGGCACCCTGGACCGGTTCCCCACCGAGTTCGCCCGCGCCGACGGCACGCCGGCCGCCGTACGCAGCCTCACCACCAGCTGGCGCAACCGCCCGGAGATCCTCGGCGTGGCGAACGCCCTGGCCACGCCGCTGCGCGCCGCCGGAGCCCAGGTGCCGGAGCTGCACGCGGCGCTGAGCGTCAAGGACCCGATCCCGCATCGCACGCCCCGGGGAACCGCCGCCGGCACCGTCCACTGCGCGCTCCTCCCGACGTACGCCGACGAGGCGGACTGGATCGCCGACAGCGTGCTGCGCGCCTGGCAGGGGGCGGCGGGGGCACCCGGTGCGCTGCCCGAGCACATCCCGGTGGCGGCGCGTCCCACCACGGCGGTGCTGGTGCGGCTGCGCAGCCAGATCCCGGCGATCGAGTCGGCGCTGCGGGCGCGGGGCCTGCCGGTCGACGTGGTGGGGCTGGGCGGCCTGCTGGACACGCCGGAGGTGCGGGACGTGGTGTGCACCCTGCGGGTGCTCGCCGACCCGACCGACGGCGCGGCGCTGCTGCGCCTGCTGACCGGCGCCCGGTGGCGCATCGGGCCGCGCGACCTGGTGTCCCTGCACCGCCGGGCGAAGGCCATCGCGTCCGCCCGCCGGCGGCTCGCCGCCGGTGACGAGCCGGAGATCGTCCTGGACGCGCTGGACGAGGCGACGCTGGTGGAGGCCCTCGCCGACCTGGGGCCGGCGCAGGCGTACTCGGCGGAGGGCTACCCGCGGCTGCGCGCGTACGCCCGGGAGCTGGGCCTGCTGCGGTACCGGCTGGACCAGTCCCTACCGGACCTGATCGCGGACGTCGAGCGGACCATCGGCCTCGACGTGGAGGTCGCGGTGCGGGCCGGCCGGGACGGGGCGGGCGACGCCGGCCTCGCCCGCGGTCACCTGGACGCGCTCGGTGACGTCGCGGCGCGGTTCAGCGGGGAGACGCCGGGGGCGACCCTGTCGGCGTTCCTGGCCTATCTCGCCGCCGCCGAGGACGAGGAGCGCGGTCTCACCCCCGGCGAGGTGGAGGTCGTCGAGGGGGCCGTGCAGATCCTCACCGCGCACGCCGCCAAGGGCCTGGAGTGGGACGTGGTGGCGGTCGCCGGGCTCAGCCGCGGGGTGTGGCCGGGGCCGGTGCGCAACTCCGACCACTGGCTGGGCGGGCTGGGCGTGCTGCCGTTCCCGCTGCGCGGTGACGCCGACGGGCTGCCCGCGCTGGCCCTGGCCGACGTGGGGGACCAGCGCGCGGTGGCGCGGGCGCTGGAGGACTTCACCGACGCGTGGCGCGCGCACGACGAGCGGGAGGAGCGGCGGCTGGCGTACGTGGCCGTGACCCGCCCCCGCCGGCTCCTGCTGTGCTCCGGCCACTGGTGGGGTGAGGGCACCAAGCGGCCGCGCGGCCCGTCGGTGCTGCTGCGCGAGGTGCACGACGCCTGCCTGGACGGCGGCGCGGGGCACGTGGTCGACGAGTGGGCGCCCGAGCCCGCACCGGACGCGGTCAACCCGACGACCGAGGTGGTGCTGCACGCCGAGTGGCCGGCCGATCCGCTGGGGGCGCGCCGGCCGGCCCTCGCCGAGGCGGCCGCGCTGGTCCGGCGGTACCTCGCCGACGGCGCGGCCGCCGCCGCCGCCGACGCCGACGCCGACGGCGCGGCCGCCGCCGCCGACGCCGACGGGGTCGGCGGGGATCCCGAGGTGACCCGGTGGCGGCGGGAGGCCGACCTGCTCCTCGCCGAGCGGGCCGAGCTGACCCGGCAGTCCGGCCCGGTCGAGGTCGCGCTGCCCGGGCAGCTGTCGGTGACCCAGCTGGTGGCGCTGCGCCGGGACCCGGCCGGCCTCGCCCGGACGCTGCGCCGTCCGCTCCCCAGCGAGCCCAACCCGTACGCCCGGCGGGGCACCGCCTTCCACGCCTGGCTGGAGCAGCGCTTCGGGGCCGACCGGCTGCTCGACGTCGACGAGCTGCCCGGCGCGGCGGACGCGGACGCCGCGCCGGACGAGGCGCTGGCCGAGCTGCAGGAGCGCTTCCTCGCCAGTGAGTGGGCCGACCGGACGCCGGTGGAGGTGGAGGTTCCATTCGCGACGGCGATCGCCGGCATCGTGGTCCGTGGCCGGATGGACGCCGTCTTCGCCCGTCCGGGCGGGCGGTTCGACGTCGTCGACTGGAAGACCGGCCGGCAGCCGACCGGGCCGGCGGCCGAGGCGGCGGCGGTGCAGCTCGCCGTGTACCGGCTGGCCTGGGCGGAGCTTGCGGGCCTGCCGGTCGACCGGGTCGGCGCCGCGTTCCACTACGTCCGGGACGGGGTGACGGTCCGGCCGGTGGACCTGCTCGACGTCGCCGGCCTGACCGCGCTGATCGCTTCGGTGCCGGAAAGTCCGGAAGCGGGTGGCGGTTCCGGCCATCCGTGATAGGTTGGTGCCGTTGCAGTTATGGTTCCCAGAGACTCTGTGTGCGCCTGGTGGATTGTGGCCCCAGGCGCTCTTTGTTGTGTCCGGAGTTCTCCGGGCGGGGCGACCAGAAGCGACAGGCAGGCCGCGCGATTCGGCGCGGTCCGCTCCTCTCGAGCCCGCAACAGGTGCGGGTTCGACGTTCCGTCAAGGAGACGAACATGGCAATTGGCACCGTCAAGTGGTTCAACGCTGACAAGGGCTTCGGCTTCATCACCCCGGACGGCGGCGGCGCCGACGTCTTCGCCCACTTCTCGGCCATCCAGTCCTCCGGCTACCGGAGCCTGGACGAGAACCAGCGGGTCGAGTTCGAGGTGACCCAGGGCCAGAAGGGCCCGCAGGCGGAGAACATCCGTCCGCTCTGATCTTCGGATCGTGTGACACCCACCATGCCCTCCGGGCGTGGTGACGGGACCGGCCCGCCCCGACGTCGACCTGGCCACCAGGCGGCGACGCGGGGGCGGGCCGGACCCGTACCTTTCGGTTCGTGCTTGTGAGTCCCGGCGGTTCGGATCCGCCGGTCGACAGCGCCGCCCGGCGCCCTCCCTCGACACGTGCCGCGTCGAGGAAGGCTCACCATGACCACCGTCGCTCCGTCGTTCGCCCACACCGGGCTCGCCCCGGCGCTGCTCGCCGAGCTGGCCGCGCAGGGCATCACCGCGCCGTTCCCGATCCAGGCGGCGACCCTGCCGGACTCGCTCGCCGGCCGGGACGTGCTCGGCCGCGGCCGCACCGGGTCTGGCAAGACCCTGGCCTTCGGGCTTCCACTTTTGTCCCGCACCGCCGGCCGCCGCGCTCGGCCCCGGCGCCCGCTCGCGCTGGTGCTGGTACCCACCCGTGAGCTGGCCCAGCAGGTCACCACGGCACTCGACCCGTACGCCCGGGCGGTGGGGCTGCGCTGCGCCACCGTGGTGGGTGGCCTGTCGCTGAACCGGCAGGCGGAGGCGCTGCGGGCGGGCGCCGAGCTGGTGGTGGCCACGCCCGGACGCCTGCACGACCTGATCAACCGCGGCGACGTCCGGCTCGACCAGGTCGGCGTCACCGTGCTGGACGAGGCCGACCAGATGGCCGACATGGGATTCCTGCCGCAGGTCACCCGCCTGCTCGAACAGGTCGCCCCGGACGGCCAGCGGATGCTCTTCTCGGCCACCCTGGACGGCGGCGTCGACCGGCTGGTCCGGCGCTTCCTCACCGACCCGGTGACCCACTCGGTGGATCCGGGCACGGCCACCGTCACCGCGATGACCCACCACGTGCTGCACGTGGAGGCGGTCGACAAGCCGGCCGCGCTGAGCTGGATCGCGGCCCGGGAGGGCCGCACCATCATGTTCATGGGCACCAAGCACCGGGCCGACCGGGTCGCCCGTCAGTTGCTCGCCAAGGGCGTCCGCGCGGCCGCGTTGCACGGCGGCAAGTCCCAGCCGCAGCGCACCCGCATCCTGGAGCAGTTCCGCACCGGGCAGGTGACCGCGCTGGTCGCCACCGACGTCGCGGCCCGGGGCATCCACGTGGACGGGCTCGACCTGGTGGTCAACGTGGACCCTCCGACCGACGCGAAGGACTACCTGCACCGGGGCGGACGGACCGCCCGGGCGGGGGAGTCGGGCACGGTGGTCACCCTGGTCCTGCCCGAGCAGCGGCACGACGTGTCCCGCCTGATGGCGACGGCGGGGATCCGCCCCGAGTCGACCCGCGTACGCCCCGGTGATTCGGAGCTGGTCCGGGTGACCGGCGCCCGGGAGCCGTCGGGTGTCCCGGTGACGATCGCGCCGCCGCCGGCGGTTCCCGCACCGCGCCGAGGCGGTGCCGGCGGACCGGGCGGCGACGCGACGGGCCACGCCGGCGGTACGGCAGGCCGGGCCGGGCACCGCACCTCGGGCCGCCCTCGGCGTGCCCGCCGTCCCCGGTTCAGCTGACCGGCCGGCCGCCGTCCGGACGGCCCCTTCCGTAGCCCGTCTCGAACGCCGGCCGGGCGAACGTGCCGGTGCCGCGTCGTGACGGGCGGGCCACATGAGTCGGCAATCAGCCGCCCTCCGGTCCGATCGGCGACTGTGCCCGACGCCCTGCCGGGCGAGGGTGGGCCCGGGGGACAGAGCCGGGCCGACAGCCCGGTGGGGGAGGGCGCGATGACGGGGGACACCGGCTCGGGTGCGGTGCGGGAACTGCTGCTGGTGGTGGCGGTCGCCGCCGCCGGGGTGCTGCTGGCCCTGGTCGCGGTCTTCACCCCGTGGCACGCCGTGCCGGACGGTGCCACCCCGGCGGTGCCGGTGGAGCTGCACAGCCCGGTCGGGGCTTCCGTCCCGACCGAGAGCTGAGCGGACCGGGCCGGCCGCCCGGAACGGGCTCTGGTCGGGACCCGGGGCATGGTCCCGACCAGAGCCGCCCGCCGGTCAGGTGCCGGCGAGCGGCGCGGTAGGTCGGCGGTACGGAGAGTGTCGACACGCTAGGGTCGATCACGTGCCGACGCGCAGAGCGAAGATCCCAGCGACGAGGTATCCCGTCGAACGGTTCACCCTCGACAACGGCCTGCGGGTGGTTCTGACACCCGACCGCAGCGCCCCGGTGATCGGGGTGGCGGTCGTCTACGACGTCGGCATCCGCTCGGAGCCCGAGGGGCGCACGGGCTTCGCGCACCTCTTCGAGCACCTCATGTTCCAGGGCTCGGAGAACCTGGAGAAGCTGGCCCACTTCCGGCACGTGCAGGGCGCGGGAGGCACCTTCAACGGCTCCACCCACCTCGACTACACCGACTACTACGAGACGCTGCCGAGCAACGCCCTGGAGCGGGCGCTGTTCCTGGAGGCGGACCGGATGCGCGGCCCCCGGCTGACCGAGGAGAACCTGCGCAACCAGGTCGACGTGGTCAAGGAGGAGATCCGCGTCAACGTGCTCAACCGACCGTACGGGGGCTTCCCCTGGCTGACCCTCCCGCCGGTCATGTTCGACACGTTCCCCAACGCGCACGACGGCTACGGCTCCTTCGACGACCTGGAGTCGGCCACGGTGGCCGACGCGGCCGACTTCTTCCGGCGCTACTACGCCAGCGGCAACGCGGTGCTGGCGGTCAGCGGGGACGTCGACGTCGCCGGGGCGGCCGAGCTGATCGAGCGGCACTTCGGCGACGTGCCCGCCCGTCCCGCCCCGAAGCGGCCGAGCTTCGACGAGCCGGACCTGACCGCCGAGCGCCGGTCGTCGTACACCGACCGGCTGGCGCCGCTCCCCGCGGTCGCCTCCGCCTGGCGGGTGCCCGACCCGGTCGGCGACTTCGCCGGCTACCTGCCGTACGTGGTGCTCGCCGAGGTGCTCACCGACGGCGACGCCTCCCGGCTGGTCGAGCGGCTGGTCCAGCGGGACCGGGCAGTGACCAGCGTCGGCGGGTACCTGGGCTTCATGGGCGACCCGTTCGACGTCCGCGACCCGACGGCCCTCCTGCTCCAGGCGCACCTGCCGCCCGGCGGTGACGTCGACAAGGTGCTGCGGACGATCGACGAGGAACTGGACCGGCTGGCCACCGACGGGCTGGCCGACGGCGAGCTGGCCCGCACCCAGGCGCGGATGGCCACTCACCTGCTGCGTGACACCGACGCGGTGCTCGGCCGGGCGCTGCGGATGGCCGTCCTGGAGCAGCAGCGCGGTGAACCGGGGCTGCTCAACGAGTTGCCCCGCCTGGTCGGCGAGGTCACCGAGGAGGCGGTCCGCGCCGCCGCCGCGACGCTGCGTCCGGAGCGCCGCGCCGCCATCGACGTCGTCGCCGGAGGCTCCCGATGACCGCCCCCGCCGCGCCGCGCACGCTGCCGCCGCTCGGCCCCACCCGCCGGCTCAAGCTGCCGAAGCAGGCCGAGCGCACGCTGGGCAACGGGCTCACGGTGATCGCCGTACGCCGCCCGGCCGTGCCCCTGGTCGAGCTGCGGCTCTGGATGCCTTTCGGGCGGGTGCAGCTCGCCCGCGGCGCGATGCTCGCGCAGACCCTGCTCTCCGGCACGGAGACGATGAGCGCCGTGCAGATCGCCGCCGAGTTGCAGAAGGTCGGCGGCGGGCTGTCCGCCGGGATCGACCCGGACCGGTTGATGCTCTCCGGCGCGGGGCTGGTCACCGGCCTGGACCGGACGCTGGAGATCCTGGCGGACGTGCTGACCGGGGCGACGTACCCGGCCGGCGACGTCGCCACCGAGCGGGACCGGCTGATCGACCGGATCCAGGTGGCGCAGAGCCAGCCGGCGCACCTCGCCCGGACCGCCCTGCTCAAGCGGATCTACGGCAAGCACCCGTACGCGGTGCAGACTCCCGATCCGGAGCAGGTCCGGGCGGTGCGGCCGGGCGTGCTGCGGACCCTGCACGCCCAGCGGGTGCACCCGGCCGACGCGGTCCTCGTGCTCGTCGGGGACGTGCAGCCGGACCGGGCGCTCGACGCGGCCGAGAAGGCGCTCGCCGGCTGGAACGGCGCCGGGCACGTCGCCGAGCTGCCGCCCACGCCGCCGCTGGAGCCGGGGCCGTTGCTGCTCGTCGACCGTCCCCTGTCGGTGCAGTCGTCACTGCGGGTGGCGCTGCCGGCGGTGCCGCGCACCCACCCGGACCACGCCGCCCTGCAGCTGGCCAACCTGATCTTCGGCGGCTACTTCTCCTCCCGTTGGGTGGAGAACATCCGCGAGGACAAGGGCTACACGTACGGGCCGCACTCGCTGGTCGAGCACTCGGTGGCCGGGTCGGTGCTGGTCGCCGCCGCCGAGGTGGCCACCGAGGTGACCGGCCCGGCGCTGCTGGAGACCACGTACGAGCTGGGCCGGCTGGCCTCCGTCCCACCCAGGGAGGAGGAGCTGGAGCAGGCCCGCCAGTACGCCCTCGGCACCCTCCAGCTCGGCATGTCCACCCAGGCCGGGCTGGCGTCGCTGACCAGCGCGTACGCCGGGAACGGCCTCCGCCTGGACTTTTTGGCGGAGCACGCGGCGCGGCTGGCGAAGGCGACCGTGTCCGACGTCGCCGAGGCGGCGGCCCGGTACCTCGCGCCGGCCCGGGCGGTCACGGTCGTCCTGGGCGACGCCGAGCGGGTCGGCCCGCAGCTCGTGGCGCTCACCCCGGTCGTCACCGGACCGGCCGGGCAGTGAGCGGCGGCGAGGAGGCGCCACCGCTGGCCCGTTCCACCCTGGATCGGGCGGCGCACCGGCGGACCGACCCGGACTGGTTGGCCCAGGCGTGGGCCGGGGCCCGGGTGCTGGTGCTCGACGGCGGCTCCGAGGGGCGTGCGCTGGTGCGCGCCGACGCGGCGCCGCCGGCGCTGGTGCTCGTCGGGCCGAAGGACGTGCCGGAGGGGGCCGTCGCGCGGGCGATGTTCCTCGGCGTCGAGCCCGACGGCGTCCCGGTGTTTCTCGTCGACGCGCCGCTGCCGGAGCTGCCCGGCACCCGTCCGGCGCACCTGCGCGAGATCGGTCACCTGCTGGCCGACCGCGACGCCGGTCTGTTCACCGCCGGTCTGGCCCTGTTGAACTGGCACCGGCGGCACCTCTTCTCGCCGGTGACCGGGGAGTCCACGGCCATGGACGAGGCCGGCTGGTCCCGGGTCGCGCCGGCCGGCGAGCGGATGTGGCCGCGTACCGACCCCGCGATGATCGTGCTGGTCCACGACGGGGTGCCCGGCTCGGACGGGCGCTGCCTGCTCGGCAACAACGCCACCTGGCCTCGGGTCCCGGGGGAGCGCCGGTTCTCCTGCCTCGCCGGGTACGTGGAGCCGGGCGAGTCGGCCGAGGCGGCCGTGCTCCGCGAGGTCCGCGAGGAGGTCGGCGTCCCGGTCGCCGACATCGCGTACGCGGGCAGCCAGTCCTGGCCGTTTCCCGGCTCGCTGATGCTGGGCTTCCTGGCCACGGCCGATCCGGCGCACCCGGTCCGCGTCGACCCGGCGGAGATCGCGTACGCCCGCTGGTTCACCCGCGGCGAGATCGGCGCGGCGTTGGCCGGGCGGACGGTCGACGTGGACGGCGACCGGCTGGTCCTGCCGCCGCCGTCGTCGATCGCCCTCTTCCTGGTCCGCCGCTGGCTCGGCGGCTACTGCTGACCGGCCGCCGGGCCGGCCTCGCTGCGCGTCGCCGCGAGACACCGGGGCGGCGGGCGTGGACGCGGTCCCGGCCCGTGGCCGCCGTTGCCGCGACGGTCACGGGCCGGGAACACGGGCCGTCGTGGCCGGCTGGGGCAGGGAACACGGCGGGGGAGCCGGTCCGGTCACGACGGACGTCTCGTGGTCAGGTGCCCCGGTCGTCCGTCCAGCACGGCCAGGTTGCCGTCGGCTCGTCGAGCGGGAGCACCTTCACCCGCTGCCTGCCGGCGCGTACCGCGCCGACCGAGGCGAGGGCCCGGGCCAGCACCAGGGCGGCGTCCCGGTCGTCGGCGTGCACGACCTGGCGGCGTGGCTCGGGGGAGGTGGGCTCGTCGCGCAGGCGGCCACCATCGGCCCAGGCGGCGGCGATGTCGACGTCGGCTGCCGCGCGGACGTCGGTGCGTACGATCAGGAACCGCATGTCGGTCTCCGGATGTGCCGCGACGATCGAGGAACGGGGTGGAAGTTCCACGTCATTCACGCGTCATGTTACGCCGGGTAGCGGTCCCAGCAAGTGAAACGCGACCATCGGCCGGGCGGCTCGTCCGATCGGGCGAGGCAGGTCGGTCCGATCCGGACACGCGACGGGGCCGCCGGCACGATGCCGGCGGCCCCGAGGCGTACGGGGATCAGGCCCGGTCGAACTGGCCGTTCTTCGTCCCGGCCAGGAAGCCCACCCAGCCGGCCCGGTCGAACAGCAGCACCGGGCCACCGCGGTCCTTGCTGTCCCGCAGGGCGACCGCGGCCGGGCCGGTCGGCAGCGGCGCGACCTCGACGCAGTTGGAGGTCTGGCTTCGCGTGCTCTTGCGCCATGGCACGTCGGGAAGCTCGGGAAGGACGGACGGCGTGTTGCGGATCTCGTGCATGGTCTCACTCCTGTGGTGAACCGACCGATGGAACGAGTGGTGCCGCACGACCCGACGGTGGGGTGCCGGCCTCAGGGCATGCTCCTGGATCGCCGCCCGGCCTCGTCTCGGGGCAGGCGAGATCCGGAAGGCGAGCCCCTGATTCACCGTTCCGTCAGGCGCCCGTGGTGCCGGCGGCGTTGGGTCGGCGCCGTTGCCGGCCCGTACGCCACAGTGGACGGGGCCGCCGCGTCGGGCAGCCGCCCCGTGGCCTGGATCAGCCAGGAGAGAGTGTCCGATGCGGAGAGCGCCGCCGTGCACAACCACTCGAACACTACTTTATAGCGATTTAGGGCTTTTACCTCTGTCGACATGACATTGAGAAATCCACCCTCGATCGCCACGGTCTCCGGGTCCTGGGGGTCGGCGAAGCGGTAGAGCGAGAACGCGGTCGGCGGCAGGTACCAGTCGCCGACCTGGGTCTCCTTGGGCAGCACGTGGAGCGCGACGTTCGGCAGCATGGCCAACTCGCACAGCTGCATCAACTGCTCCCGGAGGACGTCCGGCGGGCCGGCCCGGCCGCCGAGCGCGGCCTCCTCCAGCACGGCGGTGTAGCGGGGAGCGTCCGACGCCCGGGTGAGCAGTGACTGGCGGGCCAGGCGGGCCCGCACCTCGGTGTCGATGTCCTCGGCGACCTCCGGCTCCCCGGCCGCCTCGTCGACCTCGCGCGCCGAGGCGATCCGGAACCGCGCGTACCCGGGGGTCTGGAGCAGTCCCGGCACCAGGGCCGGGTTGTACTCGGAGATCTCGACGCAGCCGGCCTCCAGCTCGGCGAAGCCGCGCTGCTGCTGGGTCATCACGGGGTAGTTCCGCAGCCACCCGCGGATGTCGCCGGCCTCCCGGGTGATGGCCAGCAACTCCTCGCGTAACGGCCCGTCGGCCCGGTAGAGGTCGAGCAGGTCGTGGACGTCCTGCGGGTCCGGCCGGCTGCGGCCGTTCTCCAGCCGCGAGAGTTTCGACGCGGAGGCCCACCCGACGCGCTCGATGACCTGGTCCCCGGTGAGACCAGCGGCCTCGCGCAGCCGGCGCAGCTCAACGCCCAGCCTGCGCCGTCGCAGGATGGGACTGGGTGAGGCTGGAGGCACGATGTCCTCTTTCCCGTAGACCGCCGCGGACGCGACGGTAACTGTATGAAATTCGCCCCCCACCGTCAGTATGGACGGCGTGACCGGCGCCGGAGGTTCCGGCGAAGGGCGTGTCTCGTCGGAAACCGGGCACGCCGCGCACCACCTCGACGGAGGACACATGCGCACCGTCCTGCGCCGCCCGGACTTCCGGCTGCTCTTCGCCGGCCTGCTGGCCAGCATGGCGGCCGAGTCGATCCTGCTGCTGGCACTCGCCGTCTGGGTGAAGGAACTGACCGGCTCGGACGGGCGGGCCGGGGCCACCATCTTCGCGATCATCGCGCCGATGACGCTGGCGCCGCTGGTCGGCTGGTTCGTCGACCGGGTGCCCCGCCGGCCCTTCTTCGTCGGCACGAACCTCGTCACCGCGATCCTGCTCACCCCGCTGCTCGCGGTCCGGGACAGCGGTGACGTGTGGATCATCTACCTGGTCGCGGCGCTGTACGGGCTGTCGTACGTCACGCTCAGCGCCCTGCTCAGCGGTCTGATCAGGCAGCTGGTGCCGGCCGAGCTGCTCGCCGACGCGAACGGCGTGCTCCAGACCGTACGCCAGGGGTTGCGCCTCGTCGGCCCGCTGGCCGGGGCCGGTCTCTACGCCGCCGCCGGGGGCTGGCTGCTGACCGGCGCCGCGATGGCGGGTTTCCTGACCGCCGGCGCGGTGGTCGGCCTGCTCCGGGTCACCGAGACGCCCCGGGAGCCGCGCGAGCCACGCTGGCCGGCCGGGCTGGGCGACGGGCTCCGGCACCTGGCCGGCGAGCCGGCGCTGCGCCGCGCGCTGCTCGGCTACGGCCTGGGCTCGCTGGTGATGGGCTTCAGCGAGTCGCTGATCTTCGCGTACGTCGACCAGGGGCTCCGCCGTGACGCCGCGTTCGTCGGCGTGCTGGTCACCGTGCAGGGGATCGGGGGACTGGTCGGCGGGCTCCTGTCACCGGGGGTGGTCCGGCGGGTGGGCGAGGTGGGCGCGCTCGCCGCCGGGGTGGCGCTGTTCGGGCCGGCCGCGCTGGCGCTGGCGTACCCGAGCCTGTGGCTGGGCTTCGGCGCGGTGCTGCTGGCCGGGGTGTCGCTGCCGCTGACCATGGTCGGGCTGCACACGCTGATCCAGCGGCGTACGCCGCCCGGGCTCATCGGCCGCGTCGCCGCCGCCTCCGAGGCGGTGGTCAGCGGCCCGCAGGCGTTCTCCATCGGCGCCGGCGCGCTGCTCGTCGGCGTCTTCGACTACCGCCTGCTCTTCGCGACGGTCGGGCTGGCGACCCTGGTGGCCGGCGGGTACCTCTGGCACGGCCGGGCGCTGACCCCACCGCCGGCCCGCTCGCGACCGCCGGTGCCGCTCCCGCGCCGTCCGGTCGAGAAGGAGGTGGTCGGCGCGGCGCGTCCACGCCGCACGTCCTGACCCGGCCCCGGACGCGACGAGCGGCCGACCCCGGCGGGGTCGGCCGCTCGTCGTACCGAACCGAACTGTCAGGCGGCCAGCTTGGCCAGGTGCTCCTTGACCTGCTTGACCGACGGGTTGGTGAGCGCGCTGCCGTCGGCGAAGCGCAGCGTCGGCACCGTCTGGTTGCCCCCGTTGACGCTCATCACGAACTCCGCGGCCTGCGGGTCCCGCTCGATGTCGACCACCTCGTACCCGATGCCCTCCCGGTCCAGCTGCGACTTCAGACGGTGGCAGTAGCCGCACCAGGAAGTGGAATACATCGTCAGCATCGTCGGGTCCTCCAGGGTCGCAGTCGTGAATCAAGCTGAGGCTAACCAGAGCAACGTCGGGCGGAGCTGAGACAATTCCTCGCTGTGGTGGTTCACTCAGCGTCCGAGCGCGTGCTCGCCGGGCTCGATCCGGAGCAGCGTTCGGCGGTGACCGCCCCGGCCGGCCCCGTCTGCATCCTGGCCGGCGCCGGCACCGGGAAGACCCGGGCGGTCACCTCGCGGATCGCCCACCGGGCGTTGACCGGGGAGATCTCACCGCGGCACGTGCTCGCCGTCACGTTCACCGCCCGCGCCGCCGCCGAGATGCGCAGCCGGCTCACCGCCCTCGGCGTCCCCGGCGTGCAGGCGCGGACGTTCCACGCGGCGGCCCTGCGCCAGGTGCGGTACTTCGCGGCCCGGCTGCTCGACGGGCGGGCGATGCCCGAGCTGCTGGACAGCAAGGTCCGGCTGGTCACCCTCGCGGCGGCGAAGGTCGGGATCCGGGCTGACCGGGCGGGCGCCCGGGACCTCGCCGGTGAGATCGAGTGGGCCAAGTCGTCCCTGGTCGAGCCCGGGGAGTACGTGGTCGCGGCGGCCAAGGCGCTGCGCGACACCCCGTACGAGCCGGCGAAGGTCGCCGACGTCTTCGCCGCGTACGAGAAGCTCAAGCGGTCCGGCGGCGTGATCGACTTCGAGGACATGCTGCGCGCCGCGGTCTGGGGCATCGAGGAGCACCCGGACGTGGCCGAGCAGGTCCGCGCCCAGTACCGGCACTTCGTCGTCGACGAGTACCAGGACGTCAACCCCCTCCAGCAGCGGCTGCTGGAGGCGTGGCTGGGTGGGCGGGACGACCTGACCGTGGTCGGCGACGCCAGCCAGACCATCTACTCGTTCACCGGCGCCACCTCGTCGTACCTGGTCGACTTCCCGCGCCGCCACCGCGCCGCGACGGTGGTCCGGCTGGTCCGCGACTACCGCTCCACCCCCCAGGTCGTCGGCCTCGCCAACGCGGTGATCTCGCAGGCCCGGGGCACCGAGGCCCGGCTGCGCCTGGAGCTGGTCGGCCAGCGGCCACCCGGCCCGGAGCCGGATCTGCGGATCTTCACCGACGAGCCGGCCGAGGCCGCCGCGGTCGCCGCCCGCTGCCGCGCGCTGGTCGACGCCGGCACACCGGCCCGCGAGATCGCCGTGCTGTTCCGCACCAACGCGCAGTCCGAGGCGTACGAGAAGGCGCTGACCGAGGCCGAGGTGCCGTACCAGGTGCAGGGGGCGGAGCGGTTCTTCGAGCGCGCCGAGGTGCGGCAGGCGATGGTCGCGCTGCGGGCCGCGACCCGCTCGATCCCCGGGGAGACCCCGCTGCCGGCCGCCGTGGTCGAGGCGCTCGGCGCGGTGGGCTGGGCGCCCGACAGCCCACCGGCCGGTGGTGCGGCGCGCGAGCGGTGGGAGGCGCTCGCCGCGCTGGTCCAGCTCGCCGAGGAGTACGCCGCCACCCCGCCGGTCCTGCCGATCGGGCCGGCCGCCTCGGTGGAGCGCCCGGTCACCCTGGCCGACTTCACCGACGAGCTGGCCCGGCGCGCGGCCGCCCAGCACGCGCCCACCGTCGAGGGCGTGACCCTGGCCTCCCTGCACTCGGCGAAAGGCCTGGAGTGGGACGCCGTGTTCCTGGTCGGGCTCTCCGAGGGCACCCTCCCCACCACGTACGCGAAGACCCCCGAGCAGGTGGAGGAGGAGCGGCGGCTGCTGTACGTGGGCATCACCCGGGCCCGCGAGTGGCTCTGGCTGTCGTACGCGTCGGCCCGCTCACCGGGCGGGCGGCCCCGGCGGCCCTGCCGCTTCCTGCCCCAGCTGGACCGCTCCGGCGGGGCCGAGCGGGCCGGGACGGGCGGGGTCCGGCGCGCCGCCGACCGGCGGCGTACCCAGATAGTCTCCTGCCGTGTCTGCGGCGCGACGCTGCTCGCCGGTCCGGACCGCAAGGTGGGCCGCTGCGCCACCTGCCCGTCGGACATCGACGAGGAGCTGCACGAGCGGCTGCGCGAGTGGCGGCGCCGGGTGGCCGGGGGCCAGCGGGTTCCGGCGTACGTGGTCTTCACCGACGCGACCCTGGTCGCGCTGGCCGAGCGGCGGCCGGGCCGGCCGCAGGACCTGACGGCGATCGCCGGCATCGGACCCCGGAAGCTGGGGCTCTACGGGGAGGCGGTGCTGGCGTTGGTGGCCGGCGCGGCGGTGGACGAGATCTGCCCGGAGAAAACTTTCGAAATCTCGTCGTAAATTCGTTTGCCCTCGCCCCCGGAGGCGTCATAGCCTCATGGCACACCTCGCGAGCGGCGGCATTCGGGCTGCTCACGAGCGTGGGTCCAGTCGGCACGAGGAACGTCAGAGGAGGTGGCACCGATGGAGATCTTCTACATGAACGAGCGTCCGGCGGCGCTGCCCGCTGCCGTCGCTCCGCTGTCGGCTGTCCAGGTGGCCCTCGCCGCTGCGCGACCGTCGGTTCCGCAGGTGCACCAGGTCGAGACTCAGGCCGAGCTGATTCTCGCGCCGGCACCGCACGCGGTCCAGGGGACCAGTGGCTTCACGGGCAAGGGTGTCGATGTCGCCAAGCGGCGCATGGACGTCCGCGGAGTTCCACCTCGAGGTAGACCGGTCTGAACCAGACCACCGGCTCACCTCGAGGCCGCGGAACCCGCACACCGGGATCCGCGGCCTCAGTTTTTTGCCCCGCCGAAGTACGTACGTCGGAAGTGCGATCCACGAGATCGAAGTGAGAGAGAGGTGACCGGGAGATGAGTCTGGCGTTGGCCCCGCTCGACATCAGCGTCGAGCTGGAGGCGAACCTGCCCTGCCGGAAGTTCGACCCCGACCTGTGGTTCTCCGACTCGCCCACCGAGCTCGAGCTGGCCAAGTCGCTCTGCGGGGACTGCCCGCTGCGCGTCGAGTGCCTGGCCGGTGCGGTGGAGCGGGCCGAGCCCTGGGGCGTCTGGGGTGGCGAGATCTTCGAGCGTGGCGCGGTCGTTCCGCGCAAGCGGCCCCGTGGCCGTCCGCGCAAGGAGGACGTCGCCCGGGACGCCGCGCTCCGGGTCGAGGCCGAGGCGCGCCTGGCGGCCAGTGGGCTGTCCACGCGTGACGCGGTCCGGCTGGCGGCCTGACAACTACCCGATCCGTTCCACCCCACCGCCGGTGATCCACCGGCCGCGAGAAAGCTGACGAGAATGCTGAATCTGTTCAACACCACCGAGACGCAACTACTCAACGAAGCGTTGTCCCGGGCTCGAATGCTCCGGCCTCAGGCCGGTCGCACCACCACGAGCACTGAGGCAACCCGTTCCGCCCGTACCGTCGCCATGGCCGCCCGCAGCCGGTCGGCCCGCGAGCTGGGCGCTCTGTAAGGACGAAGGGCCCCTCCCGGCGGAGGGGCCCTTCTTTCGTACCCGTCACGTCGGGCGCGTCCGGTCCTTCCGGGCGCGCCCGCCCTGTCGTCAGGCGACCGGCGCGAAGCCGGGCAGCCACCGTTCCAGGATGCCCCGGTACGGCGCCTTGGCCTCCAACTGGCAGAGCACCCCGATCGACCCGAGCGTCACCCGGTGGATCAGCAGGTACGACGGGGGCAGGTTGAGCTGCCGGCCGAGCTGGTGCGCGGGGGAGCGGGGGTTGGCCAGCCGGGCCGCCTCGGCGCGCAGCCAGGCCCGGGTGAACCGGAACTCCTCGGCGGCGATCGGGGCCAGCATCGGACGGAGGAAGTCGAGCACCGCCTGGGCGTCGATCGGCTCGGAGGAGCTGATGAACCCCTCGGCCCGCAGGCCCGCCACCACCTCGTCCGCGTCGTCACGCAGGGCGAGCGCGGCGATCCGGCCGATCGGTTCCGGTGTGCCCTCGGGCATCCGGGCCACCGCCCCGAAGTCGATCACGCCGAGCCGTCCGTCGGACATCAGCCGGAAGTTGCCCGGGTGCGGGTCGGCGTGCAGCAGCCCGGCGCGCTGCGGCGCGGAGAGGTGCAGGGTGGCCATCAGCCGGCCCGCCTCGTCACGCTGCTCCTCGGTGCCGTCGCGGATGATGTCGGCCAGCGGCGTGCCCTCGACCCACTCCGTGACCAGGACCCGGGGCGACGCCGAGACCACCCCCGGGATGTAGATCTCCGGGTCGCCCGCGTACGCGGCGGCGAAGGCGCGTTGCGACTCCGCCTCCAGTTCGTAGTCGAGCTCCTCGGTGATCCGTTCCCGCAGCTCGACCAGGAGCGGTTTGACGTCCAGCCCCGGCTGGATCGCCCGGAACATCCCGCCCAGCCGGGAGAGCTGCTTGAGGTCGGCGAGGAGAGCGTCGCCCGCGCCCGGATACTGGATCTTGACGGCGACGTCGCGGGTGGCCGGCGCGCCCGCCGGCCCGTAGCCCGGGTCCCGCCAGAGCGCACGGTGCACCTGGCCGATGCTGGCGGCCGCCGCCGGGGTGTCGTTGAACTCGACGAACCGGTCCCGCCAGTCGGGGCCGAGCTGCTCGGCGAGCACCTTGTGCACGCTCGCCGCCGGCAGCGGCGGCGCGGCCTCCTGGAGCTTCGTCAGCGCCTGCCGGTAGGGAGCGGCGATCTCCTCCGGCAGCGCCGCCTCGAAGACCGACAACGCCTGGCCGAACTTCATCGCGCCGCCCTTGAGCTGGCCGAGGACGCTGAAGAGCTGCTCGGCGGTGCGCTGCTGGATCTCCGCGGAGATCACGTCGGAGGCGAGCCCGGTGACGCGCTTACCCATGCCGAGGACGGTCCGGCCGGCGAAGCCGAGCGGCAGAGCGGCGAGCTTGGCGGTCCGGGACACAGCCCGGCGCGGGATGTCGGTCACCCGGTCATTGTTACCGACTCGACGGGCCCGCGGCTGCCGTGCGGCGGGGCTGGGGTGCCCGTCCGGCGAACGCGTCCGCCGCGGCGGTGGGCCGGGGTGCCCTTCCGGCGTTCCCGTCCACCGCCACGGTGCCGGCGGCGGGCGGCTCCGGTCGCGCGGTGTGCCGTCGCCGGGAGCAGGCGCAGGACGGATGGGGAGCCCAGAGCCGGCGGCGCAGCCGACCCGCGGCGGTCACCTCGACGGCGCAACCGAGGGTCTCCGGCGTGCTGCCGTCGAGGTGGGCCAGTGCCTCCGCGGTCGCGTACGCCGCCGCGGCCAGCAGCGTCGGCGTCGCGCACATCGCTTCGGGCCCTCCGGCGGCGAGCTGGGCGGCGAGCGCCGGCCAGTCGGCATCCCGGTCGGTGCGGTGCAGGTCGAGGCAGTTCAGGCAGGGCCCGACGGGTGGCCGGACCAGGGGACCGACCACCGGCACGCCCTCGCGGAGGTCGACCGGCAGGTGCACCTGGCGGCGCTGGGCGTGGGCCGCGGCGACCAGGGCGGCCGGCCGGTCCGTACCGAACTGGACCACGAGGTCGGCCCGGCCGGGGCGGAGCGGACCGGTGGCGGTCCCGGGAGCGGTGCGGGCGAGCGCGTCGCGGACCGCGTCGTCGAGCGGGCGACCGAGATCGGCGGCGGGGATCCCGCTGCCGACCAGGTCGGCCGGACCGACCGGGCCGCTCAGCTGCGGCCGGACGTGGCCGATCCCGGCCTGGGCCAGGGCGAGCGCGACGGGGGCGCCGAGGCGACCGGCGCCCGCGAGCACCACGCGCGCGGCCAGTCGGCGGCGCAGCACCTGGGCCGGGGTGCCGGGTAGGCGCGCGGCGGTCAGGGCGAGGGCCCCGGCCTCGATGGCCAACCGGGCCCGTGCCGGGCCGGCCAGGTCGCGTGGCACCAGCGTGTGCGCGGCGACCACCAGACCGGCGCCGCGCAGCGTGTCGAGCAGCGTACGGGCCTCGTCCCGGCCGACGTCGATGGTGGCCGCGTGCTGCAGGACGCGCCGCTCGCTGCGGGTGCCGTCCAGCAGGTCGAGCAGCCGGGCCGCCCGAGGGTTGGCGATCTCCAGCAGGACGGCCCGGCCGGGGTCGACCCCGAGCTGCAGGGTGTGCCGGTCCCGCCAGAGGCGGGTGAGGCCGGGCAGGAGGGTGGGGCGGGGCAGCGTGGCACGGGTCATGACCACGAATCGTGACCGAGTCCCTGCTGTCCGTCGATCGTTGTCCACAGGTACCCACGACCCTGTCCAGCGTTGTCCACAGGGTCTGGCGGGTTTTCCACAGGCGCACTGGGTGTCTGTCCGGCAACTGACAGTTGCCGGAAACGGCGGAAGGGGTGGCCGGCGGCCACCCCTTCCGCGCGACCCGGACGGTTCAGACCTTCGCCTTGCCCAGGATGCGGTTCACTGTTGTGCCGCACACCGGACACTTGCCCTTGGCCATGTTCATCCCGGTCTTCGAGACCTCGACGTGCCCCTCGAAGTCCCGCTTCTCCTTGCACTTGACGCAGTAACCGTTGTAGGTCTGGGCCTGGTCGGCCACGGTGCCCTCCTCGTCTCGTCCGCCGGCGAACCCTCATCCGGCGGTGTTCCCGGCGGCGGGCCACGGGATGGCTCCGGCGCTGGGCCTTTCGTCGCGGCCACTGTCGTGACCGCTGGTCCGCGGACCCTACCCAGGTCTGGGCAGTTCCATGTCAGCTCTGCATCGACACTGTGAGCAAGTTGACGTCGAGAGTGTGCATGGCGAATTAGGTCTGATAAGTGAGTTTGGCGGGGACACGCCGACCGGAGCCCCGCAAATAGCCCGTAGGGCACCCCCGCGTGCCGTACGCCTGGATGATCACTTACGGTGAGAGGGCGCGGTCGAGGGACGCCGCCGGCCGCTACGGACCGTGGCCGGAGACGCTCTGTCACAGAAATTTTCGGGACTCCTGGCGACCAATCCCCATTTTCCGGGCGCGTGTCGTCGTGTTGACTCTTGCGGACCCCTGGTCACCACGCAGTAGCTTTCCCTCGTGGCAGGAATCCGAGGCTGCGCGGCCCGCTGATGGCAGGGGTGCGTAAGCCGGTCGTCGAGGTACGGCGCAGCCAGCGCCGGCGACGGACGGTGTCCGCGTACCGGGACGGTGAGCGCGTCGTCGTCCTGATTCCCGACCAGTTCTCCCGCGCCGAGGAGAGCGAGTGGGTCGACCGGATGCTCGCCCGGCTCGCCGCCCGGGAGGGCCGGCTGGCCCGGTCCGACGCCGAGCTGCTCGCCCGGGCCACCCGACTGATCACGCTCTACCTGGCCGACCACGGCCCGGAGGCGGTTCCCAGCAGCGTCCGCTGGGTGACCAACCAGAACGGCCGGTGGGGCTCCTGCACCCCGGCGGACCGGACGATCCGTATCTCGCACCGGGTCCAGGACATGCCGGACTGGGTCATCGACTACGTCCTGCTCCACGAGCTGGCCCACCTCATCGTCCCGAGTCACAACGCCCGGTTCTGGGAGCTGGTCGGTCGGTACCCGAAGACCGAGCGCGCCCGCGGCTACCTGGAGGGCGTCGCCGCCGTCTCCACCTCCTGACCGCCGAACCACCACGACGGGGCCACCCGCCGCGCCGCCGGCCCCTGCTGATGATCCACATCATGACGGCGGCACGGCGGTGTCCGGGGCCGGCTGATCGAGCGCTGCCGGCGGCATGGAGTCGATCTCGAACGGGACCCGGCGTAGGGTCGTTCCGTGGCCCGACGGTTGGTGGTGGCGTTGCTCGGCCCGGTCGCGTGGTCGCCGCCGGGTGTCGACCTGGTCGCGTGGCGGACCGCGCTCGCCGAGGACGTCGTCGACCTGCTCGCCACCCTGAACGAGGCCGAGACCGCGGTCGCGGTGACCCCGGCCGACCGGTGGTTGGCCGACGCCGTGGTCTGGCCCGGCACGAGGGTGTACGAAATCCCGGAGCCCACCGTCAACGCCGTGCTCGACGTGTGCGGGACCGGCCGCCCTGCCGGACCCGGCCTCGCCCGGGATCCGTCGGCCCGGATGCCGGGCGGTGAGCCGGGGCCGACCGGCGGGCCCGGGACGGCGGGGCCCGGTCCGGAGGCCGGGGACGGGCCGGTCACCGCTTCGCCCGAGCAGGCGGCGTGGGCCGAGGCCGGTCGTCCGGCCGGCGCCGACAGCGAGGTGCCCTCCGGGCGCTACGACCAGGTGGCCGTGATCGCCGGTGACGCACCGGACCTGCCCGGGCTGATCATCGGCAAGCTGCTCCGGCCCCTCACCACCAGGCCGGTCGCGGTCGCGCCGACCGAGGGCGACGGTCCGGGCCTGCTCGGTGTGGCGGCGCGGCTGCCCGTACCGGAATGGTTGCCGACGCTGGACCTGGACAGCGCGCGGCCCGCGGCCGTGCGGGCGGCGGCGCCCCGCCCCGGCGACCTCGCGGTGACGCCCGCGTGGCACCGCCTGCGCGGCCCGGGCGACCTGGCCCGGCTGAACCCGGCCCTGGAGGGCTGGGACACCACCCGAGCCCTGCTCTCCGGCGCCGGCCGCCCAGGCTGACCGCCCCGCACCGCACAGTCCCCGGGTTGCGGCAGGTCAGCGGCCGGACACCCCGACCTGCCGCAACCGGCGACGATCAGGCTCGTCAGCGCTCCGGTGACGCTCCGGGCCCCTCGTCCGACTCGCCCGGGGCCTTCTCCTCCGGCCCGCCCGGCGCGCTGAAGTCGAAGCTCTCCAGCTCCCCGAGGTCCAGCTGGGACCGGGCGAAGGCCACCGGGTCGGCGAAGTCGTCGTCGGACGGCAGCAGGTCGGGGTGGCCCCACAGGGCGTCCCGGCCGGCGATGCCCCGGTGCTCGGTGAGCGCCGCCCACAGCGCCGCCGCCTCCCGCAGCCGGCGCGGGCGCAGCTCCAGGCCGACCAGGGCGGCGAAGGTCTGCTCGGCCGGCCCGCCCGCGGCCCGGCGCCGCCGGAACGCCTCGCCGAGCCGGACGACGTTGGGCAGCCGGCCGCCGGCCGCGCTGTCCACCACGTGGCACACCCAGCCCTCGACCAGGGCGAGCGCGGTCTCCAGCCGGGCCAGCGACGCCTTCTGCGCCGGGCTGTCCTCCGGCGTGAAGATGCCCTCCAGGGCGATCGCCTGCATCGACTCCGGGTCGGTCGGGTCGACCCGGCCCATCGCCTCCTCGATCGCCTCCCGGTTGACCCGGATGCCCGAGGCGTACATCTCCACCGCGCTCAGCACGTGCCCACGCAGCCACGGCACGTGCTCGAAGAGCCGCTGGTGGGCGGCCTCGCGCAGCGCCACGTAGAGGCGGACCTCGTCCTCGGGCAGCTCCAGGCCGGCGCCGTACTCCCGGATGTTGGCCGGGATCAGCGCGGCCGTGCCGGCCGGGCCGAGCGGCAGCCCGATGTCGCCGGCGGAGAGCACCTCCGCGGCGAGCGAGCCGAGGGCCTGGCCGAGCTGGCCGCCGAAGAGCGCGCCACCGAGGGTGGCCACCATCGACTGCATCGGGCCGAGCTGGGCGCGCGCCTCCGGCGGCACCAGGTCGCCCATCGCGCCGACCATCCGGCTGGCCACCGGGTCGCACAGCTTGCGCCAGACGTCGAGCGTCTTGTAGATCCACTCGTTCCGGTTCCACGCGACCGAGGTGTGGATGCCCGAGGGCAGCGCCGACGCCGGCTCCAGCCACAGGTCGGCCAGGCGGAGCGCCTCCTCCACCGCGTTGCGCTCGTACGGCGAGACCGCCGGGTCGCCCGACGCGGCGAGTTGGCTCGCGGCCACCTGGCGGGCCAGGTCCCAGTTCACCGGGCCGCTGCCGGGCGCCGACAGCAGGTGCTGCAACTGCGACATGAACTGCTGCATCTGTGCAGGGTCGTTGGGGTCTGGCGGTTGCCCACCCGGGAGCGCGAAACCGAACGGAATATCAGGCACGAGGTCTACGGTACGCGCGCCGCGCCCCAGGTCGCGCCTGCTGGCGTTGCGCTCAGGGCGAAGTCCCGGCTCGTCCGGCGGGGTGAACCGGACCGGTCGGTACGCTCTGCCGCATGAGACGTCGCGGCGTGACCGTCCTGCTCGGTGCCCTGCTCACCACCCTGCTCAGCATCGGCGTGCTGGCCGCGCCCATCCCGTACGTGGTGCTCGGCCCCGGCCCGACCGTCAACACGCTGGGCGCCGAGAACGGCAAGGAGGTCATCCAGATCACCGGCCGGGAGACCTCCACGTCGGCGGGGCAGTTGCGGCTGACCACGGTGGGGGTGCAGCCCTCGGTCAAGCTGCGCTCGGCCATCCAGGGCTGGTTCTCCGACGACGAGGCGGTGGTGCCCCGCGAGCTGGTGTACCCGCCGGGGGAGAGCCAGGAGGAGGTCGAGGAACGCAACGCGGAGGACTTCAAGGTCTCCCAGACCAGCGCCGAGACGGCGGCGCTGCGCGAGCTGGGGTACCCGGTGCAGGTGGTGGTCAAGACGGTCGCCGCGGACGGCCCGTCGAACGGCGTCCTCAAGCCCGGCGACGTGGTGACCTCGGTCGACGGGCAGCCCGTCACGGTGGCGGCCCGGCTCACCGAGCTGATCCGCGCCAAGCCGGCGGGGACCGCCCTGGAGATCGGCTACACCCGGAACGGCGCCGCCGCGACCGCCCGGATCACCAGCCGGGAGCAGGACGGCCGGCCCCGCATCGGGGTCGAGATCGACCAGCAGCAGCCGCACCCGTTCACGCTGACCATCGACCTGGAGGACATCGGCGGCCCGAGCGCCGGCCTCATGTTCGCCCTCGGCATCATCGACAAGCTGCGTCCGGAGGACCTGACCGGCGGCCGGATCATCGCCGGTACCGGCACGATCGACGACGAGGGACGGGTCGGCCCGATCGGCGGCATCGCGCAGAAGCTGGTCGGCGCGAAGGACGCGGGCGCCACCGCGTTCCTGGTCCCGGCCGACAATTGCGCCGAGGCCGCCCGCAACCCGCAGCCCGACCTGCCGCTGATCAGAGTCGCCACGCTCGACGACGCGCTGACGGCCCTGGAGGCACTGCGTACGGGCGGTGACGCACCCCGTTGCTGACCACGGCGCGCCACCCGACGTGACCGTGGACCGACACGTTCAGGAAGACCCCGTACTCTGGTTGCCTGGTCGGAGCCGATCACATCGAGCGTGCGGAGCCAACAGTGGTCATGCGTAGCAGCGCCCCCCTGCCGAGGATGAGCCGACGCGGACGCGTCACGATCGGTGTCCTGGTCGGGGTGTTCGTGCTCTTCACCCTGCTCGGCTGGGGTGTACAGGCGTGGACCGACTGGCTGTGGTTCGGCGAGGTCGACTACAAGCAGGTCTTCACGGGCGTGCTCGCCACCCGGCTGCTGCTCTTCCTCGCGGTCGGGCTCGGCATGGCGGTCGTCGTGGGCGGCAACCTCTGGCTGGCCCACCGGCTGCGGCCTCGGCTGCGTCCGCAGTCCCCGGAGCAGGCCACCCTGGAGCGCTACCGGATGCTGCTGAGCCCGCGGCTCGGCATCTGGATCGCGCTGGTCGCCGCCGTGGTCGGCCTCTTCGCCGGGCTGTCGGCGCAGAGCCGGTGGAACCAGTGGCTGCTCTTCCGCAACGGTGGCAACTTCGGTGTCAAGGACCCGGAGTTCGGGGTCGACATCGGCTTCTACGTCTTCGAACTGCCGTTCTGGCGCTACCTGCTGGGGGTCGGCTTCACCGCCGTGGTGCTGGCGCTGATCGGCGCGCTCGCCGTCCACTACATCTTCGGCGGCGTCCGGCTCCAGGGCGTCGGCGACCGGATGAGCAACGCCGCGCGCGCCCACCTGAGCACGTTGGTCGCGGTCTTCGTGCTGCTCAAGGCCATCGCGTACGTGCTGGACCGGCGGGCCATGCTGCTGGAGTACAACGACGGCGCCAACGTGTACGGCGCCGGGTACGCCGACGTCAACGCGCTGCTCCCGGCGAAGGAGATCCTGGCCTACATCTCGGTCGTCGTGGCGATCGCGATCATCATCTTCTCGAACGCCTGGCTGCGGAACCTGGTCTGGCCGGGCATTTCCCTGGCCCTGCTCGGCGTCTCCGCGGTCGCGATCGGCGGCATCTACCCGTGGGCGGTGCAGACGTTCGAGGTGAAGCCGAGCGCCCGGGACAAGGAGGCGCCGTACATCCAGCGCAGCATCGACGCGACCCGGGCGGCGTTCGGCCTGACCGGCGCGGAGACCACGCCGTACGCGGCGAGCAACCTGACGCCGCCGGCGACGCTGGCCACGGACACCGCGGTCGTGCCGAACGCCCGCCTGCTGGATCCGCAGCTGGTCAGCGAGACGTACACTCAGCTCCAGCAGGTTCGCGGCTTCTACGACTTCGGTCCCAAGCTCGACATCGACCGCTACACGGTCAGCGGCAGGACCCAGGACTACGTGGTCGGTGTCCGCGAGATCAACTACAGCGAGCTGACCGCTCAGCAGAGCAACTGGATCAACCGCCACACCGTCTACACCCACGGGTACGGCCTGGTGGCCGCCCCGGCCAACCAGGTCGTCTGCGGCGGCCAGCCGTTCTTCGTCAGCGGCTTCCTCGGTGAGAAGTCGCAGGAGGCGTGCGCCTCGCAGACCGAGCAGATCCCGGCCAGCCAGCCGCGCATCTACTACGGGGAGCGGATGGAGGAGGGCGACTACGCCATCGTCGGCAAGTCCGACCCCGAGGCGAACCCGGCCGAGTTCGACCGGCCGGTGGGCGAGGGCGGCGACAACGGGCCCGAGTCGTACTACACGTACACCGGCTCCGGTGGCGTCGAGATCGGCTCGTTCCCCCGCCGGCTGCTCTACGCCATCAAGGAGCAGGAGTCGAACTTCCTGCTCTCCGAGGCGGTCAACGAGAACTCGAAGCTCCTCTACGTCCGTAACCCCCGCGAGCGGGTGGAGAAGGTCGCCCCGTTCCTCACCGTGGACGGCGACCCGTACCCGGCGGTCGTCGGTGGCCGGGTTCAGTGGATCATCGACGGCTACACCACCGCCGCCACCTACCCGTACGCCGAGCGGATCAACCTCCAGACCGAGACCACCGACGAGCTGACCAACCGGGGCACCTTCCAGCTGGCCCGGGAGAACGTCAACTACATCCGCAACTCGGTGAAGGCGACCGTCGACGCGTACGACGGCACCGTCACGCTGTACGAGTTCGACGACAGCGACCCGGTGCTCAAGGCCTGGAACAAGGCCTTCGGCGGTGACCTGGTCAAGCCGAAGGCGGAGATCCCGGCCGACCTGAGCGCGCACTTCCGCTACCCGGCCGACCTGTTCAAGGTGCAGCGCAACCTGCTCACCCGGTTCCACGTGACCAACCCCGGCGACTTCTACTCCGGCCAGGACTTCTGGCAGGTGCCGAACGTGCCGGACGCACCGGACAGCGGGCAGAAGCAGCCCCCGTACTACCTCTTCACCCAGTTCCCGGGGCAGGAGTCCCCGCGGTTCCAGCTCACCGCCGCGGTCACCCCGAACGGCCGGCAGAACCTGGCCGCGCTGATCTCCGGCTCGTACGTGGACGGGCAGCCACGGCTGGAGGTCCTGGAGCTGCCGGACCAGACCCGCATCTCCGGTCCGGTGCAGGTGCACCAGCAGATGACCAACAACGCCCAGATCCGGCAGCAGCTCAACCTGCTCTCGTCGAACCAGGCGCAGGTCCAGTACGGCAACCTGCTGTCCCTGCCGTTCGGCAACGGCATGCTCTACGTCGAGCCGGTCTACGTGAAGAGCAACCAGCAGGACGCGTACCCGCTGCTCCAGAAGGTGCTCCTGTCGTACGGCGACGGCGGCTCGTACGTCGTCCTGGCCGACAACCTCACCGACGGCATCAAGCAGCTCGTCGAGCAGGGCAAGCGGGCCGGCGCCACGCCCACCCCGCCGCCGCCGACCGGCGAGACCCCGCCGCCCACGCCGAGTCCGGGCGCCACGCCGCCCCCGCTCACCGGTGAGCTGGCCGAGGCCGCGAACCGTGTCCAGACCGCCATCACGGAGGTCCGCGCCGCGCAGGCCTCGGGCGACTTCGAACGGTACGGGCGGGCGCTGAAGGCGCTCGACGAGGCGATCACCGCCTTCCAGCAGGCACAGGGGGCGGCCGCGCCGACGCCGGCACCCGGCGGGACACCGGCGCCGACCGGCAGCGCCTCCCCGAGGGCCGGCGGCTGACGCGCACCGCGACCGGCGGCGCCCCCGGATCCCGCGAGTGGATCCGGGGGCGCCGTCGTCTTTTCGACACCTGCAGGTGCAACCCGCGGGACGGCCGTCCCGTTTTCAGGACAACGACAGTGACGGACCTTGGGGACACGTGATGGCGACATGAGGGACGCGGAGCGGTTCGACGAGTTCTACCGGAGCACCGCGCACCGGATGCTCCGCTACGGCTACGCGGTCACCGGCGACCACAGCGAGGCGCAGGACCTGGTGCAGGAGGCGTACGCCCGGGCCTGGCGGCAGTGGGGCCGGCTCACCACGCATCCGGCGCCCGAGGCGTGGCTGCGGCTGGTGGTGTCCCGGCTGGCCACCGACCGCTGGCGTCGGCTGACCGGCTGGCGCGCCCTGGTCCGCCGTACCGGCCCACCCGACCCGGTTCCACCCCCGAACGAGGACAGCGTGCTGCTGGTCGGTGCGCTCCGGCAGCTCCCGGCCGCGCAGCGGCAGGCGCTCGCCCTGCACTACCTCTACGACATGTCGGTGGAGGACATCGCCCGCGAGACGGACGTGCCCACCGGCACCGTGAAGTCCTGGCTGTCCCGGGGACGTGCCCGGCTGGCGGCTCTCCTGCCCGACCTCACCGACGAGCGACTGGAGGCGAACGATGTCGCGTGACCTGTCCGACTTCTACCGGTCGCTCGCCGACGAGGCGGACACCCGTGCCCTGCCCGTTCCGGAGACCCTGCGGCGTGCCGCCGACCGGCGTGCCCGGATCCGGATGACCGGCACCGCTGTCGCGGCGGCGGTCCTGGTCGCCGGAGTGGCGACCGGCACCCGGATCGGGTTCTCCGCCGAGCCGGCCCCGGTGGCGCCGCCGGGCGGGCCGACGGCCCCGGCGCCGACCCCGCCGTCCGCGCCCTCGTCGGCGAGCCCCAGCGGTACGCCGCAGACGTCGGCGTCGAACTCGATGCCCCCGGCTCGGCCGGGCCCGACCTCGATCCCGGATCGGGCCTTCTTCCGGCTCGCGGCGGCGAACGACAAGGGGGTCGAGAGTTTCGTCGACGCCGAGGTGCTGCCGTCGCTGTGCAAGGCGCGCTTCCCCAGCGACGACGCGATCGTGCAGCGTCGGAGCCGGCACCTCGCCTACAAGATGGCCGAGACACCGTCGGACTACGTCCCCGACGGCAGTTACGTGCACAGCATCACGATCTACAAGCCCGGTGGGGCCGACGACGCGCTGCGCGAGCTGCGCGAGGCGGTCCGGGCCTGCCCGGAGCAGCAGGGTACGGGCGGGGACAACCCGGCGACGTACCGGCTGCGGCTGCTCGACGACCATGGCTACGGCGACGCCTCGGTGCTCTTCGAGATCCGGTCGGACGCCCGCGACCTCGAGGGCAACCCGGTCGGCGGCGAGGAGGTGCGGCTGATCCGCGCGGTCCAGGTCGACGACGTGGTGACGATCCTGTGGGAGCAGGGCTGGGAGGGCACCTCCGCCGAGCGTGCGCAGGTCGACGCCGACAGCCGCCGCGCGGTGGCCGCGATCGAGTCCTGGCTCGGCCGGCGCTGACGACGCGTGGAGGATTCCGGCCCGCCGGAATCCTCCACGTTTCCGGCGTCTGGCCGGTCGTTTTGCGGCGGGCCGGGGTGGTGCGATACGGTTGACGGACCGACGCGGGGTGGAGCAGCTCGGTAGCTCGCTGGGCTCATAACCCAGAGGTCGCAGGTTCAAATCCTGTCCCCGCTACTCGTCCGAAGGCCCCGGAGATTCCTCCGGGGCCTTCGTCGTGTCCGGGCGCCGGTCCGGTCATTCCGGTCGCCGCCACGGGTGCTTCCACCCCGTCCGGGGGTGGCGGATCATGGCGGAGCGCCATGGGGTACAGTGGTGAAGCCGACGCGGGGTGGAGCAGCTCGGTAGCTCGCTGGGCTCATAACCCAGAGGTCGCAGGTTCAAATCCTGTCCCCGCTACTCGTCCGAAGGCCCCGGAGATTCCTCCGGGGCCTTCGTCGTGTCCACGCTGGGCCGGACCGGGGGTCGACACGCTCATCCGGGCCGTCTGCCGTGCCGCGGTTGCGCTTCTCGGCGAGGATGGGGCCATGTCTGCTTTCGGCAAGTGGTGGGGCCGGCTGGGCGCGGTCCTCGGTGCGGTGGTCCTGTCGGTGTTCGTCCCCGTGGCCGCCTGGGCGTCCACCGGCCCGGGCGAGATGGCGGTCGAGGCCGTCCGGCGGCGCCGTGGTGGCGGCTTCGGGTTCCTCGGGCTGCTCTGCTGCCTGGCCGTGGTGGCCGTGATCGTGTTCCTGATCCTCCGCATGATGCGCAACCGCCGCGGCGGCGGCCCCCGCTGACCCAGGCGGCCGCCGGGTGCCGGCCCGGCCGGCGAGCCCGCTCACCCCGGGCCACCGGCGCGGGCCGTACGCAGGCCACGTGGTGTACTAGGCCGCGTGGAACTTCTGCACTCGGGCAAGGTCCGGGACGTCTACGCCGACGGCGAGGACCTGATCCTGGTCGCCTCCGACCGCATCTCGATCTACGACGTGGTGCTGCCGACGCCGATCCCGGACAAGGGCAAGCTGCTCACGGCGCTCTCGCTGTGGTGGTTCGAGCAGCTCGCCGACCTGGTGCCGAACCACGTGATCTCCGCGACCGACGTGCCGGCCGAGTTCGCCGGCCGCGCGATCCGGTGCCGGCGGCTGGAGATGGTGCCGGTGGAGTGCGTCGCCCGGGGGTTCCTGACCGGCGGCGGGTTCGCCGAGTACCAGCGCACGGGCGCGGTCTCCGGCGTCGAGCTGCCGCGCGGGCTGGTCGAGGCGTCGATCCTGCCGGAGCCGATCTTCACCCCCTCCACGAAGGCGCCGGTGGGGGAGCACGACGAGCCGATGACCTTCGCCGAGGTGGTGGACAAGGTCGGCGCGGAGACCGCCGAGCGGCTGCGCGGGATCACCCTTGACCTGTACCGGCGGGGAGCCGAGCTGGCCGCCGACCGGGGGATCCTCATCGCCGACACCAAGATCGAGCTGGGCTGGGCGGCCGACGGCACCCTGATGGTCGGCGACGAGCTGCTGACCTCGGACTCGTCCCGGTTCTGGCCGGCGGAGTCGTACCAGCCGGGGCGCGCCCAGTTCTCGTACGACAAGCAGTACGTCCGGGACTGGGCCACCGACAGCGGCTGGGACCGGCGGGCCCCGGCGCCGGAGGTGCCGGCGGAGGTCGTCGAGGCCACCCGGGCCCGCTACGTCGACGTGTACGAGAAGCTCACCGGAGGGCGCTGGGACTGACCCGATACCCCGATTCTCCGGGTCGGGCTGGACCCACCGGCCGGTGACCGTCGAGGATGCTCTCGTCACCTTCGGTGCTCGTGCGGCTCTCGGGACGGTCGGATGAACGGCGACATGTGGATCAGGGCGCTCAAGGCCGCCCGCGCCAGCGCGGGCGTCTCCCAGGAGGCCCTCGCGGAACTGATCAGGTGGAGTCCGTCCACCATCGCGGCGATCGAGACGGGCCGGCGTCGGCCGACGCCCCAGTTCGCCACGGCGGCGGACGAGGCGCTGGGCACCGGCGGCCTGCTCGCCGAGCTGCTGGCGGCGGCGGCCCGGCAGCAGTCACCAGCCTGGTTCGCGCCGTGGCGGGGGATCGAGGCCGACGCGGTCGCCCTCCGCACCTCTCAGCCGTCGCTGGTGCCCGGTCTGACGCAGACCGAGGCGTACGCCCACGCGGTGCTCAGCGCCCAGGGCACGCACACCCCCGGAGAGGTGAACCAGCTCGTCGCCGGCCGGATGGCCCGCCAGGCGCTGCTGACCGGTGCGGAGCCGAAGCGGTTCACCGCGGTCGTGGACGAGGGCGCCCTGCGCCGGGTGGTCGGTGACCGGGAGGTCCAGCGGGCGCAGCTGGAGCGGCTGGTCGAGCTGGCCGCGTTGCCGCACATCCGGCTCTACGTCGTCCCGGCCGCCGTCGGCGCGCACCCCGGGCTGGCCGGCGGCTTCGTGCTGGCCACGCTCCCGGACGGGGACGAGGTGGCCTATGTGGACGGAGTCTACGGTCAGGTTGTCGACCGGCCGGACGCCGTCGATACCATCAGGGTCATGTGGGACACGCTGCTCAGCGAGGCCCTCCCCGCGGGCGTGTCCGTCGAGCTGATCGGGAAGCTGGTGAGCGAGCTGTGAACACTGCCCCCACCCCTCGGTGGCGGGTGTCGAGCCGGTCCGGCAACGGCGGGGACACCTGCGTCGAGGTGGCCGACAACCTGCCCGACCGGGTGCTGGTCCGCGACTCCACGGACCGCGGCGGCGCCGTCCTGACCTTCGCGCCTTCGGCGTGGCGCTCCTTCGTCGAGCTGGTCAGGTCCGCGGGCTGAGCGGTCGACACCACCCCGCCCGGGGGACGCGCTCGGCGGCCGACAGACCGCTCCCGGCCCGCCGTCCGTACGATGTGTGGACGTGCGTGACATCGCCGTCTTCAGCGGAACCGCCCACCCCGAACTCGCCGCCGAGATCTGCACCCACCTCGGCGTCCCGCTGTACCCGGTCCGGGTCTCCCGGTTCGCCAACGACTGCCTGGAAGTGCAGTTGCAGGCCAACTGCCGGGAGCGGGACGTCTTCCTGATCCAGCCGCTGGTGCCACCGGTGCAGGAGCACCTGGTCGAGCTGCTGCTCATGATCGACGCGGCGCGGGGCGCGTCGGCCGGCCGGATCACCGTGGTGCTGCCGCACTACGCGTACGCCCGGTCGGACAAGAAGGACGCGCCGCGCATCTCGATCGGCGGCCGGCTGGTCGCGGACCTGCTCACCTCGGCCGGCGCGGACCGCGTGCTCGCGATGACCCTGCACTCGCCGCAGGTCCACGGCTTCTTCAGCGTCCCGGTCGACCACCTGCACGCGCTGCGCGAGCAGGCCCTCCACTTCAAGGGTCACGACCTGAGCAACACCGTCGTGGTCTCCCCGGACCTGGGCAACGCCAAGGAGGCCGCCGCGTTCGCCCGCCGGCTCGGCACGCCGGTCGCCGCCGGTGCGAAGCAGCGCTTCAGCGACGACCGGGTCCAGATCAGCGCGGTCATCGGCGACGTCGCCGACCGGGACGTGATCGTGCTGGACGACGAGATCGCCAAGGGCAGCACGGTGGTCGAGCTGATGGAGCACCTGCGCAAGCTGAACGTCCGCTCGATCCGGCTGGCCTGCACCCACGGTCTCTTCTCCAGCGGAGCGCTGCAACGGCTCAGCGACCAGGAGGGGGTGCTGGAGATCGTCTGCACGAACACGGTCCCGATCCCGGCCGACAAGCGGGTGCCGAAGCTGCAGGTCCTCTCGGTCGCGCCGGCCCTGGCCGAGGCCGTGCGCCGCATCCACAACGGCGAGTCGGTGAGCGCCCTGTTCGGCTGACCCGCCCCGCACTCCGCGATCTTGCGCTCCCCGGCCCCGGCACACCGGACCTGAGTGACGTGACGGCGACCCGAAGGTCAGTCGCGGGTGGGTTGGGGTGCCGGGGTCAGGGCCGTGGTGATGCGGACGGTCGTGCCGGCCGCGCCGGTATCGATCTCCATCGAGTCGCTCAGCTCGCGGGCCAGCCACAGGCCCCAGCCGCCCGCCATGTCCGCCGCCGGCCGGCTGCGGTCGTGGAGCTGCTGCGTGCTGATCCCGTGCCCGTGGTCGGCGACCTCGCAGAGCAGGGCGCCCCGCTGCCGCCACAACCGCAGCCAGCCGTGGCCGCCGCCGTGCCGGACCGCATTGGTGATCAGTTCGTTGACCGCCAGCACGAAGTCGTCCAGCCGCTGCCCCCGCAGACCGGAGGCGTGCGCGCAAGAGGTGACCGAGTGCCGTAGCTCGGTCACCTGAGCCTGGTCGAAGGCTTCGGCGATCAGGAGGGGAGAGTCGATGGGCACAACCGTACGCGGTGCGTGCGGTTCTGCGTTTGTCATGGCCCCGTCCCCGCAGCGGATCTCGTTGTCTTTCGCGGCATTTCCACCGTACGTCAGCGTTTCTCGACGCGCACCAGTCGGGCCCGCCGATTGCTCGTCGCGCTGTGGCATCGTGTCGACCGTGCCGACGTCCCCGGGTGGTTTCGAGGTCCCGCTCTGGCGGGCCATCGCCGTGTTCCGGGTGGCGTCCCTCGCGTACGTGTGCGTGGTGGCCGTACGCCACGCGGACCGGTACGCCCACCCCCTCGCCGCCGCCGCCGTGGTCCTGGTGATGGCGGCCTGGACGGTGCTGACCGCGGCCGCGTACCCGCGCCCGTCCCGGCGTGGCTGGCCGCTGCTCGTGGCCGACCTCGGTGTCGTCCTCGGCGTCGTCCTGGCCAGCCCGTGGGTGGTCGGACGGGCGGCGCTCGCCGCCGGTGTCCCCACCCTGGGCGTGGCCTGGCTCGCCGGCCCGGTGCTGGCCTGGGCGGTGTCCGGCGGCCGGCGCCGGGGCACGGTGGCCGCGCTGGTGGTCGGTGCGGGGGACCTCGCCACCCGGGAGCGGATCGGCGAGTCCTCGCTCACAGGCGTGATCCTGCTGCTCCTCGCCGGCGTGGTGGTCGGGCACGTGGCCCGGCTCGCGGTGACCGCCGAGGAGCGGCTGCAACGGGCCGTCGAGCTGGAGGCCGCCACCCGGGAGCGGGAGCGGCTCGCCCGCGACATCCACGACTCCGTGCTCCAGGTCCTCGCGCTCGTGCAGCGCCGCGGCGCCCACCTCGACGGTGAGGCCGCCGAGCTGGCCCGGCTCGCCGGCGAGCAGGAGGCGGCGCTGCGCGCCCTGATCGCCGGCGCCGCAGCACCACCGGCCGACGACGGGCCGGCGGACCTGCGCGGGCTGCTCGGGCGGTACGCGTCGCCGTCGGTCTCGCTGTCGGCGCCGGCGGGCCCGGTGCCGCTGCCCGCCCCGGTGGCCCGGGAACTGGCCGCGGCGACGGCCGCCGCCCTCGACAACGTGGCCCGGCACGCCGGCGGCCGGGCGTGGGTGCTCGTCGAGGACGAGGAGGACACGGTCACGGTGTCGGTCCGCGACGACGGCCCGGGCTTCGCCGACGGCCGGCTGGCCGAGGCGGCGGCGCAGGGGCGGCTGGGGGTGGCCCGGTCCATCCGGGGGCGCATCGAGGAGCTGGGCGGGTCGGTCCGGATCACCTCCACCCCGGGCGCGGGCACCGAGGTCGAGTTGACCGTTCCCCGGCAGCGGACGTGAGGCGGCACATGGGCCGCGGCTCGACGTCCCGCCACGGCCGGGCGCCGACCCCGGGGAGCGGCCCGAGGATGAGCCGGGGAGTGCTCCGGGTCGCAGCACGGTGGAAGGAGGCGGCGTGGTACGGGTGATGGTGGTCGACGACCACCCGATGTGGCGGGAAGGTGTGGCCCGCGACCTGACCGAGGCCGGTCACGAGGTGGTGGCGACCGCGGGCAAGGGACGTCAGGCGGTCCGGGTGGCGCCCGCCGCGCGACCCGACGTGGTCGTCCTCGACCTGCAACTGCCGGACGTCTCCGGAGTGGAGGTGATCCGCGGGCTGCGCGCCGCGCTGCCCGAGGTTCGGGTCCTGATGCTGTCCGCCAGCGGCGAACAGCAGGACGTGCTGGACGCGGTGAAGGCGGGCGCCACCGGCTACCTGGTGAAGTCCGCGGCCCCGGCGGAGTTCCTGGAGGCGGTGCGGCGGACGGCGGCGGGGGAGCCGGTGTTCACACCCGGGCTGGCCGGTCTGGTCCTTGGCGAGTACCGCCGACTGGCGGCCGGCCCGCCCGCTCCCGACCGGGAATCGGCGGGCACACCCCGGCTCACCGAACGGGAGACCGAGGTGCTGCGCCTGGTGGCCAAGGGGATGTCGTACAAGCAGATCGCCGAGCGGCTCGCGATCTCGCACCGGACCGTGCAGAACCACGTGCAGAACACGCTGGGCAAGCTCCACCTGCACAACCGGGTCGAGCTCACCCGGTACGCGATCGAGCGGGGGCTCGACGACTGAGCGGCGGTCGGGAAGCGCCACAGCGTGGTGTCCCGACAGCCTCCGCGCCCCCCAGACGACGCCGCAGGCGCGGCTGGTTCAGACCGAGTGTGGTGGGCGCGTCTCGTGGATCGCCAGCTCCTCGGCGGTCGCGCCGCCACCGGCCGCCCCGGCGTCGTACGCGATCGAGTCGGTCTCCTGGTCGGTGTGGGCACCCTCGTCCGGTTCCACCAACCGGCCCACCTGCGCGTCGGCGGTGCTGCCGAGCTGGCCGTGGTCGTAGAGCGACACCGGCGACCTCGGGTCGGACGTCGGCCCCGGATCGATCACGTCGGCGTCGAGCTGGGCCTGGGCGGCCTGCTCCTCGCTGTCCGCCTCGGCGGCGATGTCCGGGTCGACCGGGCCGGCCAGCGGGTCGTCGGCGGGACGCTCGTACTGTTCCCGGCCGAGCTTGTAGTCCAGCGACTCGCCGTCGAGCTGCTCGTCGGCGGTGGTCCCGAACCGGTCGACCGCCACCGGCGTCCGGTCGCCGGGCAGCTGGGCCGGCTCCGGGCCGTCCGCCTCACGCCCGGTCAGGACGTCGTCGTTGGCGGTCGAGTCGTCGTCGGCGGTGTCGGGCAGGCCCTCCGCCTCGGGATCGGACACGGGGGTCGGGTACTCGTCGTCGCGCATGCCAGTGCTCTACCCACTGCCCACCACCCCGTAACCGCCCGCCGAGGTGGTCAGGGGTGGTGCTCGGGGTGCAGAACGCACCAGACGACCTTGCCGTCCGGTACGGGCGTGGCGCCCCAGCGCTCGGACACCGTGTCGATCAGCAGCAGCCCCCGCCCGCCGGCGGTGTGCGGCGGCGCGAACCCGGTGAAGGCGGGCAGCCGGGACGAGTGGTCGCGGACCGCCACGTGCAGCGCGCTGTCGCGGGGGGCCAGCCGGACGGTCATCGGGGTCCGGGCGTGGGCGACCACGTTGTTGACCATCTCGGTGACGGCGATGGTGCCCGGCTCGGTCAGCTCGGGCACGCCCCAGCGGTCGCAGCCCTCGCCGAGCAGTTGACGGGCCTGCCGGGCGGCCGCCACCACCGGCTCGAGGTCGGCGGTGAGCACGGCGGCGAGCGGTGTGGCCGCGAGGGACGCCAACGCGCCGTCGAGCGTCGGCCAGGCCGGCACGTTCCGTGCCGCACCGGACGGGTCGCAGAGCAACAGGTCGGCGGCGGGCCAGTCGAGGACCGCCCGACGGATCTCGCCGAAGACGTCCCACGTCGCCGGATCGGTCGCCCGCAGCCCGGTCACGTCGACCACGAGCGGGCCGGGCCGGTCGCTGAGCCGCCCGAGCAGCGCGTCCCGGACCGTGCCGGTGCTCGACGCGTCGAGCACGCCGCTGACCCGGACCACCCCGGAGGACTCGTCCGTCTCCACCAGGCAGCGCACGTCGGTCGGCATGATCGTCTTATTGTGCCCGCCCGTCCCGAGCCGCGCATCCGGCTGTTCGACGCGGTCCATCAGCGATCCGCCCGGCCGCGTCGGGTCATCGCGGCGACCGTTCCGACGGCCGTGCCGGCGGCGGCGAGCCCGAAGGCGGCGCCCATCCGGACCAGCTGCCGGCGCCGGCCGTGCCAGCCGCCGCGGCGCTCGGCGGCGGCGTCGGGCGAGAAGACGTTCCCGGTGCTGTCGAGGCGGGCGGCCGGCCCGAACTGGGTGCGGTGGGCGTACCAGCCGAGCGCCCGTTCGGCGAGCGCCGGGGCGACCCGCCACTGGAGGCCGATGAGGCGGGCGGCGCCCCCCGCGTACGCCTCCCGGCGGGGCCGCCGCAGCATCCGGACGATCGTCTGCGCCACCATCTCGGGCGGGTACACGGGTGGCGGTGGCACCAGCTCCCGGCCGCTGTGGTTGGCCGCGTGCCGGAAGAACGGTGTGTCGATCGTGGCGGGCAGCACCGTGCAGATCGAGATGTCGCCCCGGCCCGTGACACGCAGTTCCTGACGGACCGTGTCGGCCAGCCCGCGGATCCCGTGTTTCGTCGCGTTGTACGCCGACTGGTACGGCATGGCGACCTCGGCGAGTACTGAGGCGTTGTTCACGATCACGCCTCCGCCCCCCGCACCGAGGTGGGGCAGCGCGGCGCGGATGCCGTACGCGGTGCCGAGCAGGTTGACCTCCAGCACCCGGCGGAACTCCTCGACGGGTATCTCGTCGAACAGCCCGACGGCGCTGACCGCGGCGTTGTTGACCCAGCCGTCGATCCGGCCGAACTCCGCCACCGCCCGCTCCGCGAGCTGTTCCACGGCCGCCGGGTCGGTCACGTCGGTCGGGACGGCGGCGGCGCGCCCGCCGAGTTCGAGGCAGCGCTGCGCGACCTGATGCAGGGCGGGGTCGCTGCGGGCGGCCAGCACGACGGCGGCGCCCCGGCGGGCGAGCGCGTACGCGGTGGCCGTGCCGATCCCGCTGGAGGCCCCGGTTATCACCACGACGGCGTCGGCGAGTCTTCGGGTGAGAGGCATTCTCCGCCCGTACCCCACCGGGTGGGGGTCATGCGGAGAACCTTGCCGGGATCCAAGGCCCTTGACCATTGCCGGGGGACAATTATGCGCGGCACCCGTCAGCCTCTTTCCGATCTGCCAGGTTTCGGCTCCCCGACCCGGGGTTAATGGGACCCTCTGACCGGGAGGAGCAACGCGGAGAAGATCGCCTGGAGGTGACCCATGCGCGTCGGCCTCGTCTGCGCGCACGCCGACCCGTCGCGGCGTGCCGGCGGCCCGGCCGTCGGGACCCACCACCACATCGCGCGGGTGGCCGCCGAGCTGGCCGTCCGGGGCCACGACGTCCGGGTGTACGAGCGCCGCGACGCCCCCGACCAGCCGGCGACCGAGACGGTCGACGGTTACCTCGTCGAGCGCGTCCCGGTCGGTCCCGCCGCGGGCCTGCCCACCGCCGAGCTGGTCCCGCACGTCGCCGAGTTCGGCCGCTGGCTGGCCGACCGCTGGGCGGGGGAGTGGGCACCCGAGGTGGTGCACGGCCACTACTGGGTGGGCGGGCTGGCCGCGGCGCACGCGGTCCGCGAGACCGACATCCCGGTCGTGCAGACCTTCCACTCGCTCGGCGTGGAACAGCTCCGCCACCTCGGTCCCCGCTACGACGCGCCGGAGGAGCGGATCCCGTTGGAGCGCGCGCTCATCCGGGCGGTCGACATCGCCGTGGCCCAGTCCAACGACGAGGTCGACGAGCTGACCCGGATGGGCCTGCAACGCACGTCGGTGGCGCTGGTGCCCCCCGGCGTCGACACCGGGCAGTTCCATCCCGACGGCGAGGCGGCGCCGCGCGAGGCGCGAGCCCGGATCCTCTCCGTGGGCGCCCTGGACCCCGGCCACGGCCAGGAGGACCTGATCCGTGCCATGCGGCTGGTCGGGGACGCCGAGCTGGTGATCGCCGGCGGCCCGCCCGCCGAGCAGCTCGCCGGGCACGCCGAGGCGCGCCACCTTCGGGAGGTGGCCGAGCGCAGCGGGGTGGCCGACCAGGTGACCCTGGTGGGGGCGGTGCCGCACGAGCAGATGGCCACCTGGTACCGCTCGGCCGACGTGGTTGCCTGCACCCCGCGCTACTCGACCGCCGGGCGGGTGTCGCTGGAGGCGATGGCCTGCGGCGTACCGGTCGTCGGTTACGCGATGGGCGGGATCGCCGACGCGGTCGTCGACGAGGTGACCGGGCGGCTGGTGCCGGCGGGCGACGTCCGGACCCTCGGGGTGACGCTGCGCCGGTTGCTCGCCGACAACGCCGGGCGGTTCGCGTACGGCCACGCGGCGGTGGACCGGGTGCGGTGCAGCTACACCTGGGACCGGACCGCCGGCGCGCTGGAACGGCTCTACGAGCGGGTGGTCGGCCGCCGGAGACCGGTCGAGGCGGCCTGACGCCGTCGGGCGGCCGGGACGCCCGCCCGGCGCAGGCCGTGCCCACCGGCCGGGTGCTCAGCCCACGCGGCCGGCCCCCACCATCGCCGGTTCCCGTTCCCCGGCGACCCGGTGGTGGTGCTGCGGCTCCGCGTACCGGGTCAGACCGATCACCGCGGCGAGGGTGACCAGGAACCCGACGGCGGCCAGCCACTCCCGCCCCGGCCAGATCTTGTCGTCGAGCAGCAGCAGCCCGACGATCGCCGCGGGCACCGCCCCGGCGGCGTCCATCGCCGCAACGGCAGCCGTGGTCGAGCCGCGCTGCATGGCCAGGCCGAGCAGCAGTTGACCGACGACTGAGTGCACGATGAGCAGGTAGAGCAGCGGGTCGCGGAGGAACGCCTCCGCGGAGGCCGCGGAGGCCAACGGCCGGGCCGCCACGGCAGCGGCGGAGAAGGCCAACCCGGCCAGCGAACCGAGCGCCACCGAGCCGGGTGCGCCGTGCAGGCGTACCGCGAAGAAACCGAGCACGGCGATCACGCCGAGGGCCGCCACCAGGGCGACCAGGCCGGCGGTGCCGAGCTGCCGCGACGGCGCGGGCCGGGCCGACAGCACCAGCGCGGCGATCCCGCCGAAGAGCAGCACCAGCAGGGCGACCTCGGCGGCGGGCAGCCGCCACTTGAGCAGGAGCACCCCGAGTACGGCGGTCACGCCGAGCCCGGCGGCGACGCTCGCCTGGACGAGGAAGAGGGGCAGGTCCCGCCGGGCCAGGAAGGCCAGCACGAACCCGGCCACCTGGCATCCCAGACCCACCAGGTACGTGCGGTGGCCGGCGAGCCGCAGCAGCAGGCCCGGATCGAAACTGTGGTGCACGGTGGTGCGGGCCGCCGCGACCGACTGGAGCAGGTTGGCGATGCCGTACGCGACGATCATCGACGCGAGGAAACACCAGCCGGAGGAGACCACCTGGCGAGGATAGAGGTTGACGGCAGTCAGCGCGCGGTTGCCCGACCGAGGCGGGCGAGGATGTCGGCGTGCAGCGGGCCGTTCGTGGCGATCGCGCTGATCTCGCCGGACGCGGCGTCACCAGGTGCGGGACGGCCGGCCAGGTCGGTGAACGTGCCGCCCGCCTCGGTGACGATGGGCACCAGCGCCGCGATGTCCCACAGCGACAGTTCCGGCTCCACCATCACGTCCAGTGCGCCCTCGGCGAGCAGCATGTAACCGTAGAAGTCTCCGTACGCCCGGCTGCGCCACGAGTCCCGCATGATCTGCAGGACCGCCGGCAGCCGGCCGGTCTCCTCCCAGCCGGTCAGCGAGGAGTAGCAGAAGCTCGCGTCGGCGAGGTCGGTCACGCCGGACACCCGGATCGGCGTGCCGCCGGCCAGGTCGCGGCCGGCGTACGCGCCCTCGCCGAGCGCCGCCCACCAGCGGCGGCCCAGCGCCGGCGCGGAGACCAGCCCGGCGACCGGGCGGTCCCCCTCGAGCAGCGCGATGAGCGTGGCCCACACCGGTACGCCCCGGATGAAGTTCTTGGTGCCGTCGATCGGGTCGACCACCCAGCGCCGCCCGTCCGGACCGGTCGCGGGCTGCTCGCCGTACTCCTCGCCCAGCAGGCCGTCGCCGGGCCGGTGGGTGGCGAGCAGCGCACGGATCGCCCGCTCCACGGCGGTGTCCGCGTCGGAGACCGGGGTGAGGTCGGGCTTCGCGTCGACGCGCAGGTCGAGCGCACGGAACCGCGCGGTGGCGACCGCGTCGGCGGCGTCGGCGAGGCGGTGGGCGAGGGCGAGGTCGTCGGCGTACCCGGTCATGTCGCAGACGGTAGCGGCGGCCGGGTCAGGCACCGGCCGGCGGGTCGCCGGGATTTCGCGGGTCGGGCTCGCCGCGCGGGTCGCTCTCCCCGGCGCGCGAGGCGAGGAGCCGACGGTACGACGCCAGCCGACGCGGGTCGGCCTTGCCGGCGGCCACCCAGGCGTCCAGGCCGCAGGCCTCCTCGTCGGCGGTGTGCGGGCAGTTCGCCGGGCAGTCGACGGTGCCCTCCACCAGGTCGGGGAACCCGTGCAGCAGGCTGTCGGCGGAGACGTGGGCGAGCCCGAAGCTGCGCACCCCCGGGGTGTCGATGATCCAACCGGGATCGTCGTCGCGGCCGGTCAGCCGCGGCAGCCGCAGGGCCACCGCGCTGGTCGACGTGTGCCGGCCCCGGCCGATCGCGCTGACCTGGCCGACCGCGCGGGCGGCGTCCGGGACGAGGCGGTTGACCAGCGTCGACTTGCCCACCCCGGAGTGCCCGACCAGCACGGAGATCCGCCCGGCGAGGAGGCTGCGCAGCGCGTCCAGCTCCGAGTCCGGGCGGATCAGCACGTACGGGAGCTCCAGCTCGGCGTAGTACCCGAGCACCGCCTCCGGGCCGGCGAGGTCGGCCTTGGTGAGGCAGAGCAGCGGCTCGACGTCGGCGTCGTACGCCGCCACGAGGCACCGGTCGATGAACCCGGTCCGGGGCGGCGGGTCGGCGAGCGCGCTGACGATGACGAGCTGGTCGGCGTTGGCGACCACCACCCGCTCCAGCCGGCCCTCGGCGGTGGTCGCGTCGTCCTCGGCGGTGCGGCGCAGCACCGAGCTGCGCTCGGCGATCCGGACGATCCGGGCCAGCGCCCCGGCCGCCCCCGACGTGTCACCGACCAGCCCCACCCGGTCGCCGACCACCACGGACTTGCGCCCCAGCTCGCGGGCACGCATCGCGGTCACGGGCGGCGCGTCGGGGCCGGCGCCGGGCAGCACGCACGTGTACCGGCCCCGGTCGACGGCGGTGACGAACCCGTCCACCGCGTCGGCGTGGCGGGGGCGCATCCGCGTACGCGGGCGCGAGGACTTCCCGGGCCGGACCCGGACGTCGTCCTCGTCGTACTCGCGTCGTCTGGTCGCCAGGACCGCCCCCCGTCGCGTCAGCTCTTGCCGGTCACCATCGCTGACCATAGTGCCGGAAATTCCGGCATCGTCTTGGAGGTGCAGGCCACGTCGCTCAGGTCGATGCCCGGCACGGCCAGCCCGGCGACCGCCGCGGCGTGTGCCATGCGGTGGTCGTGGTACGTCTCGAACACCCCGCCGCGCAGCGGCCGGGGCCGGATCTCCAGCCCGTCGTGGGACTCGGTGAGGTCGGCGCCCAACGCGCCGAACTCGCGGGCGAGCGCCGCGATCCGGTCGGTTTCGTGGCCCCGGATGTGGGCGACGCCGGTGAACCGCGACGGTGAGTCGGCGAGCATGGCCAGCGCGGTGAGTACCGGGGTGAGTTCGCTGACGTCGGAGAGGTCGGCGGTCAGGCCGTGCACGGCGCCGGTGCCACGGACGGTCAGCCCGGCCGTGGACAGGGTCACCTCGCCGCCCATCGCCTGCAACAGCGCACGCAGCCGCTCGACCGGCTGGGCGCTGCCGCGCGGCCAACCCTGGACGGTGACCTCGCCGCCGGTGACCAGGGCGGCGGCGAAGAACGGCACCGCTCCCGACAGGTCCGGCTCGATCTCCCAGCCTCGGCCGGCCAGCGGGCCGGGCTCGACGGCCCACACGTCGGGGGTGGTGTCGTCGACGGCGGCGCCGGCGGCCCGCAGCATCTGCACGGTCATGCGCAGGTGCGGCGCGGACGGTACCGGCGGCCCGACGTGCCGGACCACGACGCCCCGGTCGAAGCGCGGCGCGGCGAGCAGCAGCCCGGAGACGAGCTGGCTGGACGCGGAGGCGTCGATGACGACCTCCCCGCCGGTGACCCGGCCGGTGCCGAGCACGGTCAGCGGCAGGCTGCCGGTGGGCGGGGTGTCGACCCGGACCCCGAGGCCGCGCAGGGCGCCGATGAGCGGCCCGAGCGGGCGTACCCGGGCCTCCGGGTCGCCGTCGAACGTGATCCGCCCGTCGGCCAGACCGGCGACCGGGGGCAGGAACCGCATCACCGTGCCGGCGAGACCGACGTCGACGTGCGCCGGCCCGACGAGCGGGTGCGGGCGGACCAGCCAGCGCGCGTCGTCGCTGATCGACATGTGTGCGCCCATCGCCCGCAGCCCGCCGGCCATGAGCTCGGTGTCCCGCGCCCGCAGCGGGCCGGCCAGCGTCGACGGACCGCTGGCCAGGCCGCTGAGGACCAGGGCGCGCGCGGTCAGTGACTTGGAGCCCGGCAGGCGCAGCGTCGCCGAGACCGGATCCGACGCGGTCGGAGCGGTCCACGGTCGCAGCGGCCGGGTCGCCGTCAGATTCCCCACGGTTACATTCTGCCGTCTCCGCTGCCGGGCCACGCCGTCCGCCCGGCCGTACTCCCGGTCAGCGGGACAGCCGAGCGGTGCCCGGCGGGTTAGCGTGTGCGACATGTGCGGGAGGTACGCGACGACCCGGTCCGCGGGCGACCTGAGCGCGCTGTTCGAGTCGTACGACGACACGGACGGCCGGCTCGGCCCGGACCACAACGTCGCTCCCACCGATCCCGTGCCGCTGGTCCGGGTCGCCCCGGAGGGTCACCGCGCGCTGTCGCTCGGCCGCTGGGGCCTGGTCCCGGCCTGGTCCCGGTCGCCCGCCGGCGCCGCCCGCATGATCAACGCCCGGGCCGAGACGGTGGCCACGAGCCGGGCGTACGCGGGCTCCTTCGCCCGTCGGCGGTGCCTCGTCCCGGCCGACGGCTGGTACGAGTGGGTCCGCCACCCGGGCGGGAAGCAGGCGTTCTACATGACGCCCCGGGACGGCTCCGTGCTCGCCTTCGCGGGCATCTGGTCGGTGTGGGAGGGGCCCGGCGGTCCGCTGCTGACGTGCAGCGTGCTGACCACGGCCGCCCTCGGCGAGCTGGCCGAGGTGCACGACCGGATGCCGCTGCTGCTGCCGCGCGAGCGGTGGGGCGCCTGGCTGGCGCCGAGCGCGCAGCCGGAGGGCCTGCTCGCTGCGCCGCCGCCGGAGTGGCTCGCCGGGCTCGAGGTGCGGCCGGTGGGGCCGGCGGTCGGGGACGTCCGCAACGACGGCCCGCACCTCGTCGAGCGCGTGGCCGTGCCGGTGCCGCCCGCGCGCGCGGGCGAGCACGGGGAGTTGACGCTCTTCTGACGGCCGGGGCATTGGCAGGAGTGATTTGCCAGAGTTGCGGATGAAAAGTTCCGTGCTTGTCGCCCCACATTCGCCGTAACCCCTTGTATTGACGTTCGGAAGTGCGATACAACACAGCGCCGGTAGTGGGCGTCGATTCGCAGGGGGCGGACGACGTCCATCGATCTTGCCGGTCCCACGGGGGAGGTGGGTGGATGACCCGGGCACGTATGCCCCGTCCGCACGAAGTGGCCGCAGCACGACGAGATCCACGGCTGTTGCGTGCCCTACGGGAGCGCCGGCAGGACGAGGCGTGGCGCACCAGAGGCACCTGTCAGAGCGTCGATCCGGAGACGTTCTTTCCGGCGCCGAACGAGCCGGCCGACGCGGCCGTGGCGCTCTGCCGCAGCTGCGACGTCCAGGGTTCCTGCCTGGCCTGGGCGCTGGAGGTGGGTGACTGCCACGGCGTGTGGGGCGGCACCACGCCCCGCGAGCGCCGGGCCATGCTGGTCGCCTGGCGCAGCGAGGTGCAGCCCGACCCGGACGCCGCCGACGAGGCGGGCCCGCCGGTCCGGGACCGCCTGCTCACCCTGGTGCCGCTGAGCCGCTGAGCCACCCCGTCCACCGCATGATCCACTCGGCCTGCCGGAAGTCGGGGCATCCCGCGTCAGCCCGATACGCATGACGTCGAGTGGATCAAGGTGCCGGGCCCGCAGCTGCCGGACCGGCGCGGCGGATCCGGTGGCGCGTCCCCGGGACGGCGGCGGGACGGCCGAGAATGGGATCCGTGTCGCTGACGGAGGAAATCGCCACCCCACGCGGGCCGGCTCGGGTGGACGTCGACCTGCCGACCGGTCCGTACGCCACGGGTCCGTCCGGCACCGCGCCGACTGACGGTTCCGCTGCGCCGGTCAGGTCTCCGGTCGCCCTGCTGGTGCTCGGGCACGGCGCGGGCGGCGGGGTGGACGCGCCTGACCTGGTCGCGGTCCGGGACGCCGCAGTGGCCGCCGGGCTGGTCGTCGCGCGGGTGACGCAGCCCTACCGGGTGGCCGGCCGACGTGCGCCCGCACCGGCGGGACAACTGGACGAGGCGTGGACGGTCGTGGTGTCCGCGCTGCGGGAGCGGTGGCCCGGCGTACCCCTGGTGGTCGGGGGCCGATCCAGCGGCGCGCGGGTAGCCTGCCGCACCGCCACGGCGGTCGGCGCGGTGGCCGTGGTCGCCCTGGCGTTCCCGCTGCACCCGCCGGGCCGCCCGGAGCGGTCCCGGGCCGACGAGTTGGCCACCGGCCTGCCGACGCTCGTGGTCAACGGCGACCGCGACCCCTTCGGGGTGCCGGAGGCGGGGCCGGCGGTGCGCGTGGTTACCCGCCCCGGGGAGCGCCACGACCTGCGCAAGGATCCGGCCGGCACGGCGGCGGTGGTGCTCGACTGGCTCCGCGACCGGCATCCACACAACATCGGGGGAAGTGCGGCTTTGGGCGACCAGGATCCGCGCAACTTCGGGGAAGATGCTGGCTCGGCCACCCGCGGGCACCGACCGCGGTCAGCCGCCTTCGTATCGGACGGACGGGTGGACCTGCGCGGCCGCGCGTGACCCGCGTGGGGCACCCTCGTTGCACCGGATGGTGCCGTATTGCCCGGTTGGGGGCGGCGGTGCCGGTCCTCCCAGGCCCTTCCTGGTCCCAGCGTCGGTCTCCGCCGAGGTCGAGCCGGGACCAGGAACGGGGCCGGCGGTCGGAATGTCGGGCACGGGGTCCCGCGTTGCACTCCCCGGACGACATTTCTGGCGAGAGGGGTGACGGGTGCCGACCGAGACGCAGGCCCGGGAACGGGACGAGCGGGGCGCGCGGCAGCTGCGTCGGCTGCTGGACGGTCCGGACTGGCCCGCGGCGGTGCCGCCGGTCGACCCGGTGAGCGCGGGCACACCCGCCGGAAGTGAATCTGCGGGCAGGTCCGTGCGCGTATCCTCGGCGGGAAAGCATCCGACGCGAGGGGATGTGCGGTTGACCACCGAGAAGACGGACGAGCGCAGGGCCCGCTTCGAGCGGGACGCTATGCCCTTCGTCGATCAGCTCTACGCTGCCGGCCTGCGGATGACCCGCAACCCGGCGGATGCCGAGGACCTGGTCCAGGAGACGTACCTGAAGGCGTACGCGGCCTTCCACCAGTTCGAGCAGGGCACCAACCTGAAGGCCTGGCTGTACCGGATCCTGACCAACACCTACATCAACTCCTACCGTCGCCGGCAGCGGCAGCCGATCCAGGCGCCGACCGACGAGATCACCGACTGGCAGCTCGCCGAGGCCGAGTCGCACACCTCCAGCGGGCTGCGGTCCGCCGAGACGGAGGCGCTGGACCGGCTCCCGGACAGCGACGTCAAGGAGGCCCTCCAGCAGCTGCCGGAGGAGTTCCGCCTGGCCGTCTACCTCACCGACGTCGAGGGCTTCTCCTACAAGGAGGTCGCCGACATCATGGGCACGCCGATCGGCACGGTGATGTCGCGCCTGCACCGGGGCCGACGTAATCTGCGCAAGCTGCTCGAGCAGTACGCGGCCGAACGGGGCTTCAGCTCCGCGTCGTCGAAGGGCTCGACCGCTGCCGCCGGCCGGGAGGTGTGACGTGAGCTGTGGAGAGCCGCACGAGACGGACTGCCGCGAGGTGCTGGCGGAGGTCTACCTCTACCTGGACCTGGAGTGCGCCGAGGAGCGCCGCACGCTGATCCGGTACCACCTCAACGAGTGCGGGCACTGCCTGCGGGAGTACGGCATCGAGCAGGAGGTCAAGGCGCTGGTCGCCCGCTGCTGCGGCAACGAGACGGCCCCCGAGCAGTTGCGCGAGCGGCTCCGGGTCAAGCTGACCGAGCTCGTGGTCTTCGAGAGCAGCGAGTCGCGGGAACTGGCCGACTGACCCTGGAGAAACAGACACCGGTGGCCCGGGTCGGGGACGACCCGGGCCACCGCCGTGTCCGCACCGGAACTGATCCGCCCGGCCGGCGCCTCAGGAGTTGGGGCGCTTGCCGTGGTTGGCGGAGCTCTTCTTACGAGCCTTCTTCTTGCGGGCCTTCTTCGCCATGGTGACCTCCTCGTGTTGGCCGTTGCCACCGCCGTGGGCGTCCGCGACGCCGCGGCACGCACCGGCCGGCTCCGACCCGCTGATGCTAGTGCCGCCACCGCCGGCGGCCCCCGTCCGGGCCCCTTCCGGTACGCCGCGCCGCCCGACACGCCGGGCGCGGCACGTCGGAGAGTGGACCACGGTCCGGCCGCCCGCTCCCGCCCACCGCGGCCCGCCGACATGATTGGATACGTCGGCAGGCAGTCGCGAGAGGGAGGGCCGGGAGATGGCCGAGGAGATCCGCGCCGAGATGGTGGCGAACGTCTGGAAGGTCGTCGCGTCGGCCGGTGACACCGTGTCCGAGGGGGACACCCTGGTGATCCTGGAGTCGATGAAGATGGAGATCCCGGTCGTCGCCGAGTCCGACGGCGTCGTGCAGCAGCTCGCCGTCAACGAGGGCGACGTGGTGCAGGACGGCGACCTGATCGCGGTGATCGGTTGAGCGTGCTCGTGCGGTCGGCGGGGCCGGCCGACTTCGCCGCGGTGGCGCGGCTGACGGTCGCCGCGTACGAGGCCGACGGGCAGCTTAAGGGCGAGACCGGGTACGGCGCGGTGCTCGCCGACGTGGCCACCCGGGCGGCGCACGGCGACGTGCTGGTCGCCGTCGACCCGGTCACGGACGCCGTCCTCGGCTCGGTGACCTTCGTCCTGCCCGGCAGCCGGTATGCCGAGCTGTCCGGCCCGGGCGAGGCGGAGTTCCGGATGCTCGCCGTGGACCCGGCCGCGCAGGGCCGGGGAGTCGGGGCGGCGCTGGTCGACGCGTGCGTGGCGCGCGCCACCGGCTCGGGCTGCTCCGCGGTGGTGATCTGCGTACGGGACGGCCACGCCGCCTCGGCGCAGCGGCTCTACCGGCGGCGGGGCTTCGTCCGCCTACCGGAGAAGGACTGGTCGCCGCTGGCCGGCGTGGACCTGCTCGCCCTGCGGCTGGACCTGACCGGCTGACCTCGCCTCGCGGGCGGGCGCGGTCGCCGGCTGCGGGCTGGCCGGTCCGGCGCCGGCGGGCCCGGCGAGCCGTAGGTCAGGACGGCTCGTCCGGCCGGGGGCCGATGGCCGCGAGCAGTTCCTCGGCGACCTCCATCGCGATCCGGCGGCGCTCCGCGTCGCTGATGCCCGGGGTGCGTACCGCGAACCAGCTGCTGTGCACGGCGAACAGCGCCAGCACGGCCCGCAGTTGGGCGCCGGGGGAGTCGTCACCCCGGCAGAGGGCGTTGGCCAGGCCGAACATGCGGTTCCGCATCTGCTGGCCGGCGGCGAGGCTCTTCAGCACCGTCTGGTTCTGCTCGAAGAAGCGCATCACCGAGGGCTGGTCGCCGGCGAACATCGTGTCGGCGTACCGGCCGAGGATCGCCCGCCGGGTCTCCAGGGTGGCCGGCTGCTCCTCGGCCCACGCGACGAGCTCGGCCATGTGGTCGAGGCGGTCCTCGACGAAGCTGCTGACGATCTCGTCCTTGCTCTTGAAGTGGTAGTAGAGCGCCGCTTTCGTCACGTTCAACCGCTCGGCGATCTCCCGGAGCGAGGTCTTCTCGTACCCCTGCTCGGTGAAGAGCTCCAGCGCGACGGCCTTGATCCGCTCCCGCGTGCCGCCTGTGCTCTCCCTCACCCTCACCACCCGATTCGCTTGACGTTGTCCGGTGCCCAACTTACCGTGCGGCTAGTAAGCTGACTAGCCGGGCGGCAAGTAAGTTGCACACATCTCGGGGGGAGCCTACCGATGAGCGAGGCAGCGCAGGCACCGGTACGACCGAACATCCGGCTCGTGCTCTTCGGCCTGATGATCGCCATGATGCTGGCGATGCTGGACAACATGATCGTCAGCACGGCCCTGCCGCGGATCGTGGGCGAGTTCGGCGGGTTGGACCACTTCACCTGGGTGGTGACCGCGTACGTCCTCGGCACGACCGTCTCCACCCCGATCTGGGGCAAGATCGGCGACCTCTACGGCCGCAAGCCGGTCTTCCTGACCGCGGTGGTCATCTTCCTGATCGGTTCCGCGCTCTGCGGGATGGCGGGCTCCGCGCTGTTCGGCGGGGCCGACGGCGGGATGGTCGAACTGATCGCGTTCCGCGCCGTCCAGGGGCTCGGCGCCGGCGGCCTGATGGTCGGGGTCATGGCGATCATCGGCGACCTGGTTCCGCCCCGCGAGCGGGGGCGTTACCAGGGCATGATCGCCGGCATCATGGCGATCGCCATGGTGGCCGGCCCGCTCGTCGGCGGCTTCATCACCGACCACCTCTCGTGGCGGTGGGCGTTCTACGTCAACCTGCCGCTGGGCGGCGTCGCACTGGTGCTGCTGATCGCCACCCTGCACCTGCCCCGGCACCGCACCGAGCACCGCATCGACTGGTGGGGCGCCGCGCTGCTCGCGGCGGGCATCACGGCGATCGTCCTGATCACCACGTGGGGCGGCAACGAGTACGCCTGGGCCTCCCCGCAGATCCTCGGCCTGGCCGCGTTCGCCCTGATCGCGCTCGCCGCCTTCGGTGTCGTCGAACGGCGGGCGGTCGAGCCGATCCTGCCGCTCGGGCTCTTCGCCAACCGCAACTTCGCGCTGATCTCGGTGGTCGGCTTCCTGCTCGGCTTCGCGATGTTCGGCGCGATGAACTTCCTGCCGCTCTACCAGCAGACCGTGCAGGGCGCCTCGGCCACCAACTCCGGGCTGCTCCTGCTCCCGCTGATGTTCGGGATGCTGGTGGTGTCGCTGCTGGTGGGCCGGGCGATCACGAGGACCGGCCGGTACCGGGCGTTCCCGATCGTCGGCGGTGTGGTGATGACCGCCGGCATGGCGCTGCTGACCCGCCTGGACGTGCACACCAGCAAGATCGAGTCCTCGCTCTACATGCTGGTGCTCGGCGTCGGCATGGGTTTCCTCATGCAGACCTCGATGCTCATCGCGCAGAACAGCGTGGAACAGCGCGACCTGGGCGCGGCGAGCGGCGCGGCCACGTTCTTCCGCTCGATCGGCGGCTCGTTCGGCATCTCCCTGTTCGGGGCCATCTTCGCCAACCGGCTGGCCGACTCCCCGGCCGGCGGCTCCTTCGGCGGGGGCGGCGAGGCCGGCGCGGCGATGGACCTGGAGCGGCTCCGGGAGCTGCCGGCGCAGGCCCGCGAGGTGGTCCTCGGTGGTCTCGCCGACGCGATCTCGAACGTCTTCCTGTGGGCTGTGCTCTTCACCGTCGTGGTGCCCCTGCTCGCCTGGTTCATCAAGGAGATCCCGCTGCGCACCGCGAACACCCCGCCGGCCGCCCCCGCCGACGAGGCGGAGACGGCCCTGGCCAAGACCCCGACCCCCTGACCCGACCCCCTGACCCGACGCCGCGCCGGCGGCGCGGCGTGCGCTGCGCGCCGCACGCGACCCGCAGCGCACAACTTCCCCGAACGTGTGGCCTCCCGGCGCGGTGAGGCCGCACTTTCCGGGAAAGTGCGCGGATCTTGACCGGGCGCCGGCCGGCCGCCGCGTGGGGCGGGCGGTGGACGGCGGGCGGTGATGGGCGCTGGGGTGGTCAGGGGCGGCGGAGGAGGGTGGTCAGCTGACGCCAGAGGCGGCGTAGCGGGCCGGGACCGCCGGGGCCCCGTGGCGGGCCACCGGTCAGAGTGTGGGCCAGCGCCCGCGCCTCCGGGGCCAGGTCGGGGGTGGCCAGCGCCAGGTGACCCAGGGAAGCGGCGATCGACACCGGTCGCGTCCGGGCCACCTCCGCGGCGTCGGCCAGCCGTTCCGCCACGACCGCCGCGACGTCCTGGCGTACCGACGGGTCCACCCAGGCCATGGTGACCAGGGCGAACAGCGCCGCCTCGGAGGTCCAGTCCTCGACGCCCCACGCCAGGTCCAGCAGCACCCGGCGTCGGGTCGACCCGGCCCACGGCTCGTCGGTGCGGTGGTGCAGCAGCCCCAGGCAGGTCCAGACCTGGACGCTGCGGGTCCACAGCGCCGGGTCCTGACCGTCGAGTACCCGGCCCAGCGCGGTCGGCGGGGCGGCCGGCGGGTGGACGAGCAGGCCGAGCAGGTCCGCGAGGTCGAGGGTGGCCAGTGCCACCGCGGCGTCGTACGCCGCCGGCGGGTGCGGCCACGCCGGGTGCACGAACTGCCGGAGGTGCGCGGCGGCCTCCGCCGACGGCGCCGGGACGGCGGGCGTGACCGAGTCGCCGTCGTACCGCCACAGCTGCCGGCCGGTCGCCCGGCGCGGCTCGCGCGGATCCGGGCCGGGCCCGCCGACCATCTCCACCCGCAGGCCGGGCGCGGCGGCGGTGAGCGTACGCAGGGCGCTCGGCGGCGTCGGCGACTCCAGCCGGACGGCGGCGCCCAGTCCGCGATGGTCGTCGGCGAGGACGGCGCGCAGCGCGTCCACCGCCGGCCCGACGGCGGGTGTGACCTGCCCGAGCCACGGGCGGCCGGCGCACGCCTCGGCGAGGTCGGCGTGCTCGTGGGTGTCGTCCGGGTGCTCCCGGGTGAAGTCGGCCAGCGCGACGAGGTGCGCCGCGTCGCCGTCGCGCCGGAACCGCAACCGGTGCGCCGTGTGCACCGCGCAGTCGAAGGACGGGTCCCGGGCGAGAGCCCGGTCGATCCAGTCGAGCGCCTCGTCGAGCCGGCCGTGGTCGGCGAGGGTGCCGGCGATGTCGGCGTACACGGCCAGGTCGTCCGGATCGTGCGCGACGGCCCGTTCGAGCGCGGACAGCGCCTCCCGGATGCGGCCGGCGCTGCGGTACGCGTATCCGAGCCACACCTCGCCGATCTTCGACGGCTCCACGCGTACGCCCTGGCTGGCCCAGCGGATCGCGACCGTGACCTCGCCGATCCGCCGGGCGAGCGCGGACGCCGCGCCGAGCAGCAGCGCGTGGCCCGGGTGGACGGTGACCGCGTTGCGGGCCAGCGCGAGGTACGGGGTCAGGGCCGCCCGGCCGGCCCGGGGCACCGGATCCGGCGCGGCCGCGCACACCTGCATGAGGATCCGGGCGGTGCGGTCGGGGTCGAGACGTTCCGCCAGGTCGGGCGCGGTCACCCAGGGCACCTCCGCCCAGGGGGTCGCGGGGGCGTGGCCGGTGGCCGCGACGAGCAGGTCCAGTCCCTCGGCGGGGCGGCCGGCGGCGGCGAGCAGGTGGGCGCGGGCGACCACGGTGCCGACGAAGACGTTGTGGCGGAGGGGGAACAGGTCGAGTCCGCCCCCGCCGGCGGCGGCGAGGCGGGCGAGGACCTCGTGCACCTCGGGCAGGGTGGGCGCCTGCGCGAGTGCGCCCGCCACGTGCGCGGCGGCGTGCGCCAGGTCGCCGTCGGCCAGTGCCGACCGGGCCAGGGCCAGTTCCTCCGCCGCCGGCAGGTCCCGCTCGTGCTCGGACACGTCCGTTTCGCTCCAGTGCTGTGTGAGGTCGGGACAGCGTAGGTGATGTTGAGGAATCTTAGTGATCGTCTGCGCAGTACTGCTCGTTGCATTGCTTGGATCAGATCAAAGGTGCAAGACTGAGCAGGAAACGCGCGGCAATCGCGCATTGGGAGGAGCTTCCGTGACGCGTCCAGGGGCCGGCATGGCCGCCGACATCGACGAGCAGCCGGCGGGGTACGCGCGACTGCTCTCCGCCGAGCACACCGGTGCGATCACCCGGGTCGCCGCCGTCATCGCCGAACGTCGCCCCCGGCACGTGGTGTTCACCGCCCGCGGCACCTCCGACCACGCCGCGCTCTACGGCGCGTACCTCACCGAGATCCGCCTCGGCCTTCCCGCCGGGCTCGCCTCGCCCAGCGCGGTCACCGTGTACGGCGCGCGGCCGGACCTGTCCGACGCGCTCGTGGTGGGCGTGAGCCAGAGCGGCGGCTCCCCGGACCTCACCGAGGTGCTGCGGACCGCTCGCGCCTCCGGGGCGCTCACCCTCGCGGTCACCAACGCGCCCGACTCGCCACTGGCCGGCGCCGCGGAGCTGAGTGTCGACATCGCCGCCGGGCACGAACGGGCGGTGGCCGCCACCAAGACCTACACCGCCGAACTGCTGGCCCTCCTGATGCTCGTGGAGGGCATCCGGGCCGGCGACGGCGCGCTCCCCGCCGACGAGCGGGCGGCCCTCGACGCGCTCCCCGAACTGGCCGCTCGCACCCTCGCTGACGAGACCCCCACCCAGCTCGCCCCCCGGTACCGGTTCGCCGCCCAGCTCGTCACGACCGGCCGGGGGTACGCGTACCCGACCGCCCGGGAGGCGGCGCTGAAGCTGATGGAGACGTCCTACCTGCCGGCGCTCGCCTTCTCGGGCGCCGATCTGCTGCACGGGCCGCTCGCCATGACCGACCCGGACGTGCCGGTGCTCGCCGTGGTCGGCTCGGGCCCCGGTGGCCGGTCGATGGGAGAGGTGCTGCCGCGGCTCGGCGAGCGGCGCGCCGACGTGGTCGTGGTCGGCTCGGCCGACGTCCCGGGCGCCACCCGGATGGCCGTGCCCGAGGTCGACGAGCGGTACGCCCCGCTGCTGGACATCCTGCCGCTGCAACGCCTCGCCCTGGCCCTCGCGATCGCCCGTGGCGAGGACCCGGACGCGCCCCGGGGGCTCAAGAAGGTCACCGCGACGATGTGAGTGCCGGCGTGGCACGCTGGTCAGCGTGTCCACGCTGCGCGACCTCGCCGAGGAGCACACCCAGCTCCGCCCGGCCGACATCGACCACCTGCACCGGATCGCGGGCGACTGGCAGTTGCTCTCCGACCTCTCCTTCGCCGACCTGCTGCTCTGGGTGCCGGTGGACGGCGACGGGACGTTCCTCTGCGTGGCGCAGGTCCGGCCGACCACCGCGCCGACGGCGTACCAGGACGACCAGGTGGGCCGGATCATCGGCGGGCCCGAGGTGGCCCACCTGGAGGTCGCCTACCGCCAGGGCCGGATCTGGCGGGAGGGCGATCCGGTCTGGTACGGGGACGTCCCCGCCCGGCACGAGGCGATCCCGGTGCGGCTGCGGACCACCGAGGGGGAGCACGGCGAGGTGATCGCCGTGGTCGGGCGGGACACCAACCTGTCGACCGCGCGTACGCCCAGCCAGCTGGAGCTGAACTACCTGACCACCGCCGACGACCTCGCGCAGATGATCGCCGACGGGACCTTCCCGCCGCCCCGGCATCAGGGCGAGACCACGTCGGCGCCGCGGGTCGGTGACGGGCTGGTCCGGCTGGACGCGAGCGGCAAGGTCACGTACGCGAGCCCGAACGCGCAGTCGGCGTACCGTCGTCTGGGCCACGCCTCCCACCTGGTCGGCGAGGATCTCGCGGCGCTGCACCGCCGCCTCGCCGCCGACCCGCTGGAGGGCACCGACGCGGCCAACGGCGTCCTCGCGGCCCTGCGCGGCGAGGCGCCGCCGCGCCGCGAGATCGACGCGCGGGGGGCGACCATGCTGACGCGGGCGCTGCCGCTCATGCCCGCCGGGGTGCCGATCGGCGCGCTGGTGCTGGTCCGCGACGTCACCGAGGTCCGCCGCCGTGACCGCGCCCTGATGACGAAGGACGCCACCATCCGGGAGATCCACCACCGGGTGAAGAACAACCTGCAGACCGTCGCCGCGCTGCTGCGGCTCCAGGCGCGCCGGGTGGCCATGCCGGAGGCCCGGGTCGCCCTGGAGGAGTCGGTACGCCGGGTCGCCTCGATCGCGCTGGTGCACGAGACGCTCTCGCTGTCCAGCGACGAGGCGGTCGAGTTCGACGGGATCGTCGACCGGGTGGCCAGCGCGGCGACCGAGGTGGCGGCCACCGAGTCGACGGTCCGGATGCGCCGCCAGGGCAGCTTCGGCGTGCTCCCCGCCGAGATCGCCACGTCGCTGGTGATGGTCCTCAACGAACTCCTGCTCAACGCCGTCGAACACGGCTTCCCGGCGGACGAGGCGGCGGTGGGCGGGCCCGACGGCACGGTCCCGGCCGGCGGCGACACGACGGCGGGACCCGGCGAGCCCGCGGTGGCGGGCGAGCCCGCGGTACCGGTCGTGCCCTCGACGTCGGCCACGACGGACCTGCCGGTGCCCGAGGTGGTCGTCTCGGCGCACCGGTTCCGCAAGATGCTGCACGTGTCGGTGGCGGACAACGGGCGCGGCCTGCCCACGGACTTCGACCCCGAGCGCGGCGGCAACCTCGGCCTCCAGATCGTCCGGGCGCTGGTCACCGGCGAGCTGCGCGGCACGATCGAGCTGCGGAACAGCGCCAGCGGCGGCACCGAGGCGATGCTCGTCGTCCCGCTGTCGCGCGGCACCGGCGGCTGACCCGCCGACGCCTTCCGCGTTCGTGCCGTCTTCGGCCCGTGATGTGGGATCCCGCACGCACGCATTGGCCGGTCCTGTGGCGCTGTGGCAGCATGACGTCATGACCGCCGCTGTCGTCCGCCGCTTCGTGGCCCGTCGCCACGTCGATTACGGCCGCGTGCGCAGCGCGATCTGTCCGGCCCACTGACGACGCCCGACCACTCTGTCTCGGGCGCTGCGCGCCGGCTGTTCCGACACCGTTGTCTCCAGCCCGTAACCGGGCAGGCCGCCGCGCCCAGCGCACCCATGAGCCGCACCAGACAACGGAGGACGCCGCGATGGCGGTCAGCAGCATCCCGGCCCGGCCCGAGGGCCCGACGCCCCGTCCCGCGCGGGCGCCCCGCCGTCCGCGTGGGGAGGGCCAGTGGGCGCTCGGCCACCGTGAGCCGCTCAACCCCAACGAGCGGATCAAGAAGGACGACGACCCGCTGAACGTCCGGGCCCGGATCGAGAACATCTACGCCCACCGGGGCTTCGCCTCGATCGACCCGCAGGACCTGCGCGGCCGGTTCCGCTGGTGGGGCCTCTACACCCAGCGCAAGGCCGGCATCGACGGCGGGCGCACCGCCGTCCTGGAGCCGCACGAGCTGGAGGACGAGTTCTTCATGCTCCGGGTGCGGGTCGACGGCGGCCAGCTCAGCCTCGCCCAGCTCCGGGTGGTCGCCGACATCTCCCGCGAGTTCGCCCGGGACACCGCCGACATCACCGACCGGCAGAACATCCAGTACCACTGGATCCGCGTCGAGGACATGCCGGAGATCTGGCGCCGGCTGGAGGCGGTGGGCCTCCAGACCACCGAGGCGTGCGGTGACTGCCCCCGCATCGTGCTGGGCAGCCCGGTCGCCGGGGTGGCCCGGGAGGAGGCGGTCGACCCGACGCCCGCGATCGACGAGATCGTCCGCCGGTACGTCGGCGACAAGCAGTTCTCCAACCTGCCCCGGAAGTTCAAGTCCTCGATCTCCTGGCTGGTCGACACCCCGTACGAGGCGAACGACATCGCGTTCCTCGGCGTCGAGCACCCCGAGCACGGCCCCGGCTTCGACCTCTGGGTCGGCGGCGGCCTCTCCACGAACCCGATGCTCGCCAAGCGGCTGGGCGTGTGGGTGCCCCTGCACGAGGTGCCGGACGTGTGGGCCGGCGTGGTCGGCATCTTCCGCGACTACGGCTACCGCCGGCTGCGCAACCGGGCGCGGCTGAAGTTCCTGGTCGCCGACTGGGGTGTGGCGAAGTTCCGCGAGGTGCTGGAGAAGGAGTACCTGGGCCGGGCCCTGCTGGACGGGCCGGCGGCGGACCTGCCGGCGAAGCCGATCGACCACATCGGCGTGCACCCGCAGCGCGACGGGCGTCACTACGTCGGCGCCGCCCCCGTCGTCGGCCGCGTCTCCGGCAGCCAGCTCGCGCAGCTCGCCGACGTGGTCGAGGCGCACGGCAGCGACCGGGTGCGGCTCACGCCGTACCAGAAGCTGCTGGTGCTGGACGTGGCGCCGGAGCGCACGGAGTCCCTGGTCGAGGCGCTACGCGGGATCGGCCTGGAGGCCCGGCCGTCGGCCTGGCGGCGCGGCACCATGGCCTGCACCGGCATCGAGTACTGCAAGCTCGCCATCGTCGAGACCAAGGCGCGCGGCGAGGAGCTGGTGGCCCGGCTCGAGCAGCGGCTGCGCGACTTCGACGCCGACATCTCCATCCACATCAACGGTTGCCCGAACGCCTGCGCCCGCACCCAGGTCGCCGACATCGGCCTCAAGGGCCAGCTGGTGGTCGGCCCGGACGGCCGCCAGGTGGAGGGCTTCCAGGTGCACCTCGGCGGCGGTCTCGGCATGGCGCAGGGGCAGACCGCCGGCTTCGGCCGCAAGCTGCGCGGCCTGAAGACCACCGCGGCGGAGCTTCCGGAGTACGTGGAACGGCTGGCCCGCCGCTACCTGGCCGGCCGGAACGAGGGCGAGACGTTCGCCAACTGGGTGATCAGGGTCGACGAGGAGGAACTCAGATGAGCGAGTCCAGGTCCGTGCCGCTGTACTGCCCGTACTGCGGGGAGGAGGACCTGCGGCCGAGCGAGGCCGGTCACGGCGCCTGGGAGTGCCACGCCTGCGCCCGGGTCTTCACCGTCCGGTTCACCGGCCTGCTCTCGACGGCGGTGACCCGATGAGTCTCGTCTCCGCCGCGAACCTCGGCCTGGTCGGCGCCGCCGGGCCGCACCCGGCCGACCCGACCCGGCGTGACCCGGACGAGCTGCGCGCGCTGGCGGAGGAGGCCGGCCGGCAACTGGAGGGCGCGCCCGCCCTGGAGATCGCCCGCTGGGCCGCCGAGACCTTCGGCGCCCGATTCTGTGTCACCAGCTCGATGGCCGACGGCGTGCTGGCCCACCTGGTGTCCCGGGTCGCGCCGGGGGTGGACGTGGTCTTCCTGGACACCGGGCTGCACTTCCCGGAGACGCTCAGGGTGCGCGACGAGGTGGCCCGCACCCTGCCGGTCACCGTCCGGTCGATCCGGCCCCGGCTGACCGTCGGCCAGCAGGACGGCGAGTACGGCCCCCGGCTGTTCAACCGGTCCCCGGACGACTGCTGCCAGCTGCGCAAGGTGGAGCCGCTTGAGCGGGCGCTCGCGGGTTACGACGCGTGGGCGGCCGGGCTGCGTCGGGACGAGTCGCCGACCCGGGCGAACACGCCGGTGGTGACCTTCGACACCCGCCGGGGCAAGGTGAAGGTCAACCCGATCGCGGCGTGGACGCAGGGCGACGTCGACGCGTACGTCTCCCGCTGGAACGTGCCGGTCAACGAGCTGTTCGGTCGCGGCTACGGCTCGATCGGCTGCTGGCCCTGCACCCGCCGTACGAAGGCGGGGGAGGATCCGCGCGCCGGCCGCTGGGCGATGTTCGAGAAGACCGAGTGCGGCCTGCACGTCTGACCCTCGCGACGGTCCGGGGCCGTGCCGACCGGGCGGTCCGGGGCTGTGTCCCGGCGGTCCCGGGCGCCGGGGAGGGCGCGGATCCGGTGGTCCTGGTCGCACACGGCAGCCGGGACCCGCGGGCCGCCGAGGCGACCCGTGCGCTGGCCCGGGCGGTGTCGGCCGCCCGGCCCGGCCTGCGGGTGCTGCCGAGCTGGCTCGACCACACCCGTCCGGGGCCGACCGAGGTGCTGCGCGAGCTGGGCGCGGCCGGGCACCGCCGCGTTGTCCTGGTGCCGCTGCTGCTCACCGCCGCGTACCACCGGCGGGTGGACATCCCGGCGGCGGTGGCCGCGGCCCGCGAGACGGTGCCCGGCCTGGCGGTACGGGTGACCGACGTGCTGGGCCCGGCCACCGCGGACGTCGACCACGCCCTGCTGGCGGGGCTGCGACGGCGTCTCGCCGAGGCCGGGCCCGGCGGGTACGACGCCCTGGTGCTCGCGGCGGCGGGCACCCGGGACCCGGCCGCGCGTGCCTCGGTGGGACGGGTCGCCGCGGCCCTCGGTACGGCGCTGAGCGCCCCGACGCGGGTCTCGTACGCCTCCGCCGCGCCGCCGGCGGCCGGGGCCGCCGTGGCGCACCTCCGGGCCCGTGGCGCGCGGCGCGTGGCGGTCGCGGCGTACTTCCTCGCGCCCGGCCTGTTCCATGACGTGACGACCGTGTCGGCGCGGGACGCCGGCGCCGTGGCGGTGGCCGCCCCGCTCACCGACGCCCCGGAACTCGCCGACCTGGTCCTCCGCCGGGTGGACGCGGTGCAGGGAAGGGCCCGCTCTGTCCGGTAGCGGAAGGGGCCCGGTCGACGGCGACGGCGGCGCCGGCCGAGTGGGCGGCGCCGCCGGGCAGCAGAACGCCCCGGCGGCTGGGCCGACCGGGGCGTGTGCTTCGGTTCGTGATCAGGCGGAGTGAGCGCGCAGCACCCGGAGGCCGCCGCGACGCTTGACAGCGCGCCGCTCCTCCTCGCTCATCCCGCCCCAGACGCCGGCGTCCTGACCCGACTCGAGCGCCCACTGCAGGCACTGGTCGGTCACGGAGCAGCGCCGGCAGACGGCCTTGGCCTGCTCGACCTGCAGGAGAGCCGGACCGGACGTCCCGATCGGGAAGAACAGCTCCGGGTCCTCGTCGCGGCAGACAGCATGGTGACGCCAGTCCATGGCGGCAACACTCCTCATTCTGGATGGGTGGCAGATGGTGCAGTGGTGCTTTTCCTATATGCGTCCGCAGTGCCGGCCGTAACGGTTCGCGTACGACTATTCGGCAGTGCGTGAGCAGGCTGTTGGCCCCGTGGACCTGCTGGAACAGCTCAACCTGACGAGCATATCCAGGCAATGTCCCGGTAACTCAAGTTCGCTTGTGAATACTTTCACGAACGCTCGCGATGTCAAGGGTGACGCTCGGAAAAACTCCGCGCGGTGAGCAAGCCCACAACCCATTTGTCCAGATTTGCCGGTGATCCAGTTACCCGGAGTACCACAGTCGAGGATCAATATAGTACAGTGCGCGTGACGTTGCTGACATTTCCGGCACTCGCCCCCTCGGTGTCGCGCCCGCCGCCCGGGTGCGGCGGACCGGCGTGAACCTAGGGGAGTACCCGAGACCTAACAGATTACTCTCAGTGCCGCGGGTACGGAGGTAAATCTGACTTTCTCCCGCTCGCCCAGGTGCTCGCCGTCGAGTTGGAATGCCTGGGCGCGGCGCGCCACCAGGGTGAACTCGGCCACGTCGTGGAGCCGGAGCACCTGCTTGCCGTGCGGATCGGCCTGCCGGGAGAAGAACTGGCTCACCGTCCGTGTCGTGCTGGCCACCCGGAGTTGGCGAAGCGCGAACACGTCGAGGCCGAGGTCGAACGACGCCTCCGGATTCGGGTTCACCTCCCGGTCGCCCAGGTAGGTCCACGGTGCCGTGTTCTGGATGATGACGGTCGCCAGCTGTTCCTCGGCGACCTCGCCCGGCCGCTCCAGGCAGATGGCGGGATGGCGGCGGTCTGAGCCGAGGAAGTACTGGGCGACGGTCGACCGGAAGTAGAGCGCGGGGGTGGAGACGCGTCCCCGCCGGCGGGCCTGCTCGACGCGGTGGATGACGGCCGCGTCGACGCCGAAGCCCGCGCAGAACGTGAAGTAGCGGTCGTCCGCCCGGCCGAGACCGATCGTGCGGTGCCGGCCCAGGCGCAGACCTTCGAGGATCATGCTGGTCCCCTCCGGCCACTCCCGGGGCAGGCCGAGGGCCCGGGCGAAGACGTTCGTGGAGCCGCCCGGCACGGTGGCCAGCGCGGGCAACCGGTCGGCCGGGGACGCCCCGGCCGGTACGGTCGGCGGCTGCGCCGCCATCAGGCCGTTGACCACCTCGTTGACGGTGCCGTCGCCACCGAGGGTGACCACCAGGTCGACGCCCTCCTCGGCCGCCTCGCGGGCCAGGGCCATGGCGTGCCCCCGGCGTCGCGTGTACCGCACGGAGAGGTCGACTTCGCTGCGCAGCGCCCGGACCAGCACGTCCCGGCTGCGCTCGCTGGTGGTGGTGGCCTTCGGGTTGACCACCAGGACGGCCCGCATGGGCGGCACTGTACCGCGCCGTGCCACCGGTATCGTGACGCGCGTGACCGTCGCCTCCGCCCCGATCCCCGGCCCGCTCCGCTGGGCCGTCCTGCTGCTGCGCGGCGAGGCGGTCGCCGTCGGACTGGTGGCCGTCTGGCTGTTGTGGGCCGACCTCACCGCACCCACCGTCGACCTGGCGTCGGCGCTGCTGGTGACGGCGTTCGCCGCCGGCGCCGCGGCCGCGCTCTGGGCGCTCGGCGGCGCGCTGGCCCGGCGGCGGGCGGGTGCCCGTGCGCCGGCGATCGTGCTTCAGCTCATGCTGCTGCCGATCGGCTGGTTCATGCTCCAGGGTGGGCTGGGCTGGCTCGGTGTGCCCCTGATGGCGCTGGGCCTCGCCGTGACCGCCCTGCTGGTGAGCACCCCGACCACCCGGGCGCTCGGCTTCGAGTGACCGGCGCGTCCGTCACCGGATGACCGGCCGGCCCGTCACCAACCGGAGGCGCGGCGGGTCAGCAGCGAGATCGTGGCCCGACCGTCGGTGGCGGTCGCGGAGGCCGAGGTGGTCAGCGCGGTCAGCACCTTCCAGGCGAAGGACGACTCGGCCGGCAGCTTCGCCCCACCGACGGTCGGCACCGTGACCTCGACGGTGAGCGCGTCGTCGGTGACCGAGAACCGGCAGTCCAGCTCGGCGTCCCGGGTGGCGATCGCGAGCAGCATCGCGCAGGCCTCGTCGACCGCGATGCGGAGATCCTCAATCTCGTCGAGGGCGAACTGGAGCCGCGCCGCGAGCCCGGCGGTGGCGGTGCGGAGCACCCCCAGGTAGCCGCCGTCGGCGGGCACCGTCAGGTGCACCACGTCGTCGTCGGTCGTCGGCTCGCCGGTCGTTGGAGTCACGCGTCATCCCCCCGGTCGGGGACTCTACCCGCTCGTTCCATCGTGTGCGGCGGGGGCGAGCGGCGTGCCCGGTGGGCGCGGGGCCGGCCGACGCGGACCGGCTCCATCGCCGGGGCGTCGCGCGGAAAGCGGCCGGCCGGCACGTCCCCGAGGACGTGCCGGCCGGAGTGCGCCGGTGCCGGAGCGCCGGGCGTCATGCCTGCTTGGTCTCCCAGAAGATCTTGGCGATCTCGTCGATCTTCTGGAGCAGCTGGTCGGCCTTGGCCGGGTCGGTCGCCCCCTTGGCGCCGGCCGCGCCGGCCAGCTTGGTGGTCTCGTTGAAGAGCTGGTGCAGGTGCGGGTACTTCTCGAAGTGGGCCGGCTTGAAGTAGTCGGTCCAGAGCACCCAGAGGTGGTGCTTGACCAGCTCGGCGCGCTGCTCCTTGATGATGATGGCGCGGGTGCGGTACTCCGGGTCGGTGTTGGCCTGGTACTTCTCGCAGATCATTTTCACCGACTCGGCCTCGATCCGGGCCTGCGCCGGGTCGTATACGCCGCACGGCAGGTCGCAGTGGGCGCTGGCGGTCACGCGGGGCGTAAGGATGCGCGGAAGTCGCATCGGGATCCTCCATGGGAAGTTTGCGATGATCCAAGCCGACATTACTCCTGGACCGGGTTACCGAGGCCGGTGGAGGTGAAACCCATGTCCGCCCAACGTCCGGCCGGCGGCTCCCGGCTGCGGTGGCCGCTGGGGGCCGTGCTGGTGACCGGGCCCTCGATGGTGCCGACGCTGCGGCACGGCGACGCCGTCCTGGTGCGGCGCGGCGCCCGTCGCGTCCGCCCCGGGGACGTCGTGGTCGCGGTCTTCCGCAGCCGCCCCGACCTGCTGGTCGTCAAGCGCGCCGTCCGGCCCGAGGAGGGCGGCTGGTGGCTCGCCGGCGACAACCCTCTGGTCACCGACGACTCGCGGGCGTACGGGGTGGCGGACGTGCGGGCACGGGTGGTGGCGCGCTACTGGCCGCGTCCCCGGCTCTTCAGCCGCCGTCGAGTATGACCCTACTCACATCCCATGGGCGCGCTCGACACTATGCTCGGCAGGTGTCCGGGTGACCCCCCGCACCTCGCGCCGCCGCTCGTCGCCTCACCTCGCGCCCCGACCGGTCGGTCCGTCTGCATCGACAGATCCTGGAGTCACCAATGTCATCGTCCACCGTGGACCCCGCTGATCCCGTCTTCCGGCTGCACCGGGGCGGCAAGATGGCCGTTGCCTCGACCGTCCCGCTGACCAGCCGGGAGGACCTCTCCCTCGCGTACACGCCGGGCGTGGCCCGGGTGTGCGAGGCGATCGCCGCCGACGCGCGCCTCGCCGACGAGTACACCTGGACCGGCCACACCGTCGCGGTCGTCACCGACGGCTCGGCCGTACTCGGTCTGGGCAACATCGGCCCGCGCGCCGCGCTGCCGGTGATGGAGGGGAAGGCCGTGCTGTTCAAGCAGTTCGGCGGGGTGGACGCGGTACCGGTCTGCCTGGACACGCAGGACGTGGACGAGATCGTGGCGGTGGTGCGCGCCCTCGCGCCGTCCTTCGGCGGGATCAACCTGGAGGACATCAGCGCCCCGCGCTGCTTCGAGATCGAGCGACGCCTGGACGAGGCGCTGGACATCCCGGTCTTCCACGACGACCAGCACGGCACCGCCATCGTCGTGCTCGCCGCGCTGCGCAACGCCGCCACGCTGCTCAACCGCAAGCTCGGTGACCTGCGGGTGGGAGTCAGCGGCGCGGGCGCCGCCGGGGTGGCCGTGACGAAGATGCTGATCGCCGGCGGGGTAAACCCGGAGCAGGTGGTGGTCTGCGACTCCCGGGGGATCATCGGGCCGCACCGCGAGGGGCTCACCGGCACGAAGGCCGAGCTGGCGGAGCTGACCAACGCCGACGGCCGGCAGGGCGACATCACCGAGGCGCTGCGCGGGGCGGACGTGCTCATCGGTGTCTCCGGCGGGGAGATCCCGGAGGCGGCGGTCGCCGGCATGGCACCGGGCGGGATCGTCTTCGCCCTGGCCAACCCCACCCCGGAGGTGCACCCGGAGGTGGCCGCCCGGCACGTCGCGGTGGTCGCCACCGGCCGCAGCGACTACCCCAACCAGATCAACAACGTGCTCGCCTTCCCCGGCGTGTTCCGGGGCGCGCTCGACGCCCGCGCCACCCGGATCACGGACGGCATGAAGGTCGCCGCCGCGGACGCGATCGCCGGAGTGGTCGCCGAGTCGCTGACGGCGGAGGCGATCGTCCCGTCCCCGCTCGACCCGCGGGTGGCGCCCGCGGTCGCCGAGGCGGTGGCCGAGGCCGCCCGCCGCGACGGCGTGACGCGCTGACGGAGTACGCAAGGGCCCCTTCCTATCGCGTTTCGCACAGGAAGGGGCCCTTCTTCACGCCGGTTCAGCTTGTTACCGTGCCGATCATGCGTGCCGCCTTCGCCTCCCGCTTCGACGACGCCAACCCGCTCGCCGCGCTCACCGTCGGCGAGCGGCCCGAGCCGGAGCACCCGGCCGACGACTGGGTGACCATCCGGGTCACCGCCAGCTCGCTCAACCACCACGACCTGTGGTCCCTGCGCGGCGTCGGGCTGCGTGCGGAGCAGCTGCCGATGATCCTGGGCTGCGACGCCGCCGGTGTCGACCCGGACGGCGCCGAGGTGGTCGTCTACCCGGTGATCCCCACCCCCGGCGACCCGCGTGGCATCTCGATCCTCTCCGAGCACTTCCCGGGCACCCTGGCCGAGCGGGTGGCCGTACCCCGGTCGAACCTGCTGCCGCTGCCGGCGGGCCTCGCGCCCGCGGACGCGGCCTGCCTGCCCACGGCCTGGCTGACCGGGTGGCGGATGCTCACCACCAAGGGCCGGGTCGACGAGGCCGACGCCGTGCTGGTGCAGGGCGCCGGCGGGGGCGTGGCCACCGCGGCCGTCGCGCTCGCCGCGGCGATGGGCAAGCGGGTGTACGCCACCAGCCGCGACGCCGCCAAGCGGGACCGCATCGCGGCGCTCGGCGCGACCGCCGTCGAGCCGGGCGCCCGGCTGCCGGAGCGGGTCGACGTGGTGATCGAGACGGTCGGCGCGGCCACCTTCGACCACTCGCTGAAGTCCGCCGCGCCGGGGGCCCGGATCGTCGTCTCCGGCGCCACGGCCGGGCACGAGCCGAAGGTCAACCTGCGCCGGGTGTTCGCCATGCAGTTGGAGATCCTGGGCACCTCGATGGGCACCCCGGACGAGCTGACCGCCCTGCTGGCCTTCTGCGCCGAGCGCGGCGTGCGCCCGGTCGTGGACAGCGTGGTGCCGTTCTCGAAGGTCGAGGACGCGTTCGCCCGCCTGCACTCCGGCGACGTCTTCGGCAAGGTCGTGGTCGACCACACGGCCTGACGCCGCAGCGCTCAGAGGCGGTTGTCCAGGGTTGCGATGTCGCCGCGGGCGGCGTCGGTCGGGATGCGGCCCTTCGCGGCTTCGTCCCCGTAGAGCGTCCAGCGCAGGAACTCCACCGTCGTGTCGGAGACCACCCGCAGCGAGGTGCCGTCGCTGAGCAGGGCGCGGCCGTGGTCGCCCTTCGGGAGGCTGAGCAGCGCCTTCGGCCAGGGCACCTTCTCGTACACGGCCTTGCCGGCGGCGTACTCGACCACCTCGTCGGCCTCGCCGTGCACGAAGAGCTGGGGGGCGGCGGCACCCGCGAACGCGGTGCCCACACCCAGGGCGGTGCCCGCGAAGACCACCCCGGCGTCGAGCCGCTCGTCCCGGCCGGCGGTGAACAGCCCGATCGTGGTCACCCCGCCCGCCGAGTGCCCGGCCGCCGCCACCCGCTCGGTGGCGAGCCGGCCGCGCAGCGGGTCACCCGCCGTCGCGTCCAGGCGGAGGACGGCGTCGAGGGCGTACGACACGTCGGCGGGCTGGTTGAGCACGTCGAGCACGTTGCCGTCGCCGCCCCGGGCCGTGTGCGGGAACGTCGGGGCGGCGACCACGAACCCGGCCTCCGCCCAGCGGGTCAGCAGCGGCGCGTAGTCCGCGGGCCGCCCGCCGAGGCCGTGGCTGAACATGACCACCGGGAACTTCCCGTCGGCCGCGTCCACGGACTTCCGTGGGGCGCCACCGGTCGCGCCGGCCGCCGGGTACCAGACGGTCACCGGCAGCCTCCGGCTCCCGTCGCGGGTCAGGGCGAGCTGCCGTACGCCGACGGCGAAGGTGCGCTCGGGCGCGCTGCCCGCGAGCGCCGGTGCGCCGGTGGCCGCGGGTGGCGTCGGGGTGGCCAGGGTCGGCGGTGCCGCCGGGGCGGCCGGCCGGTCCGAGGAACACCCGGCCAGGCCGGCCGCGACCAGGGCACCGGCGAGCAGAGCAGGGGTGAGGCGACGCGACATGGCTCCGATTGTGCCTCGCCCGGCGGGCCCGCCCGCCGGAGATCGACGGGCTGTGCCGGTGCCGGCCGCAGCGGGTGAGGTCGGGCGGGGCCGGCTCAGGTCGTCAGCCGGTGCTCGAACGCCGTCACGCCGGGGGAGAGCGCCGCGCCGGTCAGCCGGCGGCGGGCGGCCGGGTCGCCGTAGAGGGTCCAGCGGAGGAACTCGGTCGTGGCGGCGAGGACCTGGTCGAAGCCCCGCCGGCCCGGCCCCAGGTACTCGCCGTGGCCCTGCCCGAGCAGGCTCAGGAACGCCGCCGGCCCGGAGGCGCGGTCGTACGCGGCGCGGCCGACCCCCAGCGGGACGACGCGGTCCGCCGTGCCGTGCACGAAGAGCAGCGGCGCGGCCGGATCGGCGAGACGGCCGGCCATCCCGCCGCCCGCGATCACGATGCCGGCCCGCAACCGGGCGGAGTGGCCCGGGGTGAACATGCCGGCCGTCGTGAAGCCGCCGGCGGAGTGGCCGGCGGCGGCGAACCGGGCCACGTCCAGGTGCCCGGCGAGGGGGTCACCGCGCCGGGTGTCCAGGCGGACGAGATGCCGGATCAGCCGCCACGCGTCGGCCGGCTGGTGCCGGACGTCCGCTCGGCTGAACCGGGGAGCGCCGCGCCGGGTGTGCGGGTACGCCGGTGCGGCCACCACGAACCCGGCGGCGGCCCAGCGGGTGACCAGGCCGGCGTGCAGGCGCGGCAGGCTGTCCAGCCCGTGGCTGTAGACGACGACGGGGAACCGCCCGTCGGCCACGGCGGCGCCCTCGGCCGGGTACCAGAGGGTCACCGGCAGGGGCCGCGCCGAACCCGGGTCGAGGGTGAACGTACGCACGCCGACGGCGTACGGGCTCCCGGGCTCCGGGTGCGCCGGCGGCGGCCCCCCGGTGACGGAGGTGGCCGGCGCGCAGCCCGCCAGCAGCAGCGCCGCCAGCAGCGCGGCGACCAGCCGTTGCACCCCCACGGATCCACGGTAGGTCTCCGGGTGCCCCGGCCGGTCCCGCCGACCGGTCGGCGTCCGCGCACCACCCGGCCGGAACACCTCCACCGCCCGGCTCGACCTGTGGGATCCACGCGCGCCGGGGCCCGGCTACGTCGACGCCCTTCGCTATGGTCGGGCGCATGCCTGAGAACTACTCCGACCCGGCCGGCAACACCGAGGCGTTCCGCGCCTTCGCGAACACGCCGGAGCCGCCGGCGCCGGCCGCCGGTCGGGCGCCGCTGCTCGTCGGCGCGGTGGTGGCCGCGGTGGTGCTGGTCGTCCTGGCCGCCTGGCTGGCCCTGGGCTGAGCCGGCGCGTCAGCGCGAGCCCGCGGCCACCTCGCGCGCCGCGCGGGCGATCTCCCGCTCCTCGTCGGTGCCGATCACACAGACCGTCACCTCCGCGCCGTCCGGGGAGATGACACGGTCGCCGCTGCCGGCGTTACGACCCGGGTCGACGGCGATGCCCAGCCGCTCCAGGCCGGCCAGCGCCGCCGCGCGCACCGGGGCGGCGTGCTCGCCGACGCCCGCGGTGAAGGTGACCGCGTCCACCCGGCCGAGCAGGGCGTAGTACGCCCCGACGTAGGCGGTGATCCGCCGGCAGTACACGTCGAAGGCGAGGGCGGCGTCCCGGTCGCCGTCGGCCCGGCGCGCCAGCACCTCGCGCATGTCGTTGGCGCCCGCCAGCCCCAGCAGGCCGCTGCGGTGGTTGAGCAGGTCGTCGATCTCGTCGACGCCCAGCCCGCCCTCCCGGCGCAGGTGGAAGATCACCGTCGGGTCCAGGTCGCCGCTGCGGGTGCCCATCACCAGGCCTTCGAGCGGGGACATGCCCATCGAGGTGGCCACGCTCCGCCCACCGGCCACCGCGGTGACACTGGCCCCGTTGCCGAGGTGCAGGGTGATCGTGTTGATCTCCTCGTACGGGCGGCCGAGCAGTTCCGCGGTGCGCCGGGAGACGTACGCGTGCGACGTGCCGTGGAAGCCGTACCGCCGGACGCCGTACCGGGTGGCCGTGTCCCGGTCGATCGCGTACGTGGCGGCGGCCTCGGGGAGCGTGGTGTGGAAGGCGGTGTCGAAGACGGCGACCTGCGGCAGGTCCGGCAGTGCCGCCCGGGCGACCTCGATGCCGGCCAGGTTGGCGGGGTTGTGCAGCGGCGCCAGCGGCACCAGGGCCCGGATGGCGGCGAGCACCTCGTCGTCGATCAGGACCGGCTCGCCGAAGCGCCGCCCGCCGTGCACCACCCGGTGCCCGACCGCCACCAGCCCGGCCAGGTCGAGACCGTCGAGGATCTGCCGGACCGCCGTCGCGTGGTCGGGCGGACCGCCGCCGGGCTCGCCGATCCGCTCGACCGTGCCCTTGCCCCGGACCTCGTCGCCGTCGTAGAGCCGCCACTTCACCGACGACGACCCGCAGTTGAGCACCAGCACCCGCTCGGTCACGCGACCTCCTCCTCCGACGACGCGGCGGCCTGGATCGCGGTGATCGCGACCGTGTTGACGATGTCGGGAACGGTCGCGCCCCGGGACAGGTCGTTCACCGGCCGGCGCAGGCCCTGCATGACCGGCCCGACCGCCACCGCGCCGGCCGACCGCTGCACCGCCTTGTACGTGTTGTTGCCGGTGTTGAGGTCCGGGAAGATGAAGACCGTCGCCCGGCCGGCCACCTCGCTGCCGGGCAGTTTCGTCGCCGCCACCGCCGGGTCGATCGCCGCGTCGTACTGGATCGGGCCCTCGACCAGCAGGTCCGGTCGGCGTTCCCGGACCAGCAGGGTGGCCGCCGCGACCTTCTCCACGTCCGCGCCGGCGCCGGAGGCGCCGGTGGAGTACGACAGCATCGCCACCCTCGGCTCGATGCCGAACCGGGCGGCGGTGTCGGCCGACGAGATCGCGATGTCGGCGAGTTGGGCGGCGTCCGGGTCGGGGTTGACCGCGCAGTCGCCGTACACCAGGACACGGTCGGCGAGCAGCATGAAGAAGACGCTGGACGCGACGGACACCCCCGGCATGGTCCGGATGATCTCGAAGGCGGGGCGGATGGTGGCGGCGGTGGTGTGGGTCGCGCCGGAGACCATGCCGTCGGCGTACCCGGTCTGCACCATCATCGTGCCGAAGTAGTTGGGCTGGGCCACGATGTCGTGGGCCAGGTCCAGCGTGACCCCCCGGTGGGCGCGCAGCTTCGCGTACCCGGCGGCGAACTCGTCGCGCCACCCGCTGGTGACCGGGTCGACCACCCGGACGCCGGCGATGTCGACACCCAGTTCCCGGGTGCGCCGGGCGATGTCGTCGGGCCGGCCGAGCAGGGTCAGGTCGGCGACGCCCCGGCGCAGCAGGATCTCGGCCGCCCGCAGGATCCGCTCCTCCGAGCCCTCGGGCAGCACCAGGTGCCGGCGCCGCGCCCGGGCGCGGTCGATCAGGTCGTACTCGAACATCAGCGGCGTGACCCGCTCGGAGCGGCTGACCCGCAGCCGGCGGGCCAGGTCGTCGGTGTCCACGCAGCGCTCGAAGGCGCCGAGCGCGGCCTCCACCTTGCGCGGGTTGCCGGCGCTGGGCCGGCCCTCGATCCGGCTGGACGCGGCGACCGTGTCGTAGCTGTCGCTGGGCACCGAGAGCACCGCGAGCCCCGGCTTCAGCCGCTCCACCAGCCGCATCGCGCGCGGGTCCGGCCGCTCGCCGAGGGTGAGGACCAGCCCGGACAGCGAGACCTGCCCGGCCACGTGCGCCGCGCTCGTGGCGACCAGGAGGTCGTCCCGGTCGCCCGGCATGATCACCAGGGCGCCCTCGGTGAGGTGGTCGAGCAGGGTCGGCACGTGGGCCGCGCCGACCACGTAGTCGAGCACGTCGCGGCTGAGGGCGGCGTCGTCGCCGGCGAGCAGCGTGGCGCCGAGCGCCGCCGCCACCTCGGCGACCGTCGGCGCCGACACGCTCGGCACCTCCGGAATCGCGTACGTGGGGACCGGCAGGTCGGGCAGCGGCATCGGCTCCGCCACCCGGTTGGCGACCACCGCCAGCACCGTCGCGCCGAGGTCCTCCAGATCGTGGTACGCCCGGCGCGCCGACGCCGAGATGGCGGCCGGCTGCTGCCCGTACCCGTCGACGACCGGGACCACGACGCTGCCGAACTCGGTGGCGAGCCGCGCGTTGAAGGCCAGCTCGCGGGGGCCGGCGCCGGCGCCGCCGTCGGCGAAGTCGCTGCCCACCACGACCACCGCCGGGCAGCGGCGCTCCACCTCGCGGTAGCGCGCCACGATCCCGGAGATCAACTGCTCCCGCCGCCCGTCGGCGACCATCGCGGTGGCCTCGGCGTACGTCGCGCCGGCCAGATCCGCGGGCGGCAGCTCGATCCGGTACCGGTCGGCGAGCAGGGCCAGGATGGGATCCGGGGTGGCTCCGCCGACCAGCGGGCGGAACGCCCCGATCCGTTCGACCTGCCGGGACAGCAGTTCGGCGAGGCCGAGGGCGACCGTCGACTTGCCCCCGCCGGACCCCACGCTGGTGACGTACACACTCCGGGCCACGAGATCCACCCTAGGAGATCGGCGTGCCCCCCGCCCGGGTCCTGCGTCCCGGGCCGTCGGTCACTCGTCGTCCTCGTCGTCGAGACGGGCCAGGTACGTGGCGAGACGCTCGATCGGCGTCTCGAACTCGGGGTTCAGGTCGACGAAGTCGCGCAGGCGCTCGGCCAGCCACTCGATGCTGATCTGCTCGTCGCCGCGTCGCTCGACCAGTTCCTCGATCCCACGGTCGGTGAAGTACATGTGCGTTCCTCGTCTGTGGTGGCGCGACGGCGGCGGGGCAGGGACGACCGTCCCTGCCCCGCCGCCGTGCGTGGTGCGTTACGGGCGGGGGAGGGCCGCCTCGATCAGCGCCTGCTGCTCGACGTCGTGCATCTTGGCCGAACCGACCGCCGGGGCGGCCGCGGCCGGACGGGAGATGCGGCGCAGCCGGACACCGTCGAGGTGCTCCAGCATGTTCAGCGCGACGAACGACCAGGCGCCCTGGTTGGCCGGCTCCTCCTGGACCCAGGCGAAGTCCTCCGCGTTCGGGTACGTCGCGAGGGCGGCCCGGATCTCGTCGACCGGGATCGGGTACAGCTGCTCGACCCGGATGATCGCGGTGTCGGTGACGCCGCGCTCCTGCCGGGCCTGGAACAGGTCGTAGTAGACCTTGCCCGAGCAGAGCAGCACCCGCTTCACCTGCTCCGGTGCCGGGGCCCCGCCGTCGGGCAGCACCGGCTGGAAGGTGCCGGTGGTGAAGTCCTCGACCTGCGAGATGCAGAGCCGGTGCCGCAGCAGGGACTTCGGCGTGAACACCACCAGCGGCTTCCGCTTCGGCGACAGGGCCTGGCGGCGCAGCAGGTGGAAGTAGTTCGCCGGGGTGGTCGGGATCGCCACCCGCATGTTGTCCTCGGCGCAGAGCTGGAGGAACCGCTCCGGGCGGCCGGATGTGTGGTCCGGGCCCTGGCCCTCGTGGCCGTGCGGCAGCAGCAGGGTGACCGCCGAGCGCTGGCCCCACTTCACCTCGCCGGAGGAGATGAACTCGTCGATGACCGACTGGGCGCCGTTGACGAAGTCGCCGAACTGGGCCTCCCAGCAGACCAGCGCGTTGACGTTCTCCACCGAGTAGCCGTACTCGAAGCCCATCGCCGCGTACTCGCTGAGCAGCGAGTCGTGCACGAAGAACCGGGACCGCTCGCCATCGCCGGTGAGCGACTTCAGCGGCAGGTAGTCGTCGCCGGTCCGAGCGTCGACGACCGAGGCGTGCCGCTGCACGAACGTGCCGCGGCGCGAGTCCTGGCCGGCGAGCCGGACGGTGACCCCGTCGTGCAGCAGCGAGCCGAAGGCGATGATCTCGCCGAAGCCCCAGTCGATGTTGCCCTCGACGGACATCTTGGCCCGCCGGTCGAGCAGCTGCTGGATCCGCTTGTGCGGGGTGAAGCCCTCCGGCAGGTTGACGTGCGCCTCGCCGATCGCCTTGACGACCGCGGTGTCGGTGGCGGTCTCGACCTGCGGCTCCGGCTCCTCCTCCCGCTTGGGGCGGGAGAGCTGGCGCGGCGTGGTGGCGGCGTCGCGGGTGGCCTTGAAGACCCGCTCCAGCTGCGCCTGGTAGTCGCGCAGCAGCTCCTCCGCGTCCTCCACGGTGATGTCACCCCGCCCGATCAGCTCCTCGGTGTAGAGCTTCCGCACCGAGCGCTTCGAGTCGATGATCTTGTACATCTGGGGGTTGGACATCGACGGGTCGTCGCCCTCGTTGTGTCCGCGCCGCCGGTAGCAGACCAGGTCGATCACGACGTCCTTGTTGAACGCCTGCCGGTACTCGAAGGCGAGCCGGGCGACCCGGACCACGGCCTCCGGGTCGTCACCGTTGACGTGGAAGATCGGCGCCTGGATCATCCGGGCCACGTCGGTGCTGTAGAGGCTGGAGCGGCTGTACTCCGGGGCGGTCGTGAAGCCGACCTGGTTGTTGACCACGACGTGCACGGTGCCGCCGGTGCGGTAGCCACGCAGCTGGGACAGGTTGAGCGTCTCGGCGACCACGCCCTGGCCGGCGAACGCGGCGTCACCGTGCACCGCCAGCGGCAGCACGGTGTAACCCTCCAGCTTGAGGTCGATCCGGTCCTGCTTGGCCCGGACGATGCCCTCCAGCACCGGGTCGACGGCCTCCAGGTGCGACGGGTTCGCCACCACCGAGACCTTCACCGCGTGCTCGCCGTCCGGCGTGGTGAACTTGCCGTTCTGGCCGAGGTGGTACTTGACGTCGCCGGAGCCCTGGGTGGAACGCGGGTCCAGGTGGCCCTCGAACTCGGAGAAGATCTTCTCGTACGGCTTGCCGACGATGTTCGCCAGCACGTTGAGCCGGCCCCGGTGCGCCATGCCGATGACGACCTCGTCCAGCCCGCCCTCGGCGGAAGCCTCCAGCACCTCGCCCAGCAGCGGGATCAGCGACTCGCCGCCCTCCAGCGAGAACCGCTTCTGGCCCACGTACTTGGTCTGCAGGAAGGTTTCGAACGCCTCCGCGGCGTTGAGCCGGTTGAGCACGTGCTTCTGCTCCTCCGGCGACGGCTTCTCGTACCGGCGCTCGACCCGCTCCTGGATCCAGCGCCGCTCCTCCGGGTCCTGGATGTGCATGTACTCGATGCCGACCCGGCGGCAGTACGAGTCGCGCAGCACACCGAGGACCTCGCGCAGCTTCATCCGCTGCCGGCCGGCGAAGCCGTTCACCGGGAAGACCCGGTCCAGGTCCCACAGGGTCAGCCCGTGCTGGAGGACGTCCAGGTCCGGGTGCTTGCGGATCTTGAACTCCAGCGGGTCGGTGTCGGCCATCAGGTGGCCGCGCACCCGGTACGCGTGGATCAGCTCGTGCACCCGCGCGGTCTTGTTGATCTGGCCCTCGCCGTCGATCGCGACGTCGCGCATCCAGCGCACCGGCTCGTACGGGATGCGCAGCGAGGTGAAGATCTGGTCGTAGAAGGCGTGCTCGCCGAGCAGCAGCTCGTGCATCACCTTCAGGAACTCGCCGGACTGCGCGCCCTGGATGATGCGGTGATCGTACGTGCTGGTCAGCGTGATGACCTTGCTGACCGCCAGCTCCGCGAGGGTGGCCTCGCTCATGCCCTGGTACGGCGCCGGGTACTCCATTGCGCCGACGCCGATGATCGCGCTCTGGCCGGTCATCAGTCGCGGCATCGAGTGCACGGTGCCGATGCCGCCTGGGTTGGTCAGCGAGATGGTGGTGCCGGAGTAGTCCTCCATCGTCAGCTCGTTCTTCCGAGCCCGGCGGACGACGTCCTCGTACGCCTGCCAGAACTGCCGGAAGTCCATCTGCTCGCAGGCCTTGATGGAGGGCACCACCAGGTTGCGGCTGCCGTCCGGCTTGGTCAGGTCGATGGCGATGCCCAGGTTGACGTGCTCGGGGCGGACCAGCACCGGCTTGCCGTCGACCTCGGCGTACGAGTTGTTCATCTCCGGGTGCGCCACCAGCGCGCGGACCAGCGCGTACCCGATCAGGTGGGTGAAGCTGACCTTGCCACCCCGCCCGCGGGCCAGGTGGTTGTTGATCACGATGCGGTTGTCGACCAGGAGCTTGGCCGGGACGGCGCGCACGCTGGTCGCGGTCGGCACGCTCAACGACGCGTCCATGTTCTGGACGATCTTGGCGGCGACGCCGCGCAGCGGCGTGGTCTGCGGGCCGGCGGCGGTCGGGGCGGCGGCCTTCGCCGGTGCGGCCTTGGCCGGGGCCGGCTTGGCGGCGGCCTTCGGCGCCGTGGGCTTGGCCGGAGCCGGCTTCGCCTCCTCCTTGCGCGCGGGCTGCGCGACGGTCGCGGCGGCCTCCTGCTGGCCGGACGGCTCGGGCTTGGCTGCCGGCTTCGGGGCGGGCTGCTCCGCACGCGGCGCGGCGCCCGGTGCGGGCCGGTAGTCCGCGAAGAAGTCGTGCCAGGCCGGGTCGACGCTGGTGGGGTCGGTGAGGTACCGCTGGTACATCTCTTCGACGATCCACTCGTTCGGGCCGAAACCCGCCAGTGGGTTCTCCTGCGAAGTCTGCTGGGTCGACACGGCCGGTAATCGCCTCTTTCACGCGGGTTGTGTGTCACGCGGTGCGCCCTTTCCTCCGGGCGCGCGGAGTCGGGTCCCAGGCTACGCCGTACGGAACCCGCAGGCATTTCCGCCTCCGTCGCGTGGTCCGTTTCACAGAAGATGCCAGAAGTTCGGCAAACGCTGCGTACGCCGTCGATGACTGGTATGCGGAACTGAGTATCCGTACCGAATGCCGCACCCGGGCGTGCCGGCACGCTGACCGTGGCGGTCGCCGTGGCGGTCAGCGCTGTCGGGGCGGCGGCCCTCGGGGTGGGCCCGTGAGGAGGCTCGGCCTTCCCGCGCTTGGGCGTTCGGCGCGACCACCGACGCGTTACTGATCGGCGGGCTGGTCCTCAACGCGGTGCTCCCGCTGGTCGGGCTGCTGCTCGCGGCACGGGCCGACGACGCGTACTGGCGGCGGCACTTCGTCGGCGCGGGCGTCGGCGTGGTGGCGGTCTACCTGGTCACGGCGGTGGCGAGCAGTATGGTGGCCACCACCCTGATCGGCCACACCCCGGCGGACGAGGAACCGGCGCCGAGGATCACCCAGTGCATCCCGGTCAGCGGCGGCCGGGGCTGCCCCGGCGGGTGACGCGGGCGACGTGGCCGGGGGCCGGCCCGCGACGCGGTGGCGGGAACGGCGCCGCCCCCGCCACCACGCGCGTCAGGAGATGTCCCGCCGACGTACGGTCAGCGTGCCGATCACGCCGGCCACCACCGCGTACCCGACCAGCACCGCGGCGCCCGCCCAGCGCGGCGGGTTGCCCGGGATCTCGGCTCCGGTGACCATCAGGCCGGAGGCGAGGGAGGGCACCAGGAGCTGGAGGTTGTTGATCCAGTCCCCGAAGCGGGCTGCCAGCGTGCTGATGACGATGACCGCGCCGATCGTGCCACCCAGGTAGAGCAGGATGCCGGTGACGGTGGCCCCGATCTGGCTGCGGATCAGCACCCCGATCCCGACGCCGAGGATCGCCCACAGCAGGTACGCCAGGGCGTTCAGGCCGACCGCCTCCCACGCCGCGCTCCCGAACCGGGCACCGACCCCGACCGACTCCAGCACCGCCGAGCCGACCAGCAGGTTCGCGCCGGTCGTGACCAACCAGAAGATCAGCCCCAGGACGGCCGTGGCCACCAACTTGGCCGCCATCACGGCGCTCCGGTGCGGTGTGGTGAGGAACGTGGTGGTGACGGTCTGGTGGAAGAACTCGTTGGTCACCACCAGGATGCCGAGCAGCATCACCATCAGCAGGCCGAAGAACTGGCCGTTGGTGTAGAGGTTCGCGGCCAGATTGTCCGGGAGGGCGACCGCCGCCACGGTGTCGGCCTGGTCCTCCGGTACCTGGCCGAGATTCCCGTTCACCAGCTGATCCGTCTGGATGTAGTTGAAGAACAGGGTGAGGCCCCACAGCGGCAGGTAGATCAGCGCCAGGATCCACCACAGGTTGGTGGTACGGATCTTCGCCAGCTCGGCTCGGACGAGGTTCATCGGATGTCCGCCTTTCCGGCCGTCAGCTCCAGGAACACGCCCTCGAGGTCGGGCCGTTCCGTGGTGAGTTCGTGCAGCTCGACACCGGCGGCCAGGGCCGCCCGGCCCACCGTCGGCGCGTCCACACCGCCGACCAGCAGCGTCCCGTGCTCGTCGACGTCCACCGTGGCCGGGCCGTCCTTCAGCGCGGCGGTCAGCGTGTCGGCCTGCGGCGTGCGGACGCGCACCCGCACGCCCTGCGCCATCGACCCGATCACCTGGTCCACCGGGCCCTGCCGGACCAGCCGGCCGGCGGCGATGATCACCACGTCGTCGGCGAGGAGCTGCATCTCGGACAGCAGGTGGCTGGAGACCAGCACCGTGCGTCCCTCGGTGGCCAGGCTCTTGAGGAAGCCGCGCATCCACCGGATGCCCTCCGGGTCGAGGCCGTTCGCCGGCTCGTCCAGGATCAGCACCCGCGGGTCGCCGAGCATCGCGGCGGCGATGCCCAGCCGCTGCTTCATGCCGAGCGAGTAGCCCTTGAACTTGCGCTTCGCGGCCGGCGTCAGCCCGACCAGCGCCAGCGCCTCGTCGGCCCGGGACTTCGGCAGGCCGGCGGCCGCGCAGATCACCCGCAGGTGGTTGATCCCGGTGCGGCCCTTGTGCGCGCTGGACGCCTCCAGCACCGCCCCCACGTGCCGCAGCGGATCGGTCAGGTCGGCGTACCGCCGGCCACCGATGGTCGCGTGGCCGCCGGTCGGGGTGACCAGGTTCAGCAGCATGCGGAGCGTGGTCGTCTTGCCGGCGCCGTTCGGGCCGAGGAAGCCGGTGACCCGGCCCGGCTCGACCGTGAAGGACAGGTCGTCGACCGCGCGGACGTTGCGGTAGACCTTCGTCAGGCCGGACACCACGATCTGACCGTCGCTGGTGGGGCTTCGCTGCCCGTCAGACATTCTTCTCCCCTCGTGTGGTGGCGTCGGGGTACGCCGCTGCACAGCGTGACCGGCCGGCGCAACCAAATCAATCAGGCGCGGTCCGTACCCGCACCTCCGTCTCGCGGCGGAGGCGGCTACTCCTGAGGAACGACCCGCCGTGGTGTCGGGGAGGGGTTCCGTCGGCCAGGAGCCCCTCCTCCGCCGTCACACCGCGATCCAGGTGGCGCGGGCCCAGGCGAGGAGGGTCCCGTCCGGGGCGTACAGGCTGCTGTGCACCTCGGCCTTCCGGCCCTCGGCGCCCGCCGTCAGCCCGGTCACCACACACTCGTCGCCCGGCTCCGGTAGCGCTTCGACCACGGCGGCGATCCGACCCAGCACGTACGGCCGGCCGGGCGCGATCACCGACCAGCCGCCGGGGCAGTCCAGCGCCGCCCAGACGGTCACCACGTCGACGTCGTCCGGCACCCGGAACGGCGCGGCGGTGCGACCGTCGGGCAGCGGACCGGGAAAGATCCGCAGCCCGTCGGCCCGCTCCGGGCCGCAGACGAAGCAACCGGGGAAGGGGTGGTCCACCAGCCCGGGGTACCCAGCCGCGGCCGCCCGCGCCGTCGCCAGGTCGACCGGCTGCACGACGGTGCGGAACCCCGGGACCGGACGGACCTCCGCGACCAGCTGCCCGTCCGGGTCGCGGACCTCGGTCCCGTGCCGGGTCAGCGGGGTCTCCAGCGGCGGCGGCCGCCGCAGGGTCACCTCCACCGCGGCGTCGGCCGCGCCGGGCCGGCCTGCCCGCAGGCCCGGGTCCCCGGCCGCGAACGTCCCCGCGCTCCACCCGCCGTTGCCCGAGCCGGGCGGCCCGTTGTACCGCGCACCGATGATCATGTCCGCACCTCCGGTCGGCGGCGCCGGCCCCGTCGCCGGCCCACCCGGGGCAGCCTCCCACGTCCGCCCGTCGACGTCGCCGGGCGGTCACGGCAGCCGGCCGCCCACCGCCGTTCACCCGATCGACACTCCTCACCACCGTGACCGGCAACCCGAGCCCCCTACACAGAACTCATGGCCGTTCTGCCCGCCGCTGGCGCACCCCTCACGACCAGCGGGTACACGCTGTTGATCGCCGACGACCCCAACCAGGTCGCGGCCGCGCAACGCCTCCGACACGAGGTCTTCGCCACCGAGTTGGGCGCCACCCTGCGCCCCGGCGTGGGTGACCTGGACGTCGACGACTTCGACCAGTACTGCGACCACCTCATCGTGCGGCAGGAGAGCAGCGGTGAGGTGGTCGGGACGTACCGCCTGCTGCCGCCGGGCCGCGCCGACCGCCGGTACGCCGAGGACGAGTTCGACCTGACGCCGCTGGACCCGCTCCGCGACGACCTGGTGGAGGCCGGCCGGTCCTGCGTACACCCGGACCACCGCTCCGGCGCCGTGATCAACCTGATGTGGGCCGGCATCGCCCGCTACCTGCACCTGCGTGGCGTCCGCTGGCTCGGCGGCTGCGCCTCGGTCCCGGTGGCCGACGGGGGACGGGCGGTCGCGGAGGTGTGGGCCCTGGCGCAGGCGAAGCACCTGGCTCCGCCGCCGCTGCGGGTCCGCCCGCTGCGGCCCTGGTTCGCCGAGCCCGGCGTGCCCACCGGCGCGGTCGGGGGCGCGCAGGCGCGGGCACTGGTCCCGCCGCTGCTCCGCGGCTACCTGCGCCTCGGCGCATGGGTCTGCGGCGCGCCGGCCTACGACCCGGACTTCGGGGTCGCCGACTTCTACGTGCTTTTCTCCCTGGACCGGATGAATCCCCGCTACCTGCGGCACTTCCTGGGCGGGGTGGAGCGGTGACCGCCGTCGCGTACGACCTCTGGCGGCCGACCTCCGGGTGTGGCCCGACCTGCCTGCCGGTGCCCGGCGACGTGCCCGACGTCTCCGCCGCGCGGCGGCTGGGCCGGATGGTCGCCGGGCTGGGGATGCTGCTCGCCGGTGCCGGCCTGGCGGTGCTGCTCCCGCTGCTGCCCGCTCGCGAGCGGGAGGCCGCGATCCGCCGCTGGGCGCGGGCCACCGCCCGGGCTGTCGGCGTGCGCCTGGTGGTCCGGGGCCGGCTGCCCCGGCGGCGCGCGCTGCTGGTCGCCAACCACGTGTCGTGGCTGGACATCCTGGCGGTGCTGGCCGTGTCGCCGGCCCGGATGATGGCCAAGAGCGAGGTGCGGGCGTGGCCGCTGATCGGTCAGCTCGCCGGTGTCGCCGGGACCGTCTTCGTGGACCGGTCCCGGCCCCGGGACCTGCCGGACACGGTGACGCGGCTGGCCGCCCTGCTGCGCTCCGGGCGGGCGGTCGCCGTCTTCCCGGAGGGCACCACCTGGTGCGGCGACGCGGGGGACTGCCGGCCGGCCGGCGGGTTCCGGCCGGCGATGTTCCAGGCCGCGATCGACGCGGGTGCCCCGGTGGTGCCGCTGCGGATCGGCTACCGGTGCGCGGCCACCGACACGGCCACCACCGCGGCGGCCTTCCTGGGCGACGAGACCCTGTGGCGGTCGCTGCGGCGGGTGCTCGCCGCCCGCGACCTGGTGGTGACGGTGACCGTCACGGCGGCCCTGCATCCGGCGGCGGACGCCGACCGGCGGGTGCTGGCCCGGGCCGCCGAGTCGGCCGTGCACCTGGTGCCGTCCCGGGTGCCCCGGGCCGCGGCGCTGCACGCGCTGCCGACCCGGCTGGTGGTCGCGGAGCGGGAGCTCGACCTGGCGGCATGACCCTCACAGATTCTTTTCAGCGACCGCCCAGGCGGGGCGCAGCCTGAGCGCGGATGATGGGCCGCATGGCCGCTACCCAGACCGAGGCGCGACTGCTCGTCGTCGAGGACGATCCCAACATCCTCGAACTGCTCTCCGCGAGCCTGCGGTTCGCGGGTTTCGACGTGGCTACCGCCACCAGCGGCAGCGCCGCGCTGAACGTCGCGAAGGACCACCGCCCCGATCTGGTCGTGCTGGACGTCATGCTGCCCGACCTCGACGGATTCGAGGTCATCCGGATGATGCGCGAGGGCGGCACCCGGACGCCGGTCGTCTTCCTCACCGCCCGGGACGCCACCGACGACAAGATCCGCGGCCTCACCCTGGGCGGCGACGACTACGTCACCAAGCCGTTCAGCCTGGAGGAGCTGACCGCGCGGATCCGCGCCGTGCTGCGGCGTACGAGCACCGGCGAGCAGGCGCCGTCCCGGCTCACCTTCGCCGACCTGGAGCTGGACGAGGAGACCCACGAGGTGTACCGGGCGGGCCAGCGGGTGCAGCTGTCGCCGACCGAGTTCAAGCTGCTGCGCTACCTCATGCTCAACGCCAACCGGGTGCTGTCCAAGGCGCAGATCCTCGACCACGTGTGGAACTACGACTTCCGGGGTGACGACAACATCGTCGAGTCGTACATTTCGTACCTGCGGCGCAAGGTCGACAACACTCAGCCCCGGCTGATCCACACGCTCCGTGGGGTGGGGTACGTCCTTCGCAAGCCGGCTGCGTGAACGTCGTCCAGCAGGCGAAGCTCCGGCTCCGAAGCGTCCCGCTCCGCGTCAAGCTGGTCACCGCGGTCCTCGCGCTGGTGGCAGCCGCACTGCTGGTGATCAGCTCGCTGACCACCTACTTCCTGCGCAGCTATCTGATCGACCAGGTGGACGCGGACCTGCGCTCGGCGAGCGGCAGCGTGACGAGCTGGGCCGCGACGCTGCGGCCGGGCCAGAAGGTCCAGTTCAGCCTGCCGAGCGACTACGTGCTGCTCACCGTCGCGGACGGCCAGGCGACCGCCTTCTTCTACAACCCGGAGATGGACCAGCAGGACCTGCCGACCTGGCCGCGCACGGAGGAGGGGTTCCGGGATCTGGTCGGGGAACCGCGCACCGTCCGGTCGCAGGACGGTCACAGCCGGTGGCGGATGCTCTACCTCGAACTGCCGGACGGTCAGGTGGCGGCCGTCGGCCAGCATCTCACCGACGTGGACCTGGCCGTCAAACGGTTGGTCTGGATCGACCTTCTGGTCGGTGGTGCGGTGCTGATCCTGCTCGCGTCGATCGGCGCGGCGATCGTCCGGACCAGCCTCAAACCGCTCGTGGAGATCGAGCAGACCGCCGCCGCCATCGCCGGCGGCGACCTGACCCGGCGGGTGCCCGACCCGGAGGCGGGCCAGGAGTGCCCCAGCTCGGAACTCGGGCGGCTGTCCCGGGCGCTCAACGCGATGCTCACCCAGATCGAGGCGGCCTTCACCGCCCGCGCCACGTCCGAGGCGGCCGCCCGGGCCGCCGAGTCCACCGCCCGGGACGCCGCGGCGAACGCCCGCGCGTCCGAGGCTCGGGCCCGTCGCTCCGAGGAGCGGATGCGGCAGTTCGTCGCGGACGCGTCGCACGAGCTGCGCACCCCGCTGACGACGATCCGGGGCTTCGCCGAGCTGTACCGGCAGGGCGCCGCCCGCGAGCCCGAGCAGACCGGCGACCTGCTCCGCCGGATCGAGGACGAGGCAGCCCGGATGGGGCTGCTCGTCGAGGACCTGCTGCTGCTCGCCCGGCTGGACCGCGAACGCCCGCTCTCGCTCGCCCCGGTCGAGCTGCCGGTGCTGGCCACCGACGCGATCGAGGCCGCCCGGGCGGTGGCCCCGGACCGCCGGATCGAGCTGGACATCGTCCCGGGCTCCGGGCGCCTGGTGGTGTACGGCGACGACGCCCGGCTGCGGCAGGTGATCGGCAACCTGGTGACGAACGCCCTGACGCACACCCCGCCGGACGCGTCGGTGACCCTGCGGCTGCGGTCCGAGCCGGGCAACCTCGCGGTGGTGGAGGTGGCCGACACCGGCCCGGGGCTCTCACCGGAGCAGGCGGAGCGGGTCTTCGAGCGCTTCTACCGGGCGGACGCGGCGCGGACCCGCCGGCCCGGCGGGAACACCGGCACCGGGCTCGGGCTGGCGATCGTCGCCGCGCTGGTGGCCGCCCACCACGGCACCGTCGAGGTGGTCGAGACGCCGGGCGGGGGCGCCACGTTCCGGGTGCGGCTGCCCCTGGTACCGGACACGGACGGCGACGACCTGTGACTTTCAGCCAACCTTCAGGCGGGTTCCAGGCTGGTCGCAGTGGCGGAGGAGAAGGTGGAGCCATGACCGAGTACGAGTCCGACCCGCAGCGCCGGCCGGCCCCCACCGACGCCGAGCCGTCGCCCCCCACCGCCGAGCTGCCCCGCGTCGAGCGCGCGCAGTCCGACTCCGCCCCGGGCAGCCCCGCGGTCACCGACTCCGCCGCTCCGGGCACCACCGGCCCCGCCGCCCCGCTCGCCGCCGAGGCCGGTCCGGCGACCGCCGGTAGCCCGGAGACCGCTGCCCCCGGCTCACCGGCCGCCCCCGGCACCCCGCCGGCAGCCACCCCCTCCGCCCCGCCGTACCCGGCGTCCGGCCAGCCCGGCGCCGCGCCGTCCGGCGGCCACCCGTACGGCGGCTACCAGCAGGGCCGCTACCCGGCTGCTCCCTGGTACCCCGGCAACCAGCCCGGCTGGAGTGGGGGCCAGCCGGGGGCGGCGTACGGTCCGCAGCCGCAGCATCCGGGCGCCCCGGCGCACCACCACGCCGGCCCGCAGCCGCACCTCGCCGGGCAGCCCCTGCCGCCGTGGGCGGCGCCGCAGACCGGCCCGCGTACCAGTCCGGGCCGGGTCGCGAAGTTCGCCGGAGCGGGTGTCGCGGTGCTCGCCCTGATGTTCGGCTCCGGCGTCGCCGGCGGCGCGCTGGCGCTCGCCCTCGACGGCAACTCCGGCATCACCCGCACCTACTCGGCCGCGCCGGTCATCAACAGCGCCGACCTGCCGCGCATCGCCGCCGAGGTGCAGCCGAGCGTGGTCTCGATCACCACCGGCAACGGCGAGGGCTCGGGCGTGATCCTCACCGCCGACGGCTTCGTGCTGACCAACAACCACGTGATCGCGTCGGCGAGCGGTAACACCGTCCGGGTGATCTTCGCGGACGGTGAGACCGCCCAGGCCCGGATCGTCGGCACCGACCCGAAGACCGACCTGGCCGTCCTGAAGGCGTCCGGGGTGGGCGGGCTGAAGCCGGCGACCTTCGGCGACAGCGACGGGATGCAGGTCGGCGACCAGGTCCTCGCCCTGGGCAGCCCGCTGGGCCTGCAGGGGTCGGTGACCGCCGGCATCCTCAGCGCGCGGGACCGCACCATCCAGGCCGGCGGCCCCCAGCAGCAGGACCCGCGCCAGGGGGTCAGCTCGATCTCCGGGCTGCTCCAGACCGACGCGCCGATCAACCCCGGCAACTCCGGCGGCGCGCTGGTGAACACGCGCGGCGAGGTGATCGGCATCAACACCGCCATCGCCACCGCCGGCCAGGGCAGCACGGGCAACATCGGCGTCGGATTCGCCATCCCGAGCAACAAGGCCAAGGACGTCGCGGCCAAGCTCCAGCGGGGCGAGAAGGTCAGCCACCCGACGCTCGGCGTCAGCGTGAACGCCGCCGAGGGCGGCGGGGCGCTGGTGGCCGCCGTCACCCCGGGCAGCGCCGCCGAGAAGGCCGGCCTGCAGCGCGGCGACGTGATCAGCCGGTTCGGCGACAAGGTGATCAACGACTCCGACGATCTGGTCGGTGCCGTCCAGGCCGGCAAGGTCGGGGACCGGGTCGAGGTGACCTACAAGCGCAACGGCGCCGAATCGACGGCAACCGTGACGCTCGCTGAAGCGTCCTAACGGTTACGAACTTTCCTCCTCCCTCCTGCGGCGGGTGGCGGAGCCAAGGGGGTTGGCTCCGCCACCCGCCGCGCTTTCCGCCGGCGGCGGTTCATCCGGTGCGGGTGAGCCGCCGTCACCCGTACCGCCCGCACCGTGGGAGCACGAGGACCCGTGAGGCGTACGGAGGAAGCGATGACCACCACCGCCGTCCGGACCGACGCGCAGATCCAACGGGACGTGCTGGACGAACTCGCCTGGGACCCCCGCGTCGAGCCGCAGGAGATCGGGGTCAGCGTCGACGACGGGGTGGTGACGCTGACCGGCTGCGTGGACAGCTACGCCCGGAAGTGGGCGGCGCGGCGGTGCGCGCAGCGCGTCCGGGGCGTCCGGGGGATCGCCGACGACCTGGAGGTCCGCATCCTCGGCGACGAGCAGTACACCGACGGGGAGATCGCGATCGCCGTCAGCCGGGCGCTGGAGTGGGACAGCTTCGTGCCGGCCGAGCGGCTGGACGTGACCGTGGCGAACGGGTGGGTGATGCTCCGCGGTGAGGTGGAGTTCGGCTGGCAGCGGCGGACCGCCGAGATGGAGGTCCGGCGCCTGCGCGGCGTACGTGGCGTGACGAACCTGGTGGAGGTGCGGCCGGTGGCCCGGCCGGACGGCGAGCGGATCCGGGGCGACGTCCAGCGGGCGCTGCTGCGCGGGATCGGCACCGAGCGGGTGACCGTCGAGGTGGACGGTGACACGGTGATCCTCGGTGGGGTGGTGCGCTCGTGGTGGGAACGGGACCAGGCCGAGCGTGTGGCGTGGTCCGCCGACGGTGTCCGCGCCGTACGCGACGAGCTGCTCGTGGGCGGCTGACTGCCCGGCTTGTCCGGTTTAGCCGGGTCGTCGCCGGGAAACCGACCGCCACGCGGCGGCAGCGGTCCGGTGTCGGGTGGGTGCCGTCCGCCGAAGACCGAGGGGGAGGACGCGTGGCTGGGAACCACCGGGACGCCGGCTCGGCCGAGCGGCCGTTGCGCATCGCGATGGTGGTCCCGCCCTGGCTGTCCGTGCCTCCGCCGGGGTACGGCGGGGTCGAGCAGACCGTCGCCGGCCTGGTTGACGCGCTCGTCGACCGGGGTCAGGCGGTGACCGTGTTCGGCGCCGGCGAGCACCACGGCACCGGCGCGAGCTTCGTCTCCACGGTCCCCACGCTCCAGTACGACCGGCTCGGCGAGTCGCTGCCCGAACTGGCCCATCTCGCCCGGGTGGACGACCTGATCGGCCCGGCCGACTTCGACGTCGTCCACGACCACACCACCATCGGTCCGTTGCTGGCCGGGCGACGCGCCGTGCCGACGGTCGCCACCGTGCACGGCAACCCGGTCGGGGAGTACGGCACGGTGCTCGGCTACACCGACCACGGCGTGGGTCTGGTGGCCATCTCGCACGCCCAGCGGCGGCTCAACCCGCGCCTGCCCTGGGTCGGCACCGTCCACAACGCGCTGGACCTTCCCGGCATCCCGCACAAGAGTGCCCCGGCCGCCGAGGGGCCGGTGCTCTGGCTGGCCCGGTTCAGCCCGGACAAGGGACCGGACATCGCGATCCGCGCCGCCCGCGCCGCCGGCCTGCCGCTGGTGCTCGCCGGCAAGTGCAACGAGCCGGCCGAGCGCCGCTACTACCACGAGGTGATCCGGCCGCTGCTGGACGACGACGTGACGCTGGTGCTCGACGCGGACCGCCGGGCGGCGCTGCGTCTGCTCGTCGAGGCCCGGTGCCTCATCATGCCGATCCAGTGGGAGGAACCGTTCGGCATGGTGATGCTGGAAGCGATGGCCACCGGTACGCCGGTGGTGGCACTCCACCGGGGAGCCGTACCGGAGTTGGTCCGCCCCGGCGTGACCGGCCTGGTGTGCGAACGGGCCGACGAACTGCCCGGGGCGCTGCGCGCCGCCATCGACCTCGACCCGGCGGCCTGCGTCGCCCACGTCGCGGAGCGCTTCTCCACCGCTCGGATGGCCGCCGGCTACGAGGAGGTCTACCGGCGCTTCATCACCGCGCCGGCCGTCCCCGGTGGCGCCCGCGAGCCCGCCCGCGTCGCCGTTCGCTGACCCGTCCGTAGGGCCGGCCCGGCAGTCGCAGCCCGGCCCGGCCGGGACTTCGACCCGGGTGCTAGGCCCGCGTCGCGGCGAGGTCGGCCATCGCGGCGTCGAGCCGCTCCGCGTACGACTCGCTGATCGCGCCTTCGCCGAGGCGGACGCCGACCTTCTCGCGGAGCCTGGCCACCCGCTCGGCGAGGTCGTCCCCGCCGGTGCGCGCGGCGCCGGTGAGGTTGCGCAGCTCGTTGCGGAAGTCCAGGCCGACGTCGGAGCGGATGCCGCCGTCGCTGAGCCCGGCGCCGATCACGCCGTCGAGCCGGTTGGCGGCGTCCAGCAGGGTCCCGGGGTCGGGGCTGTGCGCCGGGTCGGCCGGGCGTGCCGGCGGCGTCCGCGTCGGTGGTGGCGGGTGGTCGGGCACCGCCGAGGGGACCGGTCCCGCCGGGCCGGTGGTGGGCGACGACCGGGGCGGGGCGTGATCATCCTCCTGCCGCAGCGCCGGCGTCGCCAGTGTCACGCCCACGACGAGCACGACCGGCACGATCAGCACCGGTCGCAGCCGGCGCCCGCGGAGCCGGCCCGGCCCTCCTCGCCTCTCCGTCCTGCTGGCCGCCCCGGTCGGACCCGCGTCAGCATCCTCGCCCCGAGGGACGGCCGTCTCCCCGGCCGGCTCGGGCCGGACGTCCTCAGTGGCCGGTGCGGCGAGGGCGGGCAGGGTGACGGTGGGCGCGAGCATCGTGGCGGCCTGCGGATCGGCGGGGAGCAGCTGGTCGCGCAGGACCGTCGCGACCTGCCGGGCGGTCGGCCGCGCAGCCGGATCCCGGGCCAGACACCGCAGACAGATCCGCGCCACCTCGGGCGGCAGGCCCGGCACGTCGGTCAGCGAGGGCGGTACGCCCTCGGCCAGTGCCGCGCTGAGCTGCTCCCAGGTGTCGGCGGGGTACGGCACCCGGCCGGTGAGCGCCTCGTGCAGCAGAACGCCGAGGGAGTACACGTCGGTGGCCGGCTGGGCGGACGCGCCGTCGAGCCGTTCCGGTGCCACGTACGCGGGTGTGCCGAACGTGCCGCCGTCCTCGTCCTCGTCCGGTGCCCCGATCCGCGTGGCGATCCCGAAGTCGAGCACCTTCGCACCGGTGCGGGTCATCATCACGTTGGCCGGGGTGACGTCCCGGTGCACGATGCCCAGCCGGTGCGCCGCCGCGAGCGCGTCGGCAACCTGCGCGCCGATCTCGACGGCCTCCGCCCATGGCAGCGGGCCCTCGGTCAGGCGCAGCTCCAGCTCCTCACCGGTCAGCAGTTCCATCACCACGTACGACGTGATCGAGCCGTCCGGCGCGACCGTCTCGCCGTAGTCGTGGACCGCGGTGACGTGCGGGTGGACCAGTTGGGCGGCGGCCCGGGCCTCCTCCCGGACCATGTCCCGGAAGCGGGCGTCGGCGGCGAGCGACGGCACCAGGACCTTCAGCGCGACGATCCGGTCGAGTACCTCGTCCCGGGCCCGCCAGATGACCGACATGCCGCCGGCGCCGATCTGGTCGATGAGCCGGTACCTGCGGGACAGCAACCGGCCGGGATGGAGTGCCGGCTTCACGGATCACACCTGCCTCGGGGTGGGAGCGCTATCAGGTTGCGTGAATGTTTCCGCCCTGTCAACGGCCCCCCGGTCCCACCGGGAGAGGCGTGCGGCGCGGCCGTGCCAGGATGAACGGCATGGCGCGGGGACCGGTGGCGTTCGTGCTCGGGGGCGGCGGCGTCCTCGGCGCGGTCGAGGTGGGCATGCTGCGTGCCCTGTTCCGTGCCGGGATCCAGCCCGACCTCGTACTGGGCACGTCCATCGGCGCGGTGAACGGCGCGCTGGTGGCCGCCGACCCGTCCGAGGCCGTCACCGACCGCCTGGTCCGGCTCTGGGCGTCGCCCGAGGCGAGTGAGGTGTACGGCGACTCGGTCGCCCGGCAGCTTCGCCGGTTCGCCGCGCGTACCCACCTGCACTCGCCGCGCCCCCTCCGCAAGCTGCTCGAGAACGAACTCGGCGTGGACACCACCTTCGCCGACCTGCGCGTGCCGTTCCGCTGCTGCGCGGCGAACATCGAGCGCGCCGCCGAGCACTGGTTCGACAGCGGGCCACTGGTGCCGGCCGTGCTCGCCAGCGCCTCCGTGCCGGGGCTGCTGCCGCCGGCCCGCATCGCCGACCAGCACTACATCGACGGCGGCATCGTCAACTCCATCCCCATCGGCGAGGCGGTGGCGTCCGGGGCCGGCCGGATCTTCGTCCTCCAGGTGGGCCGGATCGAACGAGAGCTCACCCCGCCGCGGCGGCCCTGGGAGATCGCCCAGGTCGCATTCGAGATCGCCCGCCGGCACCGGTTCGCCCGGGAGATGGCGGCGGTGCCCGACGGGGTCGAGGTGCACGTGCTGCCCACCGGCGGCCTCCGACCCCGCGACGACTCGCCCTGGGCGTACCGGGACATGGCGGCGGTGGGGCGGCGGATCAGCCGCGCGTACACCGCGACCCGGCACTACCTGGCGCAACTGGACAGCTGATGCCGTTGCCGCCCCGGTGGTTGCGCCGGCTGCTCCTCGCCCCCGGCGTCGTGCTGCTCGCCGTCACGGTGGTGACCACGGTGCCGGCGTGGGCCCTGCTCGCCCTGGCCGCCTCGCCGTTCGTCCCGGGCCGGCTGCGGCCCCTGCGGGTGCTCTGGGTGGCCGCCGTCTACCTGGTCTGGGACGCGGCGGCGCTGCTCGCGCTCTTCCTGCTCTGGGTGGCCTCCGGTTTCGGCTGGCGGGTCCGGTCCCCGGCCTTCCAGCGGGCGCACTACCTGCTCGCCGGCTGGTTCCTGCGGGTGCTTTTCTGGCAGGCCCGGTGGACCCTGCGGCTCTCCATCGACGTGGCCGGCACCGACCCGGACACGGCGCTCCCGGGCCGGCCGGAACTCGTGCTGTGCCGGCACGCCGGTCCGGGCGACTCGTTCATCCTGATCCACGCCCTGGTGAACTGGTTCCGGCGGGAGCCGCGGATCGTCCTGAAGGACAGCCTCCAGTGGGACCCGGCGATCGACGTCCTGCTCAACCGGCTGCCGAACCGTTTCATCGCGCCCGGCCACGACGGCCGCGGCTCGGTGACCGAGCAGATCGGACACCTGGCGACCGGCCTGGACGACGACGACGCGTTCGTGATCTTCCCGGAGGGTGGCAACTTCACCCCGCGCCGCCGGCTCCGGGCCATCGCCCGGCTGCGTTCACTGGGCCTGGAGCGGATGGCGCTGCGCGCGGAGCGGATGCAGCACGTCCTCGCCCCGCAACCCGGCGGTCTGCTGGCCGCGCTGGACGCCGCCCCGGACGCCGGCATCATCTTCGTGGCGCACACCGGGCTGGACCGGATGCTCACCGTCACCGACGTGTGGCGTGAGCTGCCGATGGACAAGCGGATCGTGATGCGCTTCTGGTCCGTGCCCCCCGAGGAGGTGCCGGCCGGCCGGCAGGAGCGCATCGACTGGCTCTTCGACTGGTGGGCCCGGATCGACGCGTGGATCGCCGCCAACCGGGACGGCCCCGCGTAGGGTGCGGTCGTGGACCAGATCTGCGTGGTGACGACGGTGGTGGATGCGCGCTCCGTCGCGGACGTTCTCGCGGCCGCGGCGGTGGCCGGCCGGCTGGCGGCGTGTGCCCAGGTGGGAGGCCAGGTGGACAGCACCTACTGGTGGCGGCAGGGCGTGGAGACCAGCACCGAGTGGTCCGTGCAGTTCAAGACCGCCCCCGACCGGGCCGCCGCGCTGGTGGAGCAGATCCGGGCCAGCCACCCGTACGAGGTGCCGGAGATCCTGGTGACCCGGGTGGAGAGCGGCAACCCCGACTACGCCGCCTGGGTGTACGAACACACCCGCCCCTGAGCTGTGGCCTGCCCGCCGGGTGCCGCCGACCCCGGCATGATCGAATACGTCCCACCGACTCGACACGCCGGTGCGGCTGCCGCTAAGCCGTATCCGATCAAGCTCGTCGGCCTCACGTGGCGTGCCGGGCCCGGGCCCAGGCGGTGAAGCGCTGGACGAGACGGTCGGCCGGGATGTCGGCGTCGAGTTCCCCGGCGGCTTCGGCCTGGCAGGTGGCGAGGTAGACCAGGAGAGCGGTCCGGTCGGTGCGGTACTCGCCCAGCAGGCGCAGCTTCGCCGGGGAGCAGGGCCACGCGATGCCGCATGCCCGGCAGCGCCACGTCGGGCGGGACGGCACATGCTCGGTCCTGCGCCGGTGCCTCATCGCACCCGTACCGGCTCGATCTCGGTGACCAGGTCGAGCCGGACCTCGGCACACCGCTCCCGGGGCGCGACCGACCAGTCGGGGCGGATCTCCCGGCCCTTGAGCCGGACCCACACCCGACCGTCGACAACGGCACTCGTGACGACCTCGGTGATCGTCAAGGTCAGCGGGCCGGTCCCGAACCGGTAGCCCTGCTCGGGGACGCGGATCGTCGTGTTCGGGGCGAGGTTGATCGGGCGCACGGCGGCCTCCTTCGGGTCGTGGAAGGGGGCCGCCCCCGGGTGCTCGACCAGGGGGCGGCCCCGACAGCGCGACCGGCGGGTCTCGGGTCCGCCACCGGCTCACACCGCCTGAAAGGCACCCTGCCAACGGTTGTCGGACAATCACACAGCGTTAGATGATGCCCAGGGGACGTTCAAAAGCTCCAGAAGGGACCGGCATGAACCATGCGTTCGTCGCGGCGCTCGCCGAGGCATGCGAGACTGCCGAAAGCCTGGCTGGCCGTATCGGGCTCCATCCGAAGACGGTCGCCCGGTGGGCGAATCCGGGGCGTGTCCCGCAGCCCCGGCACCGTGCCCAGGTCGCTGAGCTTCTCGGTAAGGACGTGGCGGAGCTTTGGCCGGACGCGCTCCAGCGGCGTGAACCCGTCTGGTTCCGGCCGTGGATCGATATCGAGCGGGACGCGGTGGCGCTGCGCGCGTTCCAGCTCGCCTGGATTCCGGGCCTGCTGCAAACCGAGGCGTACGCCCGCGCGACGCTTGCTTGGGAAGCCCTGCTCCCGACCGAAGTCGATGAGCTTGTCTCGGCCCGCATCGACCGGCAGGCGGTCCTGATCCGTGATCGCGCGCCCCTCTTCGTCGCGGTGATCGACGAGGCCGTCATCCGCCGCCCGGTCGCCGGAAGCCCGGAGGTGATGGCTGCCCAACTCGCCCACCTGGTGGCTTGTGCCGAGTGGCCGAACGTCCAGCTCCACGTGGTGCCACGCGACACCGCGGTGTACCCGGGGTTGAACGGCCCATTCACACTCGCCGAACTGACCGACGGAACGAAAGTGGCGCATGTGGACAGCCAGGCGCAGGCGCAGATCATCGACCAGACATCCGAGATTGCTACGCTTGAGCGGCGGTGGGAACGCATCCGGGGCGAAGCGCTTCCCCGAGGACGTTCCCTGGACCTTCTCAGGGAAGCGGCGAGATCATGGACCTGACCGGCGCGCGGTGGCGGAAGAGCACCAGGAGCGGCAGTAACGGCGGTGACTGCGTCGAGGTCGCCGACAACCTCTCCGGTGTGGTGGGTGTCCGCGATTCGAAGGACCCGGGCGGGCCGGCCCTGGTCTTCACCCCGGACGCCTGGCGGGCCTTCGTCGGCCGGGTCGCCGGGGCGGAGCTGACCGGACGGCCGTCCCGTTGACCGACCCGTACGCGGGCCTCGCCGACGTCGAGGTCGCGGTGACCGCGGCCCGTGCCGGCGCCGACGTGGTACGCGAGCTGTACGGGAAGCGCCTCGATCGCGTCGACAAGGGCGGCGGGGACTTCGCCACCGCCGCCGATCTGGCGGCCGAGCGGAGGATCCTCGACGTTCTCCGCGCCGCTCGGCCGGACGACGGAGTGCTCGGCGAGGAGGGCGGACGGCAGGGCGGGGCCGACGCCGCACGCCAGTGGCTGGTCGACCCGCTGTGCGGGACGCTGAACTACGCCGCCGGCAGCATGCTGGTGGCCGTCAACGTGGCGCTGCCCGAGGGGCCGGCGGCGGTGGCGGATCCGTTCAACCGCGAGATCTTCCACACCGACGGTACGACCGCCTGGCTCCGGCAGGACGGTGTGGACACGCCGTTGACGCCCACCCCCGGCACCCGCCTGGTCGACGTCAACCTGGACCCGCCGTTCCCGAGCGCACCCGCGTTCCGGGCCGTGGACCTGCTGGCCCATCCCCGGTTCGTCGAGCGGTTCCGGCCGCGGGTGGTGTCGACGACGCTGGCACTGGCCTGGGTCGCGGCCGGCCGGCGCGCCGCGTACGTCACCGACGGCGGTGACCTGTCGGGGAGCGTGCACTTCGCCGCCGGCATCGCGCTGTGCCGCGCCGCCGGTTGCGTGGTCAGCGGGATCGACGGCGGTCCGGTCGGGCCGGCGGGCCGGGGGCTCGTGGCGGCCGCCGACGCGGAGACCCACGAGCTGCTGCTGTCGATCATCGGTCGGGACTAGGTACGCGCACTCTGGTCCGATGATCTCCGCTGGTCGAGGATGGCCGCGTGGAGAACTCCGCCTACCCCTGTCCCGCCTGCGGTGCGCCGGCCGATCTCGGCACCGGCTGCTCCGGGTGCGGCCGCCCGCCGTACCCGCCCGCGGCCGAGGTGCTCCGGCTCGACCGGGAGATCGTCACCCTCGCCGGGGAGGTGGAGCGGGCGCGCCAGGCGTACCAGCAGATCGCGGACCGGCTGGGTGCGGCCCGGCGGCGCCGGACGGAGCTGGCCGCCGCGATCCGCGCGGAGTTCCCGGCACCGGCGCGGTCCGCGGTGCCGGTTCCCGCTCGGCCACCGGCGCCGGGCCGTCCGGCCGCGCTGCCGGTGGCCGGGCCGGTTCCGGCGCGGCCCGGTGGCGCGGAGACCTCCACCCGCACCGTGCAGGGCGTGCTGTTCGTCCTCGGTGGACTGCTGCTCGGCACCGCCGCCGTCGTCTTCACGGCGGTGGCCTGGGCGACCGTCGGGGTCGCCGGCCGGGCGCTGATCCTGGCGGCGGTCACCGCGCTGTTCCTCGCCGTCCCGCTGGTCGCGGTGCGGCGCGGGCTGCGGGGGACCGCGGAGACCATCGCCGCGGTGGGCCTGCTGCTGGTGTTCCTGGACGGGTACGCCGCCTGGACGGTGGACCTGGGCGGGGTGACCGGCTGGCCGGGCACCCGGTACGCCGCGCTGGTCGGGGGGGCCGGCGCGGCGGTCGCCGCCGGGTACGCCCGGCTCAGCCGGCTCACCGTGCCCTGGTTCGCCGCCCTGCTGGCGGTGCAGCCGGTGCTGCCCCTGGCCGCGGCCGAGGTCCGGCCGTCGGCGGGCGGCTGGGCGGTGGTGCTGGTCGGCGTGGCCGTCGTGAACCTGCTGGTGGTGGTCGGCCTGCGCGCCGGCCGGGGGGCCGCCGTCGCGTCGAAGGCCGAGCACGACGGTACGGCGGCGCAGTCCGAACCCGACACGGCGCCGGGGACGGGCACGGTGCCGGGCACGATCGGCGGGGGGCCGGTCGTCCTGGCCGGGCTCGTGGTCGCCTGGCTCGGGTACGCCGCCGCGCTGACCTTCGCCGCCGGCTGCGCGCTGGTGCCGTTGGCGGTCGGGCGGTTCGCCGGTACGCCGCTGCTGGCCGGGTTGCCGCTGCTGCTGGTGGCGGCGACCCTCCTCGCGGCGGCCCTGCTGGCCGGCGGGCCGGTGTTCCGGGGCGTGGCGGGTGCGCTGCTGGTGCCGGTGCTGGCGGGCGCACTGCTGCGCCCGGTCGCGGAGCTGCGCGAGGGGCTGCTGCTGGGGCTGTCGGCACCGGTGGTGCTGCTCCTCGCCGGGGTCGTCCGGTTGCTGCCGGCCCGGTGGCGCACCGGTCCCCGGGTCGGGGCGCTGGTGGTGACCGGCGTCCTGGCGCAGGTCGCGGCGGTGACGGTGGTGACCCTGGCCGGGGGTGCGGTCGTCCGCTCGCTGCCGCCGTGGCAGGGCGCCGGGCCGGGACCGGTGCTCGACTGGGGATGGCAGCTGCCGGTCGCGGTGGCGGCCGTCGTGGCCGCCGCCGGCCTGCTGCTGCCCCGGGCCGTACGGCGCCCGCTCGCCGCGGCCGGCGCCGGCGCGACGGTGCTCGCCGTGCCGGCCGGGTGGGCCGCGCCCTGGCCGGCGGTGGTGGCGCTGGACCTCGTGGCGGCGGTGGCGCTGCTCGGGTTCGCGGTCGGTCGCCGGCCGGCCCGGTCCGGGCCGGTCCTCGCGTCGGCGGTGACCGGGGCCGTTCTGCTCGGGCACGCGCTGCTGGTCGGTCTCGCCGCGCCGGCCGGCGCCGGGGCGGCGCTCGCGGTGGCCGGGCTGGTCGGGCTCGTCGTCGCCGCGCTCGGCCGGCGCGGCACCGGTGTCCAACGCGGCGTCGCGGGCGCCGGCCTCGCCGCCGTACTGCTGGTCGTGCCGGCCGGCGCCACCCTCGCGACGTTCGCCGGGGGCGCGCCGGAGTGGTGGCAGGCCCGGGCCGCGCTCGCTGCCGCCGCACTGCTGCCGGCCGGACTGCTCGCGGTCCGTCGACACTGGCCGGACCTCACCCGGTACGCGTCGACCGCGCTCGCCGTGGCGGTCGTTCCGGTCGGCCTGGCACCGGCGCTGGTGGACGGCGAACCGCTGTCGCTGTACGCCGCCGTGGCGGCCCTGCTCGCCATGCTCGGCCCCGTCCTGGGCGGGGACCACGCCGCCCCGAGCGCCGTCGGCCGAGGCCTGTCGGTGGTGGCGGTGGCGGCCCTCCTGCCCGTGGTGCTGACCGCGCTGCTCGCCCCGTACGGCGACGTGCCGGTCTGGTCGGGGGTGCCGGCGGTCGAGGCGGTGCCGGCCGACGTGCCTGCCGGGCTTGCGCTGCCGGTGCTGGCCACCGCCGTGGGGCTGGCCGCCGCGATACGGGCGCGCGGCGAGGGCGGGGTGTCCGCGTCCGGCCGGTCGACCGACCCGGAACGCGGCACTCCGGGGCCATCGGAAGGCGGGACGGCCCCGCCTGTCGCCCCCGGGGTCGGACAACCCGGCGGCTGGCGGTGGTCGGCCGCGCTGCTGGCGGCGCCGTTCCTGGCGGCGGCGCTTCCGGTGCTGCTTCGGGCGGCGGGTGCGCCGTGGCCGGTGCTGCCGGCCGCGACCCTGCTGGTCGGGGTGGTCGCCGTGCTGGCCGCCGCCCTGCCCGCCCCGCGTCCGCTGCTGGTCCCGGTCGCCCTGCCGCTCGGGCTGGTGTTCACCGGCGCCGGGCTGTCGGGCCTGCTGGCCACCCGGGCCGGCACCCTGACCGGCCTCGCTGCGCTCGTGGTGACCGGCACCGTGGTCGGGGTCGCCGGTCGGCGGGCCGTCGCCCGGCTCGCCGGGGCTCTCGCGGCGGTCGTGGCGGTGACCGCCCTCGCGGTCACCGCGTCGCTGGCCGCGGGCCTGCCGTTGCGGGCGGCGGCGTTCTCGGTGCTCGCCGTCGCGGTGCTCACGCTCGCCGTCGCCGCCGCGCTGCCGCGTCCGGTGCCGGGCGGGCCGGGTCCAGCGGACGCCGGCCGCGGGCAGGGCACCCCGGCCGCGCCGGGCCCCGCCGTCCCGGCCGCACCGGGCTCCGCCGTCCCGACCGTGCCGGGCTCCGCCGTCCCGGCCGTGCCGGGCTCCGCCGTCCCGGCCGTGCCGGGCTCCGCCGTCCCGGCCGCACCGGGCTCCGCCGTCCCGGCGGGCGGCGGCTCGGGGGCGACCGGAACGGCCGTGACGACGCGACAAGCACTGGACGCCGCCGCGCAGGCCGTCGCGGTGGTGGCGTTCCTGCTCGCCGTGGAGTCGCTGCGGCACGTGGCCGCCGTCTGCGTGCTGTGGGGTGCGGCCGTCGGGCTGCGCCTGCTGCGCCGGGGCGAGCCGGTCGAGTTGCGCTGGCTGCTCGCCGCCGTGGCCGGGGGCAGCGAACTGCTCGGCACCTGGCTGCTCCTGGCCGCCGGCGACGTCGCGGTGCTGGAGGCGTACACGCTGCCGGCGGCGGCGCTCGCCCTGGTCGCCGGGGCGGTGGCGCTGCGGACCCGGCCCGGCCTGACCAGCTGGCTGGCCATCGGGCCGGGCCTCGCCGCCGGGTTGCTGCCGACCCTCGCGTCGGCGCTGGTCGCCTCGGATCCGCAGCCGCTGCGGCGGCTCCTGCTCGGGCTCGCGGCGCTCGCGGCGGTGCTCGCCGGCGCCATCCGGCGCTGGCAGGCGCCGGTGGTGCTCGGCGCGCTGACGCTCACCCCGCTCGCGCTGCACGAACTGGCCCGCACCTGGGACCTGCTGCCCCGGTGGATCTTCCTCGCCGCCGGTGGGCTGGCGCTGATCGGCCTGGCCGCCACGTACGAGCGGCGGCGGCGGGACCTGGCCCGGCTGCGGGCCGCCGTCGGCCGGATGAGCTGACCGGCCGGGCCGGGGCGCCGGCACCCTCGCTCGTCCGGGCGGTGGTGGTGGCTCCCCGGCACCGGTAGGGCACGCCCTACCAAAGATCCGGGGGCATGCGGGATTACCCAGCGCATCCGGTTCCGCGAGACTCGGTGACGGGGGTCGGGCAGTCCGGCGCGACCGAGGCAGGGGCGGTGCAGCATGCGGGAACTCGTGGCGGAACGACCGGCGCGGCAGGGCAGTGACTACGCGGAGTTGTCCCGGCGGATCCGATCGGCGGGCCTGCTGGACCGCCGTCCGGCCCGGTACGCGGCCCGGATCGCGCTGACCGCCGGGCTGTTCGCCGCCGCCTGGGCCGCGGTCGCGCTGGTCGGCGACGCCTGGGCCCAGGTGGCGGTCGCCGTCCTGATGGCGGTGGCCAGCACCCAGGTCGCCTTCCTCGGTCACGACGCCGGACACCGGCAGATGTTCCGCCGGCGCGGGCCGAGTGAGCTGGTCGGCCTGCTCGCCGGCAACCTCGCCGTCGGACTCAGCTACGGCTGGTGGGTCGACAAGCACAACCGGCACCACGCCAACCCCAACCACGTCGACGAGGACCCGGACGTCGGTGCCGGCGCGCTGGTCTGGACGGAGGAGCAGGCCCGGGCGACCCGGGGCTTCGCCCGGTGGCTGGCCCGGCGGCAGGCGGTGCTCTTCTTCCCGATGCTGCTGCTGGAAGGGCTGAACCTGCACGTGGCGAGCCTGCGGGCGGTGCTGGGCCGCGATCCGGACGGGCGATTCCGTACGCCGATGCGGCACCGGACCGTCGAAGGAGCGCTGCTGGCCGCGCACACCGTCCTCTACGCCGGCGGCCTGCTGCTGGCGATGTCGCCGGTGAAGGCGCTGGTCTTCGCCGCCGTCCACCAGGGGCTGTGGGGGCTGTACATGGGGTGCTCGTTCGCTCCGAACCACAAGGGCATGCCGATGCCGTCCGCCGACGACGACCTGGACTTCCTGCGTAAGCAGGTGCTGACCGCGCGCAACGTGCGGGGCGGGCGGATCGTCGACGCGGCGCTGGGCGGCCTCAACCTCCAGATCGAGCACCACCTGTTCCCGAACATGCCGCGCGGGAACCTGCGCCGGGCCCGGCCGGTCGTCCGGGCGTACTGCGCCGAGCGGGGGGTCCCGTACGTGGAGGTGGGGCTGGTCGAGTCGTACCGGCAGGCGCTCGCGCACCTGCACGAGGTCGGCCGCCCGACCCGAAGCGTTCAGGGTCGGGTACCTCCCAGGAGTTGAACTGCGGCGCCCCCGATGTCCGCGCGTCACACGCCGCCGCCGCTGGTCAGCGTGCCGGTTGAGGCTGCCGGTAGGGTCTCCCCATGGCAGAGGCGCTCACCGCGGAGGCGGTACGAGACGAGCTGAGCGGGCTGCCCGACTGGTCCGGTGACCAGGCCGGGATCGCCCGCACCGTGGAGCTGGCCAGTTTCCCGGACGCCATCACGCTGGTGGACCGGGTGGCCGTGGTGGCCGAGGAACTCGACCACCACCCCGACATCGACATCCGCTGGCGGACGGTGACCTTCCGCTGTGTCACCCATTCGGCCGGCTGCGTCACCCACCGTGATCTGGACCTCGCGCGGCGGATCGACGGGATCGTGCGGGAGGTCCGATGAGATTCGAGATCAGCAAGGTGCTCGACGCCATCGAGGGCCGGGTGTGCACCGACCCCTCGCTGGTCCGGGCGGTACTCGACCTGGCCGAGGTGATCCGGTACCAGGACATCGACGGTGGCCGGCCCGCCAGCCTGCTCCGGCTCGGCATGGTGATCGACGCGCTCTCCCGCGAGTTCGAGGAGGACAGCGTTCCGGTCTACGCCGTGGTGCACCGGGCCCTGCTCTCCGACGCCGACCTCACCTCGAACGAGCGCATGGTGGTGCGCCGGTGGGCCGACGACGGGCTGGTCGAGGTGCTCGACAACCCGGGTGACCGGATGCTGGAGGTGGCCGACCTGCTCGGCCTGCCGGTGCTCAGCCGGGCTCGCCTCGACGGGCTGCGCGGGCGCTACCCGTGGGTGGCCGACCAGCCGGGCCGGGTGGTGGCTCCGGTGCCGGGTGCGGGCGGGCCGGTCTTCGTCGCCCACGTCGGCGGCGGGGACACGCCGGTCGCCGGGGAGCGGTCGCCCGCCGGCGCGAAGCTGCTGGCGCGGAACTGGCGGTGCCCGGAGTCCCCGTGCGCGCTGTTCGGCCAGGGGGGTGGGGGTGGTGCGTTCGCCGACCTGGCGGCGGTCACCGACCGGAGCCCGGTGACGCAGCCGCCGCCCAGCCTGCGGAACGGCGTACCGACCTGCCCCCGGCACGGTGCCCGATTGAGCGACGCCGGCCCGCGACCCCGTTCCGAGGTGCTGGCGGTCCGCATCGGCGGCCTGATCCGCCGCCGCTTCGTGCTCACCGACCAGGAGCCGGTGCTGGTCGGCCGCGCGCCGGACGCCGCCGACGGCATCGTGCTCGGCCAGTGGCTCAACGACGAGGCCCGCCGCTGGATCAGCCGTAGCCACCTGAAGCTGGAGCTGCGCGTCGGGGAGATCATCGTGACCGACGTCAGCACGAACGGCTCCGGGATCCGGCCGGGCGGGTCGATGGCCGAGGCGGAGCGGATCCCGCTCAAGCCGCAGCAGTCCCGGGTGCTGGCCGAGGGGGACATGGTCGAGCTCTACCCGGGCGTCCAGGTGGGCCGCCCCGACGAGTTGCCGGCCGGCGCGCCGTACACGCCGGCGTCGGTGATGGCCGAGGCGCCGACCATGGCGATGCGCCTGCCCCGCTGACATCCGGACGACGAAGGGCGCCGGGATCATTCCCGGCGCCCTTCGTGGCGTACGACGATCAGCCGGCCAGCACGGCCGCCAGCTGCGCCACCGCGTGGTCGATCTCCTCCTCGGTGATGACCAGCGGCGGGGCGAGGCGGATGGTCGAGCCGTGGGTGTCCTTGGCGAGGACGCCGCGCTCCATCAGCCGCTCGCACGCCTCCCGGCCGCTCATCAGCGCCGGGTCGATGTCCAGGCCGGCCCACAGACCCCGGCCCCGGACGGCGAGCAGACCCTTGCCGACGAGCGCCTGGAGGCCGGCGTGCAGCCGGGCGCCCAGCTCGGCGGAGCGGCGCTGGAACTCCCCGGTGGCGATCAGCCGGACGACCTCGGTGGCCACCGCGCAGGCGAGCGGGTTGCCACCGAAGGTGGAGCCGTGCTGGCCCGGCTTGAGCACACCGAGGATCTCGGCGTCCGCCGCGACGGCCGACACCGGGACGATGCCGCCGCCGAGCGCCTTGCCCAGCAGGTACATGTCCGGCACGACACCCTCGTGCTCGCACGCGAAGGTCGCGCCGGTGCGGCCCAGGCCGGACTGGATCTCGTCGGCGATGAACAGCACGTTCCGCTCGGTGCAGACCCGGCGTACGCCCGGCAGGTAGCCCTCCGGCGGTACGACCACGCCCTGCTCGCCCTGGATCGGCTCGAGCAGCACCGCGACGGTGTTCTCGTCGATGGCGGCGGTCAGCGCGTCGAGGTCGCCGTAGGGGACGACCGTGAAGCCGGGCGTGTACGGCCCGAAGTCCGCCCGCGCGTCCTCGTCGGTGGAGAAGGAGACGATGGTGGTGGTGCGGCCGTGGAAGTTCCCCTCGGCCACCACGATGTTCGCCTGGCCCGGGGCGACGCCCTTGACCTGGTAGCCCCACTTGCGGGCCACCTTGACGCCGGTCTCGACGGCCTCGGCGCCGGTGTTCATCGGCAGCACCAGGTCCTTGCCGCAGAGCTGGGCCAGCTCGCGGCAGAAGTCGGCGAACTGGTCGTGGATGAACGCCCGGCTGGTCAGCGTCAGCTTGTCGAGCTGCTCGTGCGCGGCGCGGATCAGCTCGGGGTGCCGGTGGCCGAAGTTGAGCGCCGAGTACCCGGCGAGGCAGTCGAGGTAGCGACGGCCGTCCACGTCGGTCAGCCAGGCGCCCTCGGCGGAGGAGATCACCACCGGCAGCGGGTGGTAGTTGTGCGCGGTCCACCGCTCCGCGTCCCGGACGGCCTCCGGCGTCCGCAGCTTGTCCTCGATCACTTGCTCGCCTTTCCCTGACGGAGTCGCAACGTGCAGCACTTCGGTCCACCGCCGGCCTTGCGCAGCTCGGACAGGTCGACACCGATGGTCTCGTAGCCCCGGTCCCGCAGCTTGGCCGCCAGGCCGGTGGCCTGCGCCGGCAGCACGACGTGCCGGCCGTCGCTCACCGCGTTGAGGCCCAGCACCTCGGCGTCGGCCATGGTGGCGTGGACCGCGTCCGGGAAGAGCCGGCGCAGCACGGCCTGGCTGCCGGGGGAGAAGGCCTCGGGCAGGTACGCGACCGTCCGCTCGTCGAGCACGGTCAGCGCGGTGTCCAGGTGGTAGAAGCGCGGGTCCACCAGCTGCATGGTGATCACCGGGTAGCCGAAGACCTCCTGGAGCTGGGCGTGCGAGGCGTGCGCGGTGCGGAACCCGGTGCCGGCGAGCAGGTGGTCGCCGACCAGCAGGACGTCGCCCTCGCCCTCGTTGACGTGCTTCGGGTCGTACATCTCGAAGCCGGCGCTCTCGAACCAGGCCCGGTACGCGGGCGCCTCGTCGGCGCGCTGCGGGTCCCGGAACTGCACGGCCATGGCCTTGCCGTCGATCACCGTGCCGCCGTTGGCGGCGAAGACCATGTCGGGCAGGCCCGGCACCGGAGTGATCTCCTCGACGGTGTGGCCCAGGTCCCGGTAGATCTGGCGCAGCCGCTCCCACTGCCGGATCGCCAGGTCGGCGTCCACCGGCGCGGTCGGGTCCATCCAGGGGTTGATCGCGTAGTCGACGGCGAAGTACGTCGGCCGGCACATCAGGAAGCGCTGGCTGGTGGCGTCCATCGTCATTGTCCTGCTCCCAGGGGTCGGGCGCGCCCGGCCACCTTCGGCCCGCGGGCTGGCGCCGTTGCTCAACGGTATGCGGCACCGGCCGGCGGGATCCACCGCAGGAAGTTGCACAGGACGTCGGATCGTTGCGTGTAGCCGTGGGTCGGCGGCGTTTCGTTGCGTTACCGCATCCCGACGCCGGAACCACTTCGGGGGCGGCGAACCGCCGCCCCCGAATCAGGGTGTGCCCGGCTGGTGAACCACCAGGCTGGTCGGGCTGTGCCGGTGCACCACCGGCGTCGCCGGCGCACCGCCGGCGAGCCGGACAGTGCCCCCTAGAAGCGATCCACAAACTGTGAGTCGAGCCACTCCCGGAAGCGCGTCACCCAGTCGCCGTCGGTGGTCGGCCAGTCGAACTGGCCGGTCATCGCCAGCACGCCCAGGACCACGGCACCCAGGCCGGCCACGACGCCCAGCAGCGCGTCGGTCGTCCCGGCGACGTGCCGCCGCCGGGTCGCGGCCAGGCCGAGAACGGCGAGGACCGCGCCGACGGCGCCGAGCCCGATCCCGTACCCGGCCAGGGTGCCGGTGAGCACGAACAGCACGCCGGCCACACCGGCGATCAGGCCGAGCGTGGCGAGCAGGCTGGACCGGGGCTTCGGGCCGGCGACCACCGGGCGCTCCGCCCGGTCCGGCACACCGTCGCGGTCCCGGTCGACCCGCGCCGCGGCGGCGTCCCGGTCCGGGTCGACCGTCCGGCCGTCGAGCGTCCGCTCCTGGGCCGGGTCCGCGACCGGATTACGGCGGGTCCCCTCGTCGGACCGTCCGGTCGCCGCCCGTGCGGTGGCGGCCCGGCGCGTGGCGTCGGTGTCCGGGGTGTCGGCGGGCGCCCCCGCGCTGCGGTACGTCGTCTGCTCGTCGCTCCGATCGGTCACGACCGGACGAGCGGTCCGGGCCGTGCCGTCGGCGGCGCCGTCGCGGGTGGCGGTCGCCTCGTCCGCGCGGCCGGTGGTGTCGTCAGGCGCCGGTGCCGTCCGGCGCGAGAGGGAAGGAATTCGAACCACGTCACACCTCCTGAGGAATGCGCCGGCGGCCGGTGGAACGGGTGGCGCCCGCGCGGTAACGGTGGAGAGGTACCCAGACGTGACGATCGCGACACCCACCCGGCCGAGGACCCCGGGTGGGCGGCGCTACCGTTGCCGCCGTGCCAGAGGGACACACCATCCACCGCCTGGCGGCCCGGCACGCCGAGCTCTTCGCCGGGGACAAGGTGCACGCGGCGAGCCCCCAGGGCCGCTTCGCCGAGGGTGCCGCGCGGCTCACCGGGTCCGTCATGGAGAGCACCGAGGCGTACGGCAAGCACCTGCTGCACCACTACCCGGGCGAGCTGACCCTGCACGTCCACCTGGGCCTGTACGGCAAGGTCACCGACGGGGCCGGCGAGCCACCGGACCCGGTCGGCCAGATCCGGCTGCGGCTCACGTCCGACCGGAATTGGCTGGACCTGCGCGGCCCCACCGTGTGCGAGCTGCTCACGCCGCCGGAGGTGGCCGCGCTGCGGGGGCGGCTCGGCCCGGATCCGCTGCGCGCCGACGCCGACCCGGAGCGGGCGTACGCCCGGATCTCCCGCAGCGCGACGCCGCTCGCGGCGCTGCTGCTCGACCAGTCGGTGGTGGCCGGCACCGGGCTGATCTTCGTCACCGAGGTGCTGTTCCGGGAGGGCCTGCCGCCGACCATGCCGGGCCGGCGGCTCACCCCCGCCGGCTGGAAGCGGCTCTGGGCGGACCTGGTGGCGCTGATGCGGCAGGCCGTCGAGCGCGGCCGGATCGACACCGTCCGCGACGCGCACCTGCCCGAGGCGATGGGCCGTGCCGCGCGGGTCGACCGGCACGGCGGCGAGGTGTACGTCTACCGCCGCCCCGGCGCGCCCTGCCACGTCTGCGCCACCCCGGTCAGCCGGGGTGCCCTCGCCGGCCGCAACCTCTACTGGTGCCCCACCTGCCAGGCCGCCTGATCACCGAGCGGCCGGCGGGTCAGCGGAGGCGGCGGATGTCGCCGTACGCCCGGTAGAAGCCGCCCCGGCCGGCCTCCCGGACCTCGGTGACCACGTAGCGCGCGCCGACCTCCCGGATGCCCTTGGGGAACTGCACCGCCCAGTCCCGGTGGTAGCCGGGGGAGAGGACCTGGATACGCAGCCGCCCGCGGTCGTCGACGCACTGCACCACCACGCCGTGCCGGTCGTCGCTGGTCACCTCGACCGTCGCCCAGGCCGCCGGCTCGGGCAGCCGGGCCGGCGCCTTGACGTCGACCACCTCCGGGACGTCGCCCGCCTCGGCGGCCCGGATCGCTGGCTCGCTGGCGTCGATGCAGGCCAGGTGCCCGCTGGTGGTGACCACGTAGAGCCGCTCGTCGTGGTACTGCATCGAGTACGCCGAGCCGCAGCCGGTGCCGAGCTTCCACAGCCGGGTGCCGGTGGCGTCGAAGCAGTAGATCGAGGACTGGCTGTCGCCGGCGAAGACGTACCGGCCGCCCTCCGCGGTGGCGCAGGAGAAGACCGGGGCGTCGCAGTGGTACGTCCGCTCGGCGCGGCCGTCCTTGCGCAGGCGGACGACCTCCCGGCTGCCGGTGCCGGCGAACACCGCGTCGCGCTCCTGCCAGCCGAAGAGGACCGAACCGGTGCGGGTGTGCCACAACTCCGCCCCGGTACGCCAGTCGTAGCCGGTCACGCCCTGCGAGTGGCCGTGGTAGAGCGCGTCGGCGTCGCAGCGGACCATCCACGCCGACCGCCCGCGCCCCGCCCGCCGCCAGAGGAACTCGTCCTCGTGGTCGATCGCGGCGATGCCGCCGTCGGCGTCAGAGACACCCAGGACGCCGTCGTGGATGTCCAGCCAGTAGATGTCGATCTCGGGGGCGATCGCGTACGCCGCCCGGGGCACCTTGCCGGAGAGGTCGTAGACGTTGCCGTCGTCGCAACCGGCGTAGATCCACGCGTCGTCGGCGACGATGCACTTCACCCCGTCCGGGAGCCGGACCTGGTCGAGCACGCGCGCGTCGTGCCCGAGGGTGGTGATGACGCCGTGCTCGTTGCCGACCATGCAGGTCCGCCCGTCGACGAAGATGCCGAACGCCGGGGCGCCGGAGTCGTACCGCCAGAGCACGGGCGCGGTGCGGGCGGTGGACCGGGTGCTGACGATCTGCCGCCGGGACACCGCGCGCTTCTGCCGGACACCGCGCACCGCCGGGGCGTACCCCTTGCGGACCTTCTCGCCGATCTTCTTGGCGGCGGCGGCGCCGGCCCGGGCGTTGTCCGGGTACGTCGTGGTCTTGACCTGGCCCTGGTCGCCGATCCGGCCGTAGCGCACGGTCATCGCGGTGTCGGCGACGACGACCTCGTAGAACTTGTGCGCGCTTCCGTCCACTTCGGACAATTCGAGGTAGGTCGTCTCCTGCGACATGGGTGCCTCCGAGGGGGATCGGCGCCGGAAACCGGCACTGCGACAGCGCGCACACGCTAACCGCGCCCACCGACAGGATCGGGTGTGGACGGCGGCACCCTGCCACTCAGGAGGGCGTTGACGTCGTTAAGAAGGGGCCCTTTCGCTACCGGAGGCGTTAAGTAGGGACCCTTCCCTACCGGTTGGCGGCGGCGAGGGCGTCGACGGCCTTGCGGGCGGCGATCAGCACCGGATCCCAAGCCGGCGCGAACGGGGGCGCGTAACCGAGGTCGAGCGCGGTCATGTCGTCCACCGTCATCTTGTTCCACAGCGCCACGGCCAAGGGGTCGATCCGCTTCGCCGCCTCCGACCAGCCGACGATCTGCGCGCCGAGCAGCCGCCCGCTGGCCTTCTCGGCGATCAGCTTCACCGCCATCGGGCGGGCGCCGGGGAAGTAGCCGGCCCGGTTGGTGGACTGGGCGATGACCGAGACGAACTCGAAACCGGACGCCACGGCGTCCCGCTCGCGCAGCCCGGTGCGCCCCACCTCCAGGTCGCAGACCTTGGTGACGGACGTGCCGATCACCCCGGGGAACGTCGCGTACCCGTCGCCGATGTTGATACCGGCGACCCGGCCCTGCTTGTTGGCGTACGTCCCCAGCGGGATGTGCACCGGCATCCCGCTGACCCGGTGCAGGGACTCCACGCAGTCCCCGGCGGCCCACACGTCCTCGACACCGGGCACCCGCATGCGCCGGTCCACCCGGATCGCCCCGCTGGGACCGATCGGCAGCCCGGCCGCCTCGGCCAGCCCGACGTTGGGGCGGACGCCGAGGCCGAGGACCACCACGTCGGCGGGGACCGGCCCCTCCGTGGTGACGACGGCGCACACCCGCCCGTCCCGCTCCTCCAGCCCGATGACCGAGAGGCCGGTGCGGATCTGCACCCCCAGGCTGCGCATGGCGTCGCTGACCAGCTCGGCCATGTCCGGGTCCACCGTCGACATCGGCTGCTCGGCCCGCTCGATGAGGGTGACCGACAGCCCGCGCCGGAGGATCGCCTCCGCCATCTCGACGCCGATGTAGCCGCCGCCGACGACGACCGCGTTCCGTGGCTTCGGGTCCGCCTCCAGCCACTCGCGCAGCGCGGCGCCGTCGTCGAGGGTCTGCACGCCGAACACGCCGGCCACGTCGGTGCGGGCCCAGTCCGGCTTGATGGGTGTCGCGCCGGTGGCGTACATGAGGCTGTCGAACCGCTCGCGGACCTCGCCGCCGCCCTCGAGGTCCCGGGCGACGACCTCGCGCCGGTCGAGGTCGATGGCGGTGACCTCGTGCCGCAGTCGCACGTCGATGTGGAAGTCGCTCCGGAACGTCTCCGGGTCGCGGGCGATGAGCTGCTCGGGGTCGGGCACCACGCCGCTGATCCAGTACGGGATGCCGCACGCCGAGTACGACGTGTAGTGGCCCCGCTCGAACGCGACGATCTCCAGCTCGTCCGGGCCACGGCGGCGTCGCGCCTGGGACGCCGCCGTCATGCCGGCGGCGTCACCACCGATAACGATCAGTCGTCGCGCCACGTGCACCATCCTGTCACGGAACGTCGTCAGCCACGGGTCTGCCGGGCGACGTCCTCCACCACATCCGTCAGCTTCCCGGTCCGGGCGAAGACGGCACGCTGCCGCGCCGCGCCGCTGCCGTGCCGGCGCAGCCCGCCCAGCAGGTCGGTCACCTCGGCCAGGTCGCCGTGCCGCTGCAGCGCCGGGCGCAGCCGGTCGACGAGCTGGCCGAGCAGGTCCCAGGCGGGTCGCAGCTCACCGTCGGTGAGGTCGACGCCGTCGCCCTCCAGGCCGTCGTGGGCGGCCCGCCAGTGCGCGGCGACGAGCAGGTGGTGGTCGGTGCGGATGGCGGGGCAACCCGCCGCGATGTCCGCCATCGCGGTCGCGACCAACGCCCGGGCCAGGGCGGCGACCAGCACCGCGTCGTCCACCGACGGGCAGACGTCGCCGATCCGGATCTCCACGGTCGGGTACTTCGCCGACAGGCGGGCGTACCAGTAGAGCATCCCCTCGTCGAGCATCACGCCGCTGGCGATGAGCTGCCGGATCAACCGTTCGTAGTGCTCGTGCGACTCCAGGAACGGCGTCGGCGCCACCGACGGCCAGCGCTCCCACTCCACCGACCGCCAGCTCGCGTAGCCGGTGTCCGCGCCCCGGGCGAACGGGGAGTTGGCGGTCACCGCGTGCAGCACCGGCAGCCACGGCCGGACGTGGTTGAGCACCTGCACGCCGGTCTCGCCGTCCGGCACCCCGACGTGCACGTGCATGCCGTTGTTGCCGGGACCGGGCACCAGCAGCCGGAACCGCTCGATCATCCGGTCGAAGCGGGGCTTGTCCACCACGGGTGGCACCGGCCCGTCGGCGGGGCCGGTCCCGATGGCCAGCAGGCGTACGCCCGCCCGCTCGGCGGCGTCGGCGAGTGCGCCACGCAGCACGCCCAGGGAGTGCCGGATCGAGCGCAGTTCCAGGCCGGGCGGGCTGCCGATCTCGATCTGGCTGGTCTGGAACTCCCGCTCGACCTGGCCGCGCAGCTCGGGCGGGACCTGCTCCATGACGAGGTCGACCGCCGGCACGGCGACCCCGGTGTGCGGGTCGACGAGCAGGAACTCCTCCTCGACACCCACGGTGAGCAGGTCGGTCCCGTCGGCCGGCGCGCTCGACGCCGTCACCACCTGACCGGTCATCGGGAATCACCGTCCGTCTCGGCCGGACGCGGTCCCTCCGCGCCGGATCGGTCCGTCGTTACCCACGGTGGCGCCGCCCGGAAACGCGGCAGCGGCGTGTCGTCATCACAGCGGGTGACGTGACACGCCCGCATAGCCTGGTCTCCGTGACCGGACGCGCGTCGACCTCCCGGCCCGGCTGGGCCGGGACCTCGACGTACGCCCTCGGAGTGCTGCTCGGGTGGTGGGCGGTCACGCTCGCCGGGCTGACCGTCGTCGTCGACCATCCGTCCGGGCTGCTCGCCGGCGCGGCGCTCGTGCTGCTCGCCACGCTGCTCGCGGTGCGCATCGTCGCGGTGCCGGCCGCCGGGGCGACCCGCGCGGTGTGCGCACTCCGGGCGCGGGCGCGGGCCCGCCGGGTGCCGCGCCAGGTGGACCCGGACGCGTCCGGCCGACCTCGCCCGCGGGCACCCGGCGTCCTCCCCTCGGCCGCGTAGGCACAGCCCGGCGCGGCCGGCTCCGCCGTCCTCGCGCGCCGTCGGCGCGTACCCGGAATCGCACCCGAGGGGTCCTCCACCATGCACGCCTTCGCACCGCTGTCGGACGTGGTCGGCGCCGCCGGCACCGTCCTGGCCGGGCTCGCCACCCTGCTCGAACCGCTCACCGGCGGCGCGGCCACCGCCGCCGCCATCGTCGTCTTCACCGTCACTCTTCGCCTGCTGATCACCCCGTTGACCGTCGCGCAGGTGCGCGGGGAGCGGCGCCGCGCGGCGCTCGCCCCCCGCGTCCGGGAGCTCCAGCGGCGGTACGCGGACGACCCGGCCCGGCTCCCGGCCGAGCTGGCCACGCTTTACCGCTCCGCCGGGGCGAGCCCGCTCGCCGGTTGCCTGCCGCTGCTGCTCCAGGCCCCGTTCCTGCTGGTGGCGTACCGGCTGTTCACTACGGACGAGGGCGGCACCGGCCTGCTGGACGAGCAGTTCGCCGGGGTGTCGCTCGGGCACCAACTCGGCGACGGGCTCGGCGGCGCGGTGGTGCCGCTGTTCGGCGCTCTGCTGGCCGTCCTGGTCGTGCTGGCCTGGTGGACGTCGCGCCGGATGCGGCGCGCCGCCGTGCCGGCTCCGGCCGGTACGCCGGGCGCGGACGCGCTGGCCCGCCTGCTGCCCCTGCTGCCGTACGCGACCGTGCTGGTCGCGCTCGCGCTGCCGCTGGCCGCGGTGATCTACCTGGCGACCACGACGGCATGGTCGGGGCTCGAACAGGCGGTGCTGCGCCGTCCATCCGCCTCGACGTAGATCGATATTGACATCCGGGTGAACGGCACGTACAACTCCTGAGAGAGCGCTCTCTCGACCCGTCCCGCAGAGAGGCACAGCCATGCACACGCCATCCGGGGCGCCTGCCGCCCTGCCCGCAAGACGCCGGACACGACTGGCGTTGGCCCTGCTCACCGCCGCCACCACCACCGCGTTGGCCGGCCTGACCGTCACCGCGAACGCCGCCGTCCCGCCGCCGCCGTCCGGCTGGAGCCTGGTCTGGAGCGACGACTTCACGGGCGCGGCCGGCACCCTGCCGTCCTCGGCCAACTGGATCATCGACACCGGCACCAGCTACCCCGGCGGCCCGCCCAACTGGGGCACCGGGGAGATCCAGACGTACACCAACAGCACCGCCAACGTCAGCCACGACGGTTCCGGCAACCTGCGGATCACGCCCTTGCGCAACGCGTCCGGCCAGTGGACGTCGGCGCGGATCGAGACCGTCCGCAGCAACTTCAAGGCGCCGTCCGGTGGCGTGCTCGCGATCGAGGGCCGCATCCAGATGCCGAACGTGACCGGCGCGGAGGCGCTCGGCTACTGGCCGGCGTTCTGGGCGCTCGGGTCGCCGTACCGGGGCAACTACCAGAACTGGCCGGGCATAGGTGAGTTCGACGTCATGGAGAACGTCAACGGGATCAACTCGGTCTGGGGCGTGCTGCACTGCGGCGTCGCGCCCGGCGGACCGTGCAACGAGTTCAACGGGCTGGGCGCCTCCCGGGCCTGCCCCGGCAGCACGTGCCAGTCGGCCTTCCACACCTACCGGTTCGAGTGGGACACCTCGGTCAGCCCCCAGCAACTGCGCTGGTACGTCGACGGGCAGCTCTACCACACGGTCACCCAGAGCCAGGTCGGCGAGCCGTACTGGACCCAGATGACGTCGCACGCCGGCTACTTCCTGCTGCTCAACGTGGCGATGGGCGGCGGCTTCCCGAACGGGGTGGCCGGCTTCACCACACCCACCGCATCGACCGTCCCCGGTCGGCCGATGGTCGTCGACTACGTCGCCGTGTACAGCCGAGGCGGCGGCACCACCCCGCCGCCGACCACCCCGCCCCCGACGACGCCGCCGCCGGGCGGGGTCCGTGACGCGTACGCGACGATCCAGGCCGAGTCGTTCAACGCCCAGAGCGGCGTGATCGTGGAGGCCTGCTCGGAGGGCGGCCAGAACATCGGCGCGCTGCGCAACGGCGACTGGGTGCGCTTCGACAACGTGGAGTTCGGTGCCACGCCACCGCGGGACTTCGTCGCCCGGGTCGCCTCCGGCGCGGCCGGCGGGGTGAGCGGCCTCGTCGAGGTCCGCCTCGACAGTCCGACCAGCCCGCCGATCGGCAGCTTCGCCCTCGCCAACACCGGGGGCTGGCAGAGCTGGCGCTCGGTGCCCGGCAACGTCGCCGGCCCCACCGGCCGCCGGACGGTCTACCTGACCTTCACCAGCGGCCAGCCGAACGACTTCGTCAACGTCAACTGGTTCACCTTCCGCCGCTGAGCGTGCAAGGAAGGGCCCCTTGTTAACGCCTCGCGTTGTACAGGGGGCCCTTCCAATCACTCGACCCCCACCCCTGGACAGGAACAGTTAACAGTCTTAATAATAAGCGCCAACGTAGACGTCCGTGGATGCCTGTCCGGGTGTGGAGGGTCGCATGAAGCGTTCCAGATCCCTAGTCCTGTCCCTGGTCACCGTGGTGACGGCCGCGCTCGGCGCCGCCTGGGTGGCGATGCCGGCGTACGCCGCCGGCCCGACCGCCACCTTCGTGAAGACATCCGACTGGGGCAGCGGGTGGGAGGGGAAGTACACGATCACCAACGGCGGCACGACCACGATCAACGGCTGGAGCCTCACCTTCGACCTGCCCGCCGGCACGTCGGTCGGCACCTACTGGGACGCGCTGCTCACCTCGTCCGGCCAGCGGTACACGTTCACCAACCGGTCGTGGAACGGCACGGTCGCGCCGGGCGCGTCGGTCTCCTTCGGCTTCCTCGGCAGCGGGCCGGGCTCGCCGACCAACTGCCGGCTCAACGGTGCGGCCTGCGGAGGCGGCACGACCCCCACCACGCCTCCGCCCACCACCCCGCCACCCACCACGCCGCCCCCCACGACCCCGCCCCCGACCACGCCGCCGCCCACCAGCCCGCCGCCGGTCGCCGGCCTGCCCAAGCACATCCTCACCGGCTACTGGCACAACTTCGACAACCCGGCGGTGGAACTGCGCCTGCGGGACGTCCCCGCCGAGTACGACGTGGTCGCGGTCGCCTTCGCCGAGGCGACGGCCACCCCCGGCGCGGTCACGTTCGCGGTCGACCCCGGCCTCTCCGCCGCGCTGGGCGGCTACACCGACGCGGACTTCTCGGCCGACGTCCGGACCCTGAAGAGCCGGGGCAAGAAGGTCATCATCTCGGTCGGCGGCGAGACCGGCCGGGTCGCCGTCAACGACGCCGCCTCCGCGGTCGCCTTCAGCGACTCGGTGCACGCGCTGATCCAGCGGTACGGCTTCGACGGCGTGGACATCGACCTGGAGAACGGCCTGAACCCGACGTACATGGCGCAGGCCCTGCGGTCACTGCGCGCCAAGGTCGGCTCCGGACTCATCATCGCGATGGCACCGCAGACCATCGACATGCAGAACCCGGCCACCAGCTACTTCAAGTTGGCGCTGGACATCAAGGACATCCTCACCGTCGTAAACACCCAGTTCTACAACTCCGGCTCGATGCTCGGCTGCGACAACAATGCCGCGTACAGCCAGGGCACGGTGAACTTCATCGTCGCGCTGGCCTGCATCCAGCTGGAGGCGGGGCTACGGCCCGACCAGGTCGGGCTCGGCCTGCCGGCCGGTCCCGGCGCGGCCGGCGGCGGCATCGTCGCGCCCAGCGTGGTCAACGCGGCCCTCGACTGCCTGACCCGGGGCACCAACTGCGGCAGCTTCCGCCCGCCGCGCACCTACCCCGGCCTGCGGGGCGCGATGACCTGGTCGGTCAACTGGGACGTGACCAACGGCAACAACTTCGCCCGTACCGTCGGCCCGCACCTCGACACCCTGCCCTGACCCGACCCGCGGCGCCGGGCCGCGTACCCGCTGGGGTGCGTGGCCCGGTCAGCGCCCGGCGCGGACCGACTCGCGGCCGCGCCGGGCGCGCCGGGCACGCCGCCGGCGGACCTTCTTCACCGCCCAGGTGAGGACCATGACGGCGAAGACCGCGAAGATCGCGTAGTTGAACCAGTTGCTGTAGCGGTCGACGTCCTCCCAGCGCGTGCCGAGCGTGTACCCCAGGCCGACGATCAGCGCGTTCCAGACACCGCTGCCCAGCGTGGTGAACGCGACGAACTCGCCCAGCGGCATCCGGTTCGCCCCCGCCGGGATGGAGACCAGGCTGCGGACCACCGGCACCAGGCGACCGAACAGCACCGCCCAGCGGCCGTGCCGCTCGAACCAGCGGTCCGCCCGCTCCAGGTCGTCGAGGTCCACCAGTGGCAGCCGGTCCAGCCACCGCTTCAGCCGGTCCTCGCCGAGACCGGCGCCGAGCCAGTACAGCGCGAGGGCCCCGACCAGCGACCCGACGGTCGCCGCGAGAACGATCAAAACGACGTTGAAACGTCCCTCGCCGGCCAGGTACCCGGCCATCGCGAGGACGATCTCGCTGGGGATGGGCGGGACGATGCTCTCCAGCGCCACCAGCAGCGCCACACCGACCGCGCCCAGCGCGTCGATGACACCGGCCACCCAGCCGGTCAACCCGCCGAACTGCTCCGGGGGGACGTCCTGGGCGAGTGCCATCGCGATCCTTCCGCTGCCGACCGGGGGATCGGAAGGAGGTACCCGGCAGGTCACCACTTACACCCGGACATGTCGCACGCCTCAGTGCAGGGCGGTGTCCGCCGGCCCGCGCCGCCAGCCGGTGAAGCGGACGCGCCGGGAACCGTACCCCCGTCTCGCGTTTGCCGGCTCGCGCCTCGGGAGACATACCTGGGGCATGGGTGACCGCTGGTACTCCGAGGCCGTCGTCTACTGCCTCGACATCGACACGTACGCGGACTCCGACGGCGACGGCGTCGGCGACATCCGGGGGCTGATCGGCCGGCTCGACTACCTGGCCCGGCTGGGCGTGACGTGCCTGTGGCTGCATCCGATCCACCCGTCGCCGAACAAGGACGACGGGTACGACGCCACCGACTTCTACAACGTGGACCCACGCTTCGGCACCCTCGGCGACTTCGCCGAGCTGCTGCACCAGGCGCAGAACCGGGGCATCCGGGTGATCATCGACCTGGTCGTCAACCACACGTCGGACCAGCATCCGTGGTTCGTCTCCGCACGGTCCTCCCCGGACTCGCCCTACCGGGACTGGTACGTGTGGTCGGACCGGGAGCCGGACGACCGTCACCAGGGCATGGTGTTCCCCGGGGAGCAGCACGAGACGTGGACCTACGACCGGACCGCGAGGGCCTGGTACTACCACCGGTTCTACAAGTTCCAGCCCGACCTGAACATGGCCAACCCGGCCGTGCGGGCCGAGGTCAAGAAGATCATGTCGTTCTGGCTCCAGCTCGGCGTCTCGGGTTTCCGGATGGACGCGGTGCCGTTCATCATCGAGCTGACCGAGCCCGGCAACCCGAACTCGCCGAAGGACTTCGAGTTCCTCACCGAGCTGCGCCAGCACGTGCAGTGGCGCCGCGGCGACGCCGTCCTGCTCGCCGAGGCGAACGTCGAACCGGACCAGCTGCCCACGTTCTTCGGCGACAGCGGCGGATCCGCGAACCGGCTGCACATGCTCTTCGACTTCATGCTGAACGGGCGCCTCATGCTCGCCCTCGCGCGGCGGGACCCGGAGCCGGTGATCGAGGCACTGCGCGACACCCCGGCGCTGCCCGAGGGCGGGCAGTGGGCGACGTTCCTGCGCAACCACGACGAGATCGACCTGTCCCGGCTCACCTCCGAGCAGCGCAACGAGGTGTACGCGCAGTTCGGCCCCGACGAGGACATGCGGATCTACGACCGGGGCATCCGCCGCCGGCTGGCCCCGATGCTCGGCAACGACCGGCGGCGGGTCGAACTGGCGTACTCGCTCCAGTTCTCGCTGCGCGGCACGCCGGTGCTGCGGTACGGCGAGGAGATCGGGATGGGTGAGGACCTGGCCCTGCCCGGTCGGCAGGCCATCCGTACGCCGATGCAGTGGTCGTACCAGCCCAACGCCGGCTTCTCCACGGCGGACCCGGAGAAGCTCGTCCGGCCGGTGATCGACAAGGGTGAGTTCTCCTACGAGAAGGTCAACGTCACCGCCCAGCGGGCCGACCGCACCTCGCTGCTCGCGTGGTTCGAGCGCATGATCCGTACGCTCCGCGAGGCCCCCGAGATCGGGTCCGGCTCGACCACCCACATCGACGTGCCGACTCCGCCGGGAGTGCTGGCGCACCGGGCCGACGGGCCGACCGGCACGATGGTCTTCCTGCACAACCTCGGCACCGAGGACGCCGAGGTCGACCTGAGCCACCTGGCGGCGGAGGCCGACCTGCCGATCGACGTGCTCGGCGACCGCAGCTACGAGCCGGTCGGCAAGCTCGACCGCCTCAAGCTGGCCGGCTACGGCTACCGCTGGATCCGCCTGTGCCGGGGCGGCGGGTTCTAGGCCGGCGGGCTTCGCCGTACCCCTGGGTTAAGCTCCTTCGATCGAGTGAAGTTACCGGGAGGTAGGCATGTCGGAGGAGCAGCGGGTCGCCATCGTGACCGGCGCGGCGCGGGGCATCGGGGCGGCCACCGCCAAGCGCCTGGCGGCCGACGGGCTGGCCGTGGCCGTGGTGGACATCGAGGAGTCCGCGACCAAGGAGACCGTCGACGCGATCGCCGCCGCCGGTGGCCGGGCGCTCGGGGTCGGTGCGGACGTGTCCGACCGCGCCCAGGTGGAGGCGGCCGTGGAGCGGGTCGCCGCCGAACTGGGCGGGCCCACCGTGCTGGTCAACAACGCCGGCGTGCTCCGGGACAACCTGCTGTTCAAGATGACCGACGCCGACTGGGACACGGTGATGGGTGTGCACCTGCGGGGTGCGTTCCTGTTCAGCCAGGCCGCCCAGAAGCACATGGTCGAGCGGAAGTGGGGGCGGATCGTCAACCTCTCCAGCACCTCCGCGCTGGGCAACCGCGGCCAGGCGAACTACTCCGCCGCCAAGGCGGGCCTCCAGGGCTTCACCAAGACCCTCGCCATCGAGCTGGGCCCGTTCGGGGTGACCGTCAACGCGGTCGCCCCCGGCTTCATCGTCACCGACATGACCGCGGCGACCGCAGCGCGGATGAAGGTGGACTTCGAGGCGCTGCAGAAGCACGCCGAGGCGGAGATCCCGGTCCGCCGGGTGGGCCGCCCCGAGGATGTGGCGCACACCATCTCGTTCCTGGCCAGCGAGGGCGCGTCCTTCGTGTCCGGTCAGGTGGTCTACGTCGCGGGCGGCCCGAAGGACTGACCGCCGCCCCCGCCCCGCTCCGCCCCGCGCGCGTCGCGGGGCGGGAGGGCGGGTCAGGACGGTGCGCGGCGGGTGCGCCAGAGCCAGAGCAGGCCGAGCACCGGCAGGACCAGCGGGATGTAGCCGTACCCGCTGCCGAAGCCGGACCAGACCGTCTCGTCGGGGAACAGGTCCGGCCGGGCCAGGCTGAACGCGCCGACACCGACCACACCGACCAGTTCTACCGTGCAGCAGGTCAGGGCGATCCGCCGGCCGGCCGCACCGGCGCGGGCGAGACCCACCGCCGCCACGATGTAGATGACCGCGGCGAGCGCCGAGAGCAGGTACGCGACCGGAGCCTCGTCGAACTTCGTGGCGATCTGGAGGCCGGCGCGGCTGGTCGCGGCGATCGCGAACAAGAGGTAGACGGCGATCAGCAGCCGGCCCGGGCCGGCGTTGGTCCGCGTGCGCTCCGCGGCCGGCGCGTCAGCCACCGAGCGCCGCCCAGGTCTGCTGGAGCCGGACCACCACCACCGGGGCGACCAGGCAGACGGCGCAGACGATCGCCGAACCCCAGCGGGTCGGCTCCATCCGGGCCAGCACCCAGGCCAGCGGTGGCAGGCAGACCAGCGTCACCAGGTAGCCCGCGAAGGCCCCCGGCTCGCCCGGCCGCTCGCCCCCGGCGAGGGCGACCAGTGCCACCACGGCCATCACCAGCAGGACCGCCTCCAGCGCGGCCAGGCCGATGAACTGCACCCGGTCGGGAGCGCGGTGCCGCAGCGTGGCCACCAGAGCCCACGCCGCGACGAGCAGGCACAGCACGATGGCGGCGGAGGCGAGCAGCCCGTCCACCGGCGATCCGGCCGGTGCGGCGCTGGTCATCGGGTCCACCGGGGGCGCGGTTCGGTCACCGCCACACTCTACTAATCGGCGTAGTAGCGGTGACGTACGGGCGCGGCCCGCGCCGCGACTCCAGCACGGGGCCTCAGGGCCTGGCCTCGGCGCGACTCGTGCCGGGACTCCGACGCAGGCCCTAGCATGATGCGAGGTGCTGCGGCGGGACGACGGCTTGGGGGTTCTCGTGGTGATGCGGTTCGGCTTGTTCGGCACCGGGCACTGGGCGGCGGAGACGCACGGCGCGGGGCTGAACGCACATCCCCGGACCGCGCTCGCCGGCGTCTGGGGGCGGGACCCGGCCAAGGCCGCCGCGCTCGCGCAGCGGTACGGCGTGCCCGCGTTCGACGACGTCGACGCGCTCATCGAGGCGTCCGACGCGGTCGCGGTCGCCCTTCCGCCGGACGTGCAGGCCGACATCGCGGTCCGCGCCGCCACCGCCGGACGGCACCTGCTGCTGGACAAGCCACTCGCCCTGAGCGTCGCCGACGCCGACCGGGTGGTGACCGCGGCACAGTCCTCCGACGTCGCCTCCCTGATCTTCTTCACCCAGCGGTACCACCCGAACGTCACCACGTTCCTCGCCGCCACCGCCGCCGAGGAGGGCTGGCAGCACTGCGCCGCCACCTTCTTCGCCTCGATCTACCAGCCCGGCAACCCGTACGAGGGCTCCGCGTGGCGGCGCCAGCACGGCGCCCTCTGGGACGTCGGCCCGCACGCGCTGTCCATCATCCTGCCGGTGCTGGGGCGGGTGACCCGGGTGGCCGCGATGGACGGCCCGCGCGGGCTCGTGCACCTGCTGCTCACCCACGCCGGCGGCGCCACCAGCAGCGTCTCGCTCACCCTGGACGCGCCGGGCGAGGCGGTCACGCGGGATCTGCGCTTCTACGGCGTCAGCGGCATCGAGACCGCCCCGCTCGGCAAGGGCACCGTGGCGGACGCGTACGGGACGGCGATCGACCAGCTGCTGGAGGAGGTCGACTCGGGCACCCGCGACCACCGCTGCGACGTGCGTTTCGGCCGGGAGGTGGTCGCCGTCCTCGAGGCGGCGGAGACCGCCCGGCGCGAGGCCCGTACGGTCGACGTCCCCTGACCGGCGGGAAAAGCGGTGGTCGGGGACCGGCGGGCCCGGTTAGGGTCGGCGTCATGTCCGCGTACGCACTGATCGAGGGGGCCGCCGCGCCGGCCGCCTTCGGGCCGCTGCTGGTGGCCCGCCCGCGCGTCCGGCGTCCGGCCCTGGCCGGCGCGCCCCGCGACTGATTCCACCCACGCACCGCGTTCCCACCCCGGCCGAGCACCGGGTGGGCCGCCGCGACCGGTGAACCCCGGGCCCCGCCCGAGGTGACCCGGTCTCGCGTGCGTCGAGACCGTCCCGCGCCGTCGCCCAGGGCCGTCCGTGTCCCGATCCCCCGGACAGGCAACCCTTCGGGCCCGGCCTCGGCGCGCTTCGCGCCGGGACTCAAGCCCGCGGCCGCCTGTCCGCCACGTCGCCGTACGGCGACAGACAGGACGACGACCCGTGGCGCCCCGCCGTACCCGAGCAACCGAACGCGACCGGTCCCGTCGCGTACTCTCCCAGAACTTCCTCGCCGACCCGGCCGCGATCGCCCGGCTGGTCCGGGCGGCCCGCCCCGACCCCGACGGCCTGCTGCTGGAGGTGGGCGCCGGACGCGGCCAGCTGACCCGGCCGCTCGCCGCCCGCTGCCGGCACCTGGTCGCCTACGAGGTGGACCCGGCGGCTGGCGCCGAGCTGGCCCGGGTCAGCGCCGCCCTGCCGAACGTGACGCACCGGCAGGCGGACTTCCTCGCCGCCGCGCCGCCCCGGCAGCCGTTCGAGGTGGTCGGCAACATCCCGTGGTCGCTGACGTCCGCCGTGGTGCGCTGGTGCCTGACCGCGCCGGGCCTGCGCGCCGCGACCCTGCTCACCCAGCTCGAATTCGCCCGCCGGCGCAGCGGCGACTACGGGCGGTGGACCCGGCTGACCGTGCTGACCTGGCCGGAGTTCGGCTGGCGGCTCGCCGGGCGGGTGCCGCGGACCGCGTTCCGCCCGGTGCCCCGGGTCGATGCCGGCATCCTCCGGATCGAGCGGCGCGGCGAGCCGTTGCTGCCGGTGGTGGACCTGCCCGCGTACCGCCGGATGGTGGAGCTGGGCTTCGACGGCGCCGGCGGATCGCTCGCGGCGTCGCTGGGCCGGCACCACCCGCGGGCCCGCCTGGCGGGGGCCCTGCGCGCCACCCGCCTGGACCCGGCCACGCCGGTGGGGCACGTCTGGCCCGAGCAGTGGCTGGTCCTGTTCCGCCTGCTGCGGGCGTAAGGAAGGGCCCCTTGTTAACGCATTCGGTAGTAGAAGGGTCCCTTCCTAACACTCAGGCCAGCGTGTTCAACGACTCCGCCAGTTCGGCGGGGGAGTCGAAGTCCTCCGCCGGCAGCGCCCGCAGCATCTGGAGCATCTCCGTGCTCACCCCGTTCTCCTGGCCCCACCGGACCAGGTCCGCACGGGAGATCGGGTAGTCGAGCCCGGCCAGGTACTCCTGCAACTGCACCCCGGTGACGGTCATGGCCGCCGCCTACCCGCTCCGCGCGCCGACACACCGGTTTGCCCGTCGACGCGCCGGGTAGCCGCTCGCCATGCTGGTTCAGCGGCTCGGCGCGCCGAGCGACTTCGACCCGTTGCTGGAGCGCGTCCGGGACGCCCGGATCGTGATGATCGGGGAGGCGACGCACGGCACCTACGACTACTACCGGCTCCGGGAACAGCTCACCCGACGCCTGATCGCCGAGTGCGGGTTCTCGTTCGTGGCCGTGGAGGGGGACTGGCCGGACTGCGACCGGGTGAACCGGGCGGTCACCGCGGCCCCCGGCGGTGTCGCCGAGCCGCAGGCCGCCCTGGAACGGTTCGAGCGGTGGCCCACCTGGATGTGGGCCAACGCCGAGGTGGCGCGTTTCGGCCGCTGGCTGCGCGCCTGGAACGTGGAGCGGCCCGAGTCGGAGCGGGCCGGCTTCCACGGCCTGGACGTCTACAGCCTGTGGGAGTCGATGCAGGCCATCTTCGACTACCTGGGCGAGGAGGACCCGGCGTCGCTGGAGGCCGCGCAGGACGCGTACCGCTGCTTCGAGCCGTACGGCAAGCGGGTCGAGGAGTACGGCATGGCCAGCCGGTTCGTCTCGGCGCGGTGCGAGGACGAGGTGGTGCGGCTGCTGGCGCGTACCCGGGAACACGCCGCGGCCGACGGCGCGGACGCCTTCTCGACCTGGCAGAACGCGGAGGTCGTGGCTGGCGCGGAGCGGTACTACCGGGCGATGGTCGCGGGCGGGCCGGAGTCGTGGAACGTCCGGGACATCCACATGGCCGACACCCTCGACCGGCTGCTCGACCACTACGGCCCGGGGTCGCGGGGAATCGTCTGGGCGCACAACACGCACGTCGGGGACGCGCGGGCGACCGACATGGCCGCCGACGGCATGCTGAACATCGGCCAGCTGGGTCGGGAGCGGCACGGCCGGGACGCGGTCGTGCTGGTCGGGTTCGGCAGCTACCGGGGTACGGTGATCGCCGCGCCGCGCTGGGGCTCGCCGGCCGAGGCGATGATCGTGCCGCCGGCCCGGGAGGGGTCGGTCGAGCAGCGGCTGCACGAGTTGATGCCCGAGCGGGCGGTGCTGGTGTTCGGCGGGGACGACCAGCCGGGTTGGGTCACGGACGTCCTCGACCACCGGGCGATCGGTGTGGTGTATGACCCGTCGTTCGAGTCGTGGGGCAACTACGTCCCGTCGCGGCTGGGTTCGCGGTACGACGCGTTCATCTGGTGCGACGATACGACGGCCCTGCACCCGCTTCCCGCCCTGTCGGCCCCCGGCGAGATGGAGACGTACCCGGCGGGCGTCTGAGCGGCGTTAGGAAGGGCCCCTTGTACAACGCCAGGCGTTGACAAGGGGCCCTTCCTTGCGCGTCAGGCGCGGGCGGGTTCCTTGTCGGCGAGGTGGGCGCGCAGGCCCTCGCCCTCGACGTCGACGTTGGGCAGGGCCCGGTCGAGCCAGCGCGGAAGCCACCAGGCCTTGTCGCCGAGCAGCGACATGACCGCCGGCACGATCGTCATCCGGACCACGAACGCGTCGATGGCGACGCCGACCGCGAGCGCGAAGCCCATCGACTTGATGACCGGGTCGTCCATGAAGACGAAGCCGCCGAAGACCGCGATCATGATGAGCGCGGCGGCGGTGACCACCCGCGCGCCGTGCCCCATGCCGTTGATGGTGGCCTGCCGGGCGGTGTCACCGTGGACGAAGTCCTCCCGCATCCGGGAGACCAGGAAGACCTCGTAGTCCATGGCGAGGCCGAACAGGATGCCGATGAGCAGGATCGGCAGGAAGCTGATCAGCGGGCCGGGCGTGTCCAGGCCGACCAGGTCGGCGAGGCGGCCCTGCTGGAACACCGCCACGGTGAGGCCGAACGTCGCGGCGACGGTGAGCAGGAAGCCCAGCGCGGCCTTGACCGGCACCAGCAGCGAGCGGAACACCAGCATCAGCAGCAGCACCGACAGCCCGACCACGAGCAGCAGGTAGATCGGCAGCGCGGCGGAGAGCTTCTCGGAGACGTCGATGCCGATCGCCGTCACGCCGGTGAGCAGCACGTCGGCGCCCTGGATGCCGCCGACCGCGCCCCGGATGTCGTCCACCAGGGTCTCGGTGGCCGGGTCGGTGGGCCCGGTCTTCGGGACCACACCGAGCAGCGCGGTCCGGCCGTCCGGGCTGAACTGCGGCGGTGCCACCGCCAGCACGTTCTCGGTGCGCTGGACCAGCGCGGTGACCTGCGGTACCGCCGCCGCCGTGGCCTGCTGGTCGTCGCCGGCGACGACGACCGCCAGCCGGCCGGTGAAGCCCGGTCCGAAGCCCTCGCTGATCAGGTCGTTGGAGACCCGGGCCGGCGACCCGGCCGGTGCGGTGCCGGCGTCGGGGAGGGCCAGCCGCATGTCGGGCGTGGGCAGCGCGAGCACGCCGAGCCCGACCAGGCCGACCAGGATGACGGGCAGCCGGAACCGGGTCACCAGGCGGGCCCACCGGAACCCGAAGGCGGAACGGTCCTCGGTGCCGGCGCCCGCGCCGGTCGCGTCGCCGCCCTCGGCGGTGGCGTCCGCGCCGGCCTGCCCGGCGGCGGCGCGGAGCTTGCGGGGGAGGACCCGCCGGCCGGCGAAGCCGAGCAGCGCCGGTTGGAGCGTGAGGGCGACCAGCACGGCGATGGTGACGGTACCGGCGGCGGCGAGACCCATGACGGTGAGGAACGGGATGTTCACCACCGCCAGGCCGGCCAGCGCGATCACCACGGTGGCGCCGGCGAAGAGCACGGCCGAGCCGGCGGTGCCGACCGCCCGACCGACCGCCTCGTCCCGGGGCAGCCCGTCGAGCAGGTTCTGCCGGTAGCGGGAGGTGATGAAGAGCGAGTAGTCGATGCCGACCGCCAGGCCGAGCATCAGGGCGAGGATCGGTGCGGTGCTGGTGAGCTCCACGACGTCGCTGAGCGCGAACAGGCCGGCCATGCCGACGCCCACCCCGATCAGGGCGTTCAGCATGGTCATCCCCGCCGCAACCAGCGACCCGAACGTGACCACGAGGACGATCGCCGCGATGGCCACGCCGATGGCCTCGGTCGAGCCGACCTCCGGCTCGGTGTTGAGCACCTCGCCGCCGGGGGCCACCTGCCAGCCTCGGGCCTCGGCCGCCGTGCCGACCTTCTCGTACGCGTCCCGCTGCGCGTCGGTCACCTTGTCGGCGCCCTCGGCGAACTGGACCTGGATCAGCGCGTACCGGCCGTCGGGGGAGAGGGCCTGGACCGTGAAGGGGTCCACGGCGCCGACCACGCCGGGCAGCGTCGCGGCCTCCTGGGTCAGTTCCTTGACCACCGCCTGGCCCTGCGGCGTACCGAGCTGGCCGGGCGCGGGCGCCTTGACGGCGATGGTGCCGGTCGCGCCGCTGGCCGCCGGGAACTGCTCGGCGAGCAGGTCCTGGGCGCGCTGCGACTCGGTGCCGGGCATCGTGAAGTTGCTCGCCGTCGGGCCGCGCAGGGTCGCGGCGGCGAGGCCGAGGCCGACGAGTACGACGAGCCAGATCGCGGCGACGAGTCGCCGCCGGCGCATCGAGCCCCGGCCGAGCCGGTAGAGCAGGGTCGCCATGGGTTCGGTGTCCTCCGTCGTGGGTGGATGGGTCAGTCGACGGGCTCGAGCGCCCGCCGTACCAGTGCCAGCAGCGCCGGCCGAAGCTCCTCGTCGGGCACGTCGACGAACTCCCCGCACGTCTCGGCGATGCCGGCGAGCACCACCAGCGCGGCGATCCGTGCGGACGGGCGGTCGGAGCGTCCGGCGAAGGCGCCGATGAGCCGTTCGGAGATGGCCTGGATGTGCGCGAAGGCGGGTTGCTGGAGCAGTTCGGGGAACTCGCCGCGCAGCAGCGCGATCTCCCGCCGGAACCGGACCGCCAGGTCGACGAAGCCTTCCGCCGCGACGCACTGGGCGTCGGCCGGCCCGGCGGCGGCGACGATGCGGTCGTCCAGTGCCTGCAGGACCGCGATCGCCGGGGCCATCAGCGCGGTGAGGATGGCGTCCTTGTTGGCGAAGTGGTAGAGCACCGCCGCCTTGGAACAGCCCACGTCACGGGCGATGTCCTGCAACGACGTGCCCCGGTAGCCGGTCGCCGCGAAGCGCCGCGCCGCGGCCGCGAGGATCTCGTCCCGCGTCTCCGGTACCACCCGTGCCATGCCGGTCCCACCTCCGGACACCAGCATGCCTGACCGATCGGTCAGGTGCTGACCGATCGGTCAGACCGGTTCGGTGGCGTTCGCCACACGGCCGTGTTCACGGTCGTACGCGGCGCGCGCGGCGGCGATCGCGCCGCGGTGCCGGTCGGCCCAGTCGGTCAGGGCCACCAGCGACTCGTACAGCTCCAGGGCGATCGGGGTGGCGGTGTACTCGACCTTCGGCGGGACGGTCGGGTACACCGTCCGCCGCAGCAGGCCGTCCCGCTCCAGGTTGCGCAGGGTCAGCGTGAGCATGCGACGGCTGATGCCCTCGACGCAGCGCTCCAGCTCGGTGAAGCGGACCGGGCCGCGGGAGGCGGCGACCAGGATGCCGATGCTCCACTTGCTGCCCACGCGGTCGAGCACCTCGCGGACCGTGCAGGCCTTCGCCTGGCCGGGTGCGAAGGGGCCGGCCGTGCCGTCACACCCGCTCATGGGCACATCGCTGTTCCCCTGGGACATGAAAGTGCCTCCTTACGCTCGGCCTCATGGTCACAGAGCATGGTCTCGGTAACAAACCATGCACCTAGGAGGGTTCTCCCATGCCGACCCGTACCGCGCCGTCCCGCCGGCTGGCGCTGCTGGTGTTGTGCACCGCCAGCCTCATGGTCATTCTCGACGGCAGCGTCGTCGCGGTCGCGCTTCCCGCGATCCAGCGGGACCTCGGCTTCTCCGCCGCCGGCCTCGCCTGGGTGGTCAACGCCTACCTCGTCGCGTTCGGCGGGCTGCTCCTGCTCGCCGGGCGCCTCGGCGACCTGCTCGGGCGCCGGCGGGTGTTCCTGGCCGGCGTCGCCCTGTTCACCCTGGCCTCGCTGCTGTGCGCCGTGGCGACCACGCCGGGCGTCCTGGTCTCCGCCCGCTTCCTCCAGGGCGCCGGCGGCGCGTCGGCCACCGCCGTCAGCCTCGGCATGATCGTGCGGCTCTACCCCGAGCCCGCCGGCCGAACCCGGGCCATCGCCGTCTTCAGCTTCACCGGCGCCGCCGGCGCGTCGATCGGGATGCTGGCCGGTGGAGTGCTCACCGGAATCGCCGGCTGGCCGGCCATCTTCCTGGTCAACGTACCGATCGGGCTGGCGGTGCTGCTCGCCGCCCTCCGCGGGGTCGCCCCCGACCGGGGCGCCGGCCTGCGTGCCGGTCTGGACGTCCCCGGCGCGGCGCTGGCGACGTCCGGGCTGATGGTGACCGTGCTGGCCATCGTCGGTGTCGGGGAGCACGGCTGGACTTCCGTACGCACCGCCGGCGCCGCCCTGCTCGCCACCGTGCTGCTCGCCGCGTTCGTCCGTCGGCAGCAGGTCGCCGCGACCCCGCTGCTGCCGCTCCGGGTGCTGCGTACCCCGGATCTGGTCGCCGCCAACGTCGTGCAGTTCCTCGCGGTCGCCGCCCTCTTCGGGTTCCAGTTCCTGCTCGCGCTGGCGCTCCAACTGGTGCTCGGCCTCGACGCGACCGCCGCCGGGCTCGCCTTTCTGCCCACCCCGGTGGCGATCGCGGTGGTCTCCCTCGGCCTCGCCGGCCGGCTGGCCGCGCGGTACGGCGCCCGGCCGGTGCTGGTCACCGGGCTCGGCCTCGCCGTGGTCGGCTTCCTGCTCCTCGCCCGGCTCCCGGCCGACGGCAGCTACCCGGTCGACGTGCTGCCGGCCGTGCTGGTGTTCGGGATCGCCGGCGGGCTGATCCTGCCGGCCGTCACCACCCTGGCGATGGCGGGTGCCGATCCGGCCGACGCCGGCCTGGCGTCCGGACTGGTCAACACGACCCAGCAGGTCGGCGGGGCGCTCGGCCTGGCCGTCCTGGCCACCCTGGCCGCGAGCCGCACCGATGCGGTCCGCGAGGCCGGCCGAACCGCGACCGACGCCCTCGCCGCCGGGTACCGGGCCGCCTTCGCCGTGGCCGCCGCCCTGGTCGCCGCCGCCCTGCTGGTCGCCCTGGCCGCGCTGGGCCGGCGCCGGCCGGTGGCCATCCCGGCTGTCGCCGGCACCCCGGCTGTCGCCGGCACCCCGGCCGAGCCGGTCCGCCGCACGGCGGCGTGACGGGCGGGGGAGCCGGGATGGGCCGGCGGCGTCCCCTTCGCCGTGTCCGGTTGACCATCCGCGCGCCGGCCGGCAGGGTGATCGGATGGGCGGGGCCGAGGAGACCCGGGACGGGGTCACGCTGACCAACCTGGATCAGCCGCTGTTCGACGGTGCCGGTGCGACCAAGCGGGACCTGGTCGACTACCTCGACGCGGTCAGCGAGCGGATCGTGCCCCACCTGCGGGACCGGCCGCTGTCGGTGGTGCGGGTGCGCCCCGGTCAACCGCCGTTCATGCAGAAGAACCTGCCGAGGTACACGCCGGACTGGGTCCGCCGCACCGGCGTGTGGGCCGAGGCCTCGCACCGGGAGGTCTCGTACGCCCTCTGCGACGACCGGCGCACCCTGCTCTGGTTCGCCAACCAGCGCGCGGTGGAGTACCACCCGACCCTCGCCACGGTCGCCGACCTGCACCGCCCGACCCACCTGGTGCTCGACCTCGACCCGCCGGAGGGCGCACCGTTCGGAACGGCGGTGGCCGCCGCCCTGCTGGTCCGCCGGGCGCTCGCCGATGCGGGTCTCGCCGGCGCGGTGAAGACCAGCGGGGCGAAGGGGGTGCACGTGTTCGTCCCGGTCGGGGGCGACGCCACGGCCGAGGACATGGCCGCCGCCACGCGGGCGCTCGCCTCCCGCGCCGCCCGCCTCGACCCGGACCTCGCGACGACCGCCTTCATCCGGGAGGACCGGGGCGGGAAGGTCTTCATCGACTCCACCCGGGCGGGCGGCGCGACAGTGGTCGCCGCGTACAGCCCCCGGCTGCGGCCCGGGGTGCCGGTCTCGTTCCCGGTCTCCTGGGACGACCTGCCGGCGGTCACGCCGGCCGACTTCACCATCGGGACGGCGCCCGCGCTGCTGGCCGGGCAGGACCCGTGGGCGGACGCGATGCCCGCGCCGCGGAAGCTCCCGGACGACCTGGTCGCCGAGGGCCACACGATCCCCGTCGCCCGCGTGCAGGCCATGCACGAGGGGAAGCGCCGGGCCCGCGCCCGCCGCGCCGCCGACTGAGGTACGCGGACAGCCTCGCCCGGTCGTCGTACGGCCCCCGGACATGGAAAAACCCGGGCGGTGGCCCGGGCTTCTCGGTCTCTCTGGTGCCCCCGGCAGGATTCGAACCTGCGCCCCCGCCTCCGGAGGGCGGTGCTCTATCCCCTGAGCTACGGGGGCTCAGCGACTGGAGAAGACTAGCAAACGCCGCCCGCGATCGCCGAATCGGTATCCGGCAGATCGGCTCCGTGTCGCCGCGCCCTGCCCGCCGTTCGGACCTCGCACTCCGGTCGATCACGGCGTTCCGGCCGCGGGGAGGGCCGGAACGCCGCGCCGAACCGCCACGGGGCGTGGGGCAGCACACCTGACCCGGCCCCTTTGCTCTGCTTCAACCCACGCATCGGTCCGGGGCCGATTCCGGTGCGCCGGTTGAAGCAGAGCAAAGGGAGGACGGCGCGTACTCGCCGGGTGGCTCAGGCGGCGACGGCCCGGCCGCAGCTGGGCAGCGGGTGCAGCACGATCCGGCGGGGCAGTCGGCGGGGCCACTCGTTGCGCGGCCAGGAGCCGTCCACGATCAGGTGCACGGTGCGCTGCTCCGCACCGCTCAGCCGGAGCACGAAGTCTCGGGGCAGCGGTGGGTCGACCGACGGCGTGGTGATCATGAAGCGGACGCGGCCTCGGGACGAGACGGCGGAGATCACGTCGGCGGCCGGCATCGTCCCCCGCAGCCGGACCCGCCCGAGCCAGTACACCTCCGCCAGGTGCTCCTGGGCGGCGCGGGTGATGGCCGGGTACTCGGTGCGTACCCACCGCTCGACCGCGCCCACGCAGAGCCCGCAGGCGCGCTCGCGGGGCTCCCGCGGACCCAACCCCCAGGCCCGCAGGTACGCCCCGACCGCCCCCGCGTCCATCGGCAGCTCGAACCGGCTCTGGATGAGGGTGTGCAGGCTCTGTCGCGTCCAGAGCTCCTCGTCCAGGCCAAACGCGTCGGGGTAGCTGCCCCGCAGCGTGTCGATCAGTTCGAGTTCCTGTTCGCGGCTGAGCATTCCCGGCTCGCCCTGCCGCTGTCCGCGACGGACGGCCGCCACCGCCCCGTCACCGCCGATGGTGTGGCGCCGGCACCAGCTGGTGACCGAACGCCGCGCGTCTCTCAGTGCAACCCCCACGTCCTGCGCAACGAGCCCGAATCGCAACTGGTCACGATATGTGTGGAGAAACTTCTCTTAGTGATGGATTCGGTCGAGTAGCCCACAGCGCCCGAAACGGGCAAGTCGACCGCGTTCTGGCGCACCATGTCCGCCCGACGCAGAAGGCCCGCACCACCAGACGGGCGGTGCGGGCCTCTCCACGGCGCCGGAGCGGACTCAGCCCTGGATGCGCTTCAGCGCGTTCTGCAGGTTGGTCAGCTCGGTCTGCTGCGTGTTCTTCATGGTCTGCGCGGCCTGGACCACGTCCGGCTCGTCGCTGGCGTCGAGCAGGGCGTCGACCATGTGGATGCCGCCGAGGTGGTGCGTGATCATCAGCTCCAGGAAGAGGACGTCCAACTCCTTGCCCTGCGCCTCGCGCAGCTGTGCCATCTGCTCCGGGGTCGCCATCCCGGGCATCAGCCCGTCACGGACCATCTCGGTCCCGTCCGGCATCCACGCCATCCGGGGCTGGGAGCCGGTCGGGTCAAGCCCCCAGGACCGCAGCCACGTCTGCATGGTGCCGATGTCGCCCTGCTGGGCGAGGGCGATGTCGCCGCCGATCGTCCGGACCTCCTGGTCCGTGCCGCGCTGGAACGCGATCAGCCCCATCTCGACCGCCTGGGCGTGGTGGGTGGTCATGTCCCGCGCGAAGCCCGCCTCGACCGAGGCGTCCCCCGGCCGGGTGACGCGGGGGGTGAGCAGCCCCCCCGCGTACCCGAGCAGGAGACCGACCACGACGGCGAGGGCCACCGCGAGGGTGCCGAACCGGCGGGCGGACACCCGGTCACCGTCCCCGGTGGCCGTGGTCTCGCCGCTGTCGCTGTCGAGGGTCGTGGGCGCGGTCATGGCAGTCCTTACTGCTGCTGCAACTGACGGGGAGTGGTGCCGGTGGCGGTGACGCCCTGGTTGCAGAGGGCGGTCGGACCCTCGATCGAGGCGTTCACCTTCAGGGTCTTGATGAACTCGTCGATCCGGCCGTCGTCGGCGTTGTCGACCTTGAGCTGGTAGCCCCACGCCTGCAGCGAGATCGGCTTGTCGAGGCCCTCGTACGGGCTCATGAACAGCTTCTCGTTGCCGCGCACCTTCTCGGCGAGCTTCTCGACCTGGTCGGCCGGCAGGTTCGGCTGGTAGGTGATCCAGACCGCGCCGTGCTCCAGGCTGTGCACCGCGTGCTCGTTGGCGATCGGGGCGTCGTAGACGTCGCCCATGCAGTTCTGCCAGGCGTCGTTGTGCGGGCCGGCGACCGGGGGCAGCACCGGGTACGTGATCGAGCCCTGCTGGTGGTTGCCGCCCTTGACCAGGTCCGGGTCCTTCTCGCGGAAGTTGACGATGCCGTCGATCGCGTTCGCCCGGTCGTCCCACGGCTTCGAACCCTGGAAGGTCGCCCACGCGCCGTAGCCGATGATCGCCACGGCGAGCACGCCGACGGCGACGAACAGCGCGATCGGGCCCCAGCTGCGGCCCTGGCTGACCTTCACCGGGGCGATCGGCTTGCGGGGGCCCTTGCCGCCCGCGCGCGGGGTACCCGCCGGCTTGCCGGACCCGGCCTTACCGGCGGCCGGTTTGCCCGCGCCCGGCCTCTTGCCGGTGCTGACCACGGTCGGACGGCGCTCCGGGCCGCCCGGGGTGCTGATGCTCATCGTGCCTCGTCAGGTCGGTCGGTCAGGGGATCTGGCGGGCCGGGTTCACATGCTGGGTCGCCGCCGCGGGGACCGAGTCTACCCCCGATAACATGGTTCGGTGACTCCCGCAGAACTCGCCGAGGTCGTCCTCACCGCAGCCCACGCCGTCTTCACCGAGCGGGGCCTGGACCGTTCCGCCCTGCCGGAGCGGACGGCGGTGGAGCGACCCCGAAACCCCGAGCACGGCGACTACGCCTCGACGCTGGCGCTCCAGCTCAGCAAGAAGGTGGGCGTGCCGCCGCGGGAGCTGGCCGCCGGCCTGGCCGAGCAGCTCGGCCGGGCCCCGGGGGTCAAGTCGGTGGAGATCGCCGGCCCGGGCTTCCTCAACATCCGTCTCGACGCGGCCGCCGCGGGCCAGCTCGCCCGCGCGATCGTCGAGGCGGGCGCGGAGTACGGCCGGAGCGACCGGCTCGCCGGGCAGAAGATCAACCTGGAGTTCGTGTCGGCGAACCCGACCGGCCCGGTGCACATCGGCGGGGTCCGCTGGGCGGCCGTGGGTGACGCGCTGAGCCGGCTGCTGCGCGCGACCGGCGCCGACGTCGGCACGGAGTACTACTTCAACGACGCCGGCTCGCAGATCGACCGCTTCGCCCGGTCGCTGCTCGCCGCCGCCAAGGGCGAGCCCGCCCCCGAGGACGGCTACGCCGGGGCGTACATCGCGGAGATCGCGGAGCAGGTGAAGGCCCGGCGGCCGGAGGTGCTGACGCTCGACGACGCCGCCGCCCAGGAGGTGTTCCGGGTCGAGGGCGTCGAGCTGATGTTCGCCGAGATCAAGTCCTCGCTGCGCGACTTCGGCGTGGAGTTCGACACCTACTTCAACGAGAAGGACCTGCACGACCGGGGTGAGCTGGACCACGCGCTCAACCGGCTGCGGGAGCAGGGCAACACGTACGAGGCCGACGGCGCCGTCTGGCTGCGCACCACCGACTTCGGCGACGACAAGGACCGGGTGCTGCGCAAGTCCAACGGCGAGTGGACGTACTTCGCCGCCGACTGCGCGTACTACCTGGACAAGCGGGAGCGGGGCTTCGAGCGGGTCGTGATCATGCTCGGCGCCGACCACCACGGCTACCTCGGCCGGATGAAGGCGATGTCCGCCTGCTTCGGCGACGACCCGGCCCGCAACCTGGAGATCCTCATCGGCCAGCTGGTCAACCTGGTGCGCGACGGCGTGCCGGTGCGGATGAGCAAGCGGTTCGGCACCGTCGTCACCCTGGAGGACCTGGTCGAGGCGATCGGCGTGGACGCCTCCCGGTACGCGCTGGCGCGCTACTCCAGCGACTCGCCCATCGACATCGACATCGAGCTGTGGACGCGGGCCACCCGCGACAACCCGGTCTACTACGTGCAGTACGTCGCGGCCCGTACGGCGAGTGTCGGGCGCAACGCCGCGGAGGTCGGCCTGACCCGGGGCGACGCGGCGGCCTTCCGGCCCGAGCTGCTCGACCACGAGAAGGAGAACGAGCTGCTCAAGGCGCTCGCCGAGTTCCCCGCGGTGGTGGCGGCCGCAGCCGAGCTGCGCGAGCCGCACCGGGTGGCGAGGTACCTGGAGGACCTGGCCGGGGCGTACCACCGGTTCTACGACAACTGCCGGATCCTGCCGCGCGGCGACGAGGAGGTCACCGACCTGCACCGCGCCCGGCTCTGGCTGAACGACGCGACCCGCGTGGTCATCGCCAACGGCCTGCACCTGCTCGGCGTCTCCGCCCCGGAGAGGATGTAACCCATGCGCGCTCACGAGGCCGGTGCCCTGCACGGGGACATCGGCAGCCGGGGGCCGGCCTGGCTGCGTACGCCGGTCGACGTCAACGCCCTGGTGCCGGCGCTGTGGCCGCGCAACGTCGCGCGCGGGGCCGACGGCGCGCTGGCGGTCGCGGGCCTCCCGGTCCGCGACGTCGCGGCCGAGTTCGGTACCCCGGTGTACGTGCTGGACGAGGACGACCTGCGCGGCCGCTGCCGTGACTTCCGCGCCGCGTTCCCCACCGAGGACGTCTACTACGCCGGCAAGGCGTTCCTCTGCCGCGCGGTGGTCCGGATGATCGCCGAGGAGGGCCTGTACCTCGACGTCTGCACCGGTGGGGAGCTGGCCACCGCGCTCTCGGCCGGGATGCCGCCGGAGCGGATCGGCTTCCACGGCAACAACAAGTCGGTCGGGGAGCTGACCCGGGCGCTGGACGCCGGGGTGGGCCGCATCATCGTCGACTCGTTCCAGGAGATCGACCGGCTGACGGCGCTGGCGCGGGAGCGGGGCGTCCGGCCGAGGGTGCTGGTCCGGGTGACCGTCGGCGTCGAGGCGCACACCCACGAGTTCATCGCCACCGCCCACGAGGACCAGAAGTTCGGCTTCTCGCTGGCCGGCGGCGCGGCGATCGCCGCCGCGCTGCGCATCCTCGACGAGGACGTGCTGGAGCTGCGTGGCCTGCACTCGCACATCGGGTCGCAGATCTTCGACGCGAGCGGCTTCGAGGTCTCCGCCCGCCGGGTGCTCGCGCTGCAGGCGCAGATCCGGGACGCGCGCGGCGTGGAACTGCCCGAGCTGGACCTGGGCGGCGGTTTCGGCATCGCGTACACGACCCAGGACGACCCGGCGACGCCGGCCGACCTGGCGAAGCGGCTGCGCAAGATCGTCGACTCGGAGTGCGCCGCCGAGCGGCTGGCCGTGCCGCACCTGTCCATCGAGCCGGGCCGGGCGATCGTCGGGCCGGCCGTGTTCACCCTGTACGAGGTGGGCACCGTCAAGGACGTCGACGGGATCCGGACGTACGTGAGCGTCGACGGGGGCATGAGCGACAACATCCGCACCGCGCTGTACGACGCGTCGTACTCGGCGACCCTGGCCTCCCGGGCGAGCGCCGCCGAGCCGATGCTCGCCCGCGTGGTGGGAAAGCATTGTGAGTCCGGGGACATCGTGGTGAAGGATGAATTCCTGCCCGCCGACGTGCAGCCCGGAGATCTTGTCGCGGTGCCCGGCACGGGTGCGTACTGCCGGAGCATGGCCAGCAACTACAACCACGTGCCGCGCCCGCCGGTCGTCGCGGTGCGGGACGGCCGGGCGCGCCTGATCGTCCGGCGGGAGACCGAAGAGGACCTGCTCGCTTTGGATGTGGGATGACGTCACCTGTGCGTTTGGCGCTGCTCGGCTGCGGCACGGTCGGCAGCGAGGTGGTCCGGCTGCTGCACGAGCAGTCCGCCGACCTCGCCGCCCGGATCGGCGCGCCGCTGGAGATCGCCGGCATCGCCGTCCGCCGGGTCGGCCGTGACCGCGGCGACCTGCCGGTCGACCCGACGCTGTTCACGACCGACCCGCTCGGCCTGATCAAACGCGACGACGTCGACGTCGTGGTGGAGGTGGTCGGCGGCATCGAGCCGGCCCGGGGTTGGCTGGTGGAGGCGCTGCGGGCCGGCAAGAGCGTCGTCACGGCGAACAAGGCGCTCCTCGCCGAGGACGGCGGCGCGCTGCACGACGCGGCGGCCGAGGGCGGCGGCGACCTCTACTACGAGGCGGCGGTGGCCGGCGCGATCCCGCTGCTGCGGCCGCTGCGCGAGTCGCTGCACGGCGACCGGATCACCCGGGTCACCGGCATCGTCAACGGAACCACCAACTTCATCCTCTCCGCGATGGACGCCACCGGCGCCGGCTTCGCCGAGGCGCTGGAGGAGGCGACCGAGCTGGGGTACGCCGAGGCCGACCCGACGGCCGACGTGGAGGGTTTCGACGCGGCGGCGAAGGCCGCGATCCTCGCCTCGCTGGCGTTCCACACCCGGGTCAGCGCGGCCGACGTGCACCGCGAGGGGATCACCGAGGTCACCGCCGCCGACGTGGCCAGCGCCAAGGCGATGGGCTGCACCATCAAGCTGCTCTGCATCGCCGCCCGGGGCGCCGACGCGGCCGGCCGCGAGACGGTCAGCGTCCGGGTGCACCCGGCGATGATCCCGCTGACCCACCCCCTGGCCAGCGTCGGCGACGCGTTCAACGCGGTCTTCGTCGAGGCGGAGGCGGCCGGGCAGCTCATGTTCTACGGCCGGGGCGCGGGGGGCGCGCCGACCGCCAGCGCCGTGCTCGGCGACGTGGTGGCGGTCTCCCGCAACCGGCTCGCCGGGGTCCGGGCGGCCAGTGAGTCCGCGTACGCCGACCTGCCGGTGCGGCCGATGGGGGAGGCGCTGACGCGCTACCACATCAGCCTCGACGTGACCGACCGGCCGGGTGTGCTGGCGGCGGTGGCCGGTGTGTTCGCCCGGCACGACGTCTCGATCGCCACCGTCCGGCAGGGCCCCGCGGGGGGCGGCGCGGCCGGCCGTGGCGAGGACGCCGACCTGGTCATCGTCACCCACGTCGCGCCGGACGCCGCGCTCGCCGCGACCGTCCGCGAGCTGCGCGGGTTGGACATCGTCCGGTCGGTGGCCAGCGTGCTGCGGGTCGAGGGCGGGGCCTGACCCGTGTCCCGCCTGGTGGGTGGCGCAGGGTCCACCGGAGGCCGCCCGGGGCGGCTGGTCCAGGCTTGACGTGACCCGGCGCGGCCGGGAGCAGAGGCGGAGGAGTACGACATGTGGCGGGGTCTCATCGACGCGTACCGGGATCGGCTGCCGGTCACCGACGCCACTCCGGTCGTCACCCTGCACGAGGGGAACACGCCGCTGCTGCCCGCGCCGGTGCTGTCGTCCCGGATCGGCTGCGACGTCTGGCTGAAGGTCGAGGGGGCCAACCCGACCGGCTCCTTCAAGGACCGGGGCATGACGGTCGCGGTCTCCAAGGCGGTCGAGGCCGGCAACAAGGCGATCATCTGCGCGTCCACCGGCAACACCAGCGCCTCGGCCGCCGCGTACGCCGCCCGCGCCGGCCTGACCTGCGCGGTGCTCGTGCCGCAGGGCAAGATCGCGCTGGGCAAGCTCGCCCAGGCGCTCGTGCACGGCGCCCGGCTGCTCCAGGTGAGCGGCAACTTCGACGACTGCCTGGCGCTGGCCGCGAAGCTCGCCCAGGACTACCCGGTCGCCCTGGTCAACTCGGTGAACATCGACCGGCTGCACGGCCAGAAGACGGCCGCGTTCGAGATCGTCGAGGCGCTCGGCGACGCCCCGGACATCCACTGCCTGCCGGTCGGCAACGCCGGCAACATCTCCGCCTACTGGCTGGGCTACTCGGAGGAGCGGGACGCCGGCAACGTCACGAGGACCCCGAAGATGTACGGCTTCCAGGCGTCCGGGGCGGCGCCGATCGTCACCGGCCAGGTGGTCCGCGAGCCGTCGACCATCGCCACCGCCATCCGGATCGGCAACCCGGCGAGCTGGACGAAGGCGCTCGACGCCCGGGACGCCTCCGGTGGCCTGATCGCCGCGGTCACCGACCGGGAGATCCTGGCCGCGTACCGGCTGCTCGCCCGGGAGGTCGGGATCTTCGTCGAGTTGGGCAGCGCGGCCAGCGTCGCGGGGCTGCTCCAGCAGGCCGCCGGCGGCGCCGTGCCGGCCGGTTCGACGGTGGTCTGCACCGTCACCGGTCACGGCCTGAAGGACCCGGAGTGGGCCATCTCCACGGCCCCGGCGCCGGTCACCATCGCCAACGATCCGCTGGCCGCGGCCCGCTCTCTCGACCTGGTGTGATCCGCTCCCGGTGACGGTCCCGTCGGCGGGACCGCCGTGGAGCCCCACAGGAACCGCCGAGATCGGGTGGGGCACACTTTCCCCACCCGCCCGCAGGTCCTCTCCAGGAGTGAGTCCAGCCGATGTCGCTGCTCGCCAGATTCAGTCTCGCCAACCGAGGGCTGGTCGCCCTCATCGCGGTGGTGGCCACGGCGTTCGGAGCGTTCGCCGTGCCGTCGCTGAAGCAGCAACTCCTGCCGTCGCTGGAGTTCCCGGCCGCGTTCGTCGTGGCGGCGTACCCCGGTGCCGGTCCGGAGGTCGTCGAGTCGCAGGTCACCGAGCCGATCGAGAACAGCCTCCAGGGCATCCCGGGGCTGGAGAAGATCACCTCGACCTCGCGTGAGGGTTCGACGACCGTCCAGGTGCAGTACGAGTTCGGCACCGACCTGGACGACGTGGTCAACAAGATGCAGACCGCGCTCAACCGCGTCGACGCCCAACTGCCCGAGGGGGTCGACCCCCAGGTCCTCGCCGGTGGAACGGACGACCTGCCGGCGGTGGTGCTCGCCGCGTCCGGCGGCGACCTGCGCGCGCTCGGCGAGAAGCTCCGCGACACGGTCGTGCCCGAGCTGGAGGCGATCGAGGGTGTCCGTACCGTCGAGGTGACCGGCACCCGCGACGAGGTCGTGGCCGTCACGCCGGACCAGGCCAAGCTCGCGGCGGCCGGGATCCGGCCGAGCGCGATCGGTGAGGCGTTGCGGGCCAACGGCGTCGTGGTCCCCGCCGGTGCGGTGGTCGTCGAGGGCCGGACGCTCCCGGTCCAGGTCGGTACGCCGCTGGCCGACCTCGACGACCTGCGCAACCTGGTGCTCGCCCCGCCCGCGGTCCGCCTTGGGGACGTGGCGACCGTCGAGCAGCAGCCCGTGCCGTCCACGGCGATCACGCGGACCAACGGCAAGGACAGCCTGGGCGTCGCCGTCACCGCGGCGCCGGACGGCAACGCGGTGGAGATCTCGCACGAGATCCGGGACCGGCTCGCCGACCTGCGCGGCGCGTCCGGCGCCGAGCTGACCGTCGTCTTCGACCAGGCGCCCTTCGTCGAGAAGTCGATCGAGAGCCTCACCACCGAGGGCCTGCTGGGTCTCGTGATGGCGGTCGTGGTGATCCTGGTCTTCCTGCTCTCGGTCCGGTCCACCGTCGTCACCGCGGTCTCCATCCCGCTGTCGGTGGTGGTCGCGTTGATCGCTTTGTGGATCGGCGACTACTCGCTCAACCTGCTCACCCTCGGCGCGCTGACGATCGCGGTCGGCCGGGTGGTGGACGACTCGATCGTGGTGCTGGAGAACATCAAACGGCACCTGGAGTACGGCGAGGGCAAGCGGGAGGCCATCCTCACCGCCGTCCGCGAGGTGGCCGGCGCGGTGACCGCCTCCACGCTCACCACCGTCGCCGTGTTCGCGCCGATCGCGCTGGTGGGCGGGTTCGTCGGGCAGCTGTTCGCGCCGTTCGCGATCACGGTCACGGTGGCCCTGCTCGCCTCGCTGCTGGTGTCGCTGACCGTCATCCCGGTGCTGGCGTACTGGTTCCTCAAGCCGGCCGGTGACATGAAGGCGGACGTACGCCGGGCGGCGGAGGAGAAGGAGCTGCGCAGCCCGTTGCAGCGGGGGTACCTGCCGGTCATCGGCTTCGCCACCCGTACCCGGGCCACCCGCTGGATCATCCTCGGGCTCGGTGTGCTGGTCCTCTTCGGCACGTTCGGCCTGTCCCGCCAGCTGGAGACCAACTTCCTGGACGACTCCGGCCAGGACACCCTGACCATCACCCAGGAGCTGCCGGCGGGCACCGGCCTGACTGGCACGGACGAGGCCGCCCGCAAGGTCGAGGCGGTGCTGGCCGGCACCGAGGGCGTCGAGACGTACCAGTTGACCGCCGGGTCCGGGGACACTCCGTGGGCCGGCACCGGCGGCAACAACGTCGCCACCTGGAACGTCGCGCTCGGCGGGGACACCGACGCGAAGGAGATGCGCGGCGTCCTGCGGGAGAAGTTCGACGCGCTCGGGTCGGGCGTCGGCGAGTTCCGGTTCGGGGCCGGGCAGGGAGGCGCCTCGGCCAACCAGCTCGGGGTGGTCGTGCAGGCCGCCGACCCGGCGACGCTGACCCGGGCCGCCGACGAGGTGGTGGCGGCGATGGACGGCCTCTCCGGCGTCGAGGACGTGACGACCAGCCTCGCCACGCAGGTGGACCGGGTCGAGGTCACCGTCGACCGGGCGAAGGCCGCCGGGGTTGGTCTCTCGGAGGCGGCCGTGGGGCAGCTGGTCGCACAGGCGTACCGGGGCACGCCGCTGGGTCAGGTGACGCTCGACGGCGGGCAGCAGGCCGTGGTGCTGCGCTCCACGGCGCAGCCGCCGCTCTCGCTCGACCAGCTCAAGGCCCTGCCGGTCGGTACGGTCACGCTGGGCGCGATCGCCGACGTCACCACGGTCGGCGGGCCGCAGCAGGTCACCCGGATCGACGGCGAGCGCAGCGTGTCGGTCAGCGGTACGGCCACCGGCTCCAACCTCGGAGGGATCAGTCAGGACCTGCAGAAGAAGCTGGACGCGATCGACGTGCCGGGGGCGACCTTCGCGATCGGCGGGGTCAGCGCGGACCAGGAGGAGGCCTTCGCCGACCTGGGCCTAGCGGTGCTGGCCGCCATCGCGATCGTCTTCCTGATCATGGTGGCGACGTTCCGGAGCCTGACCCAGGCGCTGATCCTGCTGGTCTCCGTTCCGTTCGCGGCGACCGGGGCGATCGGCCTGCTGCTGGCCACCGGCACCCCGCTGGGGGTTCCCGCGCTGATCGGCGTGCTCATGCTCGTCGGCATCGTGGTGACCAACGCGATCGTGCTGCTCGACCTGATCAACCAGTACCGGGCGCAGGGCATGGGCGTCCGGGAGGCGGTCGTCGAGGGCGGTCGCCGCAGGTTGCGGCCGATCCTGATGACCGCCGTCGCCACGATCTTCGCGCTGCTGCCGATGGGGTTGGGCCTCACCGGTGAGGGCGGTTTCATCTCGAAGCCGCTGGCGATCGTGGTGATCGGCGGTCTGCTCAGCTCGACGCTGCTCACCCTGGTCCTGGTGCCGACCCTGTACGCGATGGTGGAGCACACGAAGGAGTCGCTCCGGGCCCGCCGCGACCGCCGACGCGGGGTGGTGCCCGGGTCTCCGGCCGGCCCGTCCACGGACGCCGGGTCGGCGCGGGACGAGCCGACCGCCGAGCCGGAGCCGGCTGCGACCGGCGCCGGGAGGACCGGGTCGGGCGCCGGGACCGCCGCGTCGGCCGCCGGGTCGGGCAGCGCGTCCACGGGGCGGCCGGCTCCCTCGGCGGCGCTGGTCGACGGCACCGACCAGTTCGAGGTGCTGCGGCTGCCCAAGAGCCGCACGTCGCCGCTGCCGCCGACCGAGTAGGGCTGCTCGCCTCGGACGCCCCCGACCAACGGTCGGGGGCGTCCGCCGTCTCCGGGCCCCGGCGGAGCCGCGTTGACCGACTCCGGGTCGGGGGCGCCCGGCCCCCGGTGGGCGGTGGCCGACCGGCGGCAGGCCACCGCGACCTGCGGACAACCGGTCCGGAACCACGGCGTGGCGATCCAGGTCTGCGTGCTGTCCGCGCACCGACGGAACGTGAGGCGCCGGCTGGGTAGGGTGCGGTCGTGCCGTCCATCCTCTCGGTCCTGCGCCGCAACCGGAACTTCCGCAACCTCTTCCTGGCCGAGCTGGTGGTCTTCGGCGCCGACTGGTTCGTCATGGTGCCGCTGCTGGTGCTCCTGCCGTCGCTGACCGGCAGCGGGGTGTGGGGGGCACTGGTCCTCGCCGTGGACACCGGCATCGTGGCGCTGCTGCTGCCGTACACCGGGACGGTGGCCGACCGCTTCGACCGCCGCAAGATCATGATCGGGGCCAACATCGCCGCCCTGCTCGGCGTGCTGCTGCTGTTGGGCGTACGCAGCGCCGGCACGGCGTGGCTGGCGATGGTCGGCATCGGCGTGGTGGCGGTCGCCAAGGCCTTCTACTCACCGGCCGCCCAGGCCGCCCTGCCGAACGTGCTCGACGCCGACGAGCTGGCCGCCGGCAACGCGGTCGCGGGCTCCGCCTGGGGCACGATGACGATCGTCGGCGCGTCGCTCGGCGGTGTGCTGAGCAGCGCCGTCGGCCCGTACGCCTGCTTCTGGGTCGGGGTGGGCGGCCTGGCCCTGGCGGCGGGCCTGGCGACGCGGATCCGCCGGCCGTTGCAGGCGCCCCGGGACCGGGACCGGCCGGTGCAGCAGACCTGGGTGGCCGTCCGCGAGGCGCTCGGCTACATCGGGCACCGGCCCCGGGTACTGGCTCTGGTGACGGTGAAGTCCGCGGTCGGTCTCGGCAACGGGGTGCTGACGGTGTTCCCGCTGCTGGCCGGCGTCTACGGCGCGGGCGCGGCCGGCGCCGGCCTGCTCTTCGCGGTACGCGGCGCCGGGGCGCTGGTGGGCCCGATCCTGATGCGGCGGGTGTTGGGCAACCGGGCCTGGCTGCTGCCCGGCCTGGCGTTGTCCATGTCGCTCTACGGGCTGGCCTATCTCGGCACCTCGGTCGTCGACTGGTTCCCGCTGGTGCTCGCGCTGGTCTTCGTGGCGCATTTCGCGGGCGGCAGCAACTGGGTGATGTCGAACTTCGCCCTCCAGGGCGAGGTGCCGGACCGGCTGCGGGGCCGGGTCTTCGCCACCGACATGATGCTGGCGACGCTGGCCATCTCGGTGAGCCAGCTGGTGGTGGCGTCCGTGGTCGACATCGTCGACGAGCGCGTGGTGCTGGCCGGCTGCGGCCTGGTCACCCTGGTCTACGCGGTCGGCTGGCGGATCGCCACCCGGAAGCTCTCCCTCACCGACCCGGTCCCCGAGCCGGATCCGTCGGTCGCGCGGTAGGCGCCGTTCCGGCCGGTCCCACGGTGCGGGCAGAGATCCGGGACGTCGGTGCCCGGCCCTAGCATGAGCCCGTGCCCACAATTTTCACGCCCGACCCGGTCCGGGTGCGGGTCCCCGCCACCAGTGCCAACCTCGGGCCCGGGTTCGACGCCCTGGGGTTGGCGCTGGCGCTGCACGACGACGTCGCCGCCGAGGTCACCACCGACGGTGTCACCGTGAGCGTGACCGGTGAGGGGGCCGGCGACCTGCCCGACGACGAGCGGCACCTGGTGGTGAGCGCCATGCGGGCCGCCTTCGACGAGCTCGGTGGCCAGCCACCGGGGCTGTCGGTGGAGTGCGTCAACCGCATCCCGCAGGCACGCGGGCTCGGCTCCTCGTCGGCGGCGATCGTCGCGGGTGTGCTGCTGGCCCGGGGGCTGGTGGTCGACGGGGGCCGCCGGATGGACGACGCGGCGGTGCTCCGGCTCGCCGCCCGGATCGAGGGCCATCCGGACAATGTGGCGCCCTGCCTGCTCGGCGGGTTCACCGTGGCGTGGACGGAGCCGGCCGGTGCCCGGGCGGTGTCGCTGCCCGTCGCCGACGGCGTCCGGCCGACGGTCTTCGTGCCGGCCGGGCGTGGGCTCACGGCCGCGGCGCGGGCCGCGCTGCCGCCGACGGTGCCGCACGGCGACGCGGCGTTGACCGCGGGCCGGGCCGCGTTGCTCGTGCACGCTCTCACCGCGGCGCCGGAGCTGTTGCTGCCGGCCACGGTCGACCGGCTGCACCAGGGCTACCGGGCCGAGGGCATGCCGGAGACGGCTGCACTGGTGAATGAGCTGCGTGGGGCTGGTGTGGCGGCTGTGGTCTCCGGTGCGGGGCCGACCGTGCTGGCGTTGTCCGAGCCGCCCGCCGACCTGCATCCGGGAACAGATTGGCAGGTCTGGCGGTTGCCGATAGAGGCACACGGCGCCCGGGTCGTCCGGGGTAGACTGGGACACGCGGAGCGGGACCCTGTTGCCGCAGGTCGGAAGAGTTGATTACGCTCTAGACTTAGCACAGCCGCGAAGCATGCGATCTTCCTGCGGGTCGGCGCACCCCCGAAGCTTTCGGCGGTCAGCCCGTCACCCCTGCCTAGGCCCACGCCGCACCGCAGTCTTCACAGGTCGCCGCAGACGGCGGATCCCGCCCACCACGACGGTGAGTCGGGAAAGCGACCGGCTGCTGTGTCACAGACTCCCGCGACGCGTCCTTGCGAGGCGGGTGCACCGAGGCCGCCCGGCCACCTGCATGTCGACCCGGGCAGTCCCGGCCTATCGAGGGAAGGAATCCATTGAGCGACACCACCGACGTGACGTCGGATGTTTCCAACGTCGCTGATGCCACGTCCGCTGCTCCGACCCGTCGGCGACGCAGTGGCACCGGCCTGTCGGCGATGCTGCTGCCGGAGCTCCAGAGCCTGGCCGCGTCGCTCGGCATCTCGGGCACGGCTCGCATGCGCAAGGGCGAGCTGATCAGCGCGATCTCCGAGCGCCAGGGCGGCGGGGCCGCCACCGGAACCCCTCGACCGCGGGCCGAGGTGGCGGCTGCGGCCGCCCCTGCCCGGGAGGAGGTCCACGCCGAGGTCCGTGAGCCGGCCGAGCGGCCGGAGGCGGCTGAGCGGCGGGCGGAGCAGCCGGCCGAGTCGGCGCCCGCCGAGACGACCGGTCGCACCCGCGGCCGGCGCGGCCGCGGGGCCAGCGAGGCCCGGGGCGGCGAGGCCGGCGAGACGCGGGCCGAGACCCGGCCCGAGGAGGCTGAGGCCGGCGAGCGGGGCGAGGGCCGTGGCGGCCGTGAGCGGGCCGAGCGCGGTGCCGAGCGCGGCGCCGAGCGCGGCGCCGAGCGCGGTGACCGTAACGAGCGGGCCGAGCGCGGTGAGCGCGGTGAGCGGGCCGAGCGCGGTGAGCGGGCCGATCGCGGTGACCGTAACGAGCGGGCCGAGCGCGGCGAGCGCGGTGACCGTAACGAGCGGGCCGAGCGTGCTGACCGCGGCGACCGCAACGAGCGCGGCGACCGCAACGGTGACCGGGGCCAGCGCGCCGAGCGCGACGGCGACGGCGACGACGACGGCGAGGGCGGCGGCCGGCGCGGCCGGCGCAGCCGTTTCCGGGACCGTCGGCGGGGCCGTGGTGAGCGGGCCGAGGGCGGCGACGGCGGCCGCGAGCCGCAGGTCAGCGAGGACGACGTGCTCGTTCCGGTGGCCGGCATCATCGACGTGCTCGACAACTACGCCTTCGTCCGGACCACCGGCTACCTGGCCGGCCCGAACGACGTCTACGTCTCCATGTCCCAGATCAAGAAGTACGGTCTGCGGCGCGGCGACGCGATCACCGGTGCGGTGCGTGCGGCGCGCGACGGCGAGCAGCGGCGCGACAAGTACAACCCGCTCGTCCGGCTGGACACCATCAACGGGATGGAGCCGGAGGAGGCGAAGCGCCGGCCGGAGTTCTACAAGCTGACCCCGCTCTACCCGCAGGATCGGCTGCGCCTGGAGACCGAGCCGCACATCCTCACCACCCGGGTGATCGACCTGGTCATGCCGATCGGCAAGGGCCAGCGGGCGCTCATCGTCTCGCCGCCGAAGGCCGGTAAGACGATGGTGCTCCAGGCGATCGCGAACGCGATCACCCGCAACAACCCGGAGTGCCACCTGATGGTGGTGCTGGTGGACGAGCGGCCCGAAGAGGTCACCGACATGCAGCGGTCGGTGAAGGGCGAGGTCATCGCGGCGACGTTCGACCGTCCGCCGCAGGACCACACCACCGTCGCGGAGCTGGCGATCGAGCGGGCGAAGCGCCTGGTCGAGCTGGGCCACGACGTGGTCGTCCTGCTCGACTCGGTGACCCGGCTCGGCCGATCGTACAACCTGGCGGCGCCGGCCAGCGGCCGGATCATGTCGGGTGGTATCGACTCGACCGCGCTGTACCCGCCGAAGCGGTTCCTGGGTGCGGCCCGCAACATCGAGAACGGCGGCTCGCTGACCATCCTCGCCACCGCGCTGGTGGAGACCGGTTCGATGGCGGACACGGTCATCTTCGAGGAGTTCAAGGGCACCGGTAACGCGGAGCTGAAGCTGGACCGGAAGATCGCCGACAAGCGGACCTTCCCGGCCATCGACATCCACCCGTCCGGCACGCGCAAGGAGGAGATCCTGCTCGCGCCGGAGGAGCTGGCCATCGTCCACAAGCTCCGGAAGGTGCTGCACTCGCTGGACTCGCAGGCGGCGCTCGACCTCCTGCTGGACCGGCTGAAGCAGTCGCGTACGAACATCGAGTTCCTGATGCAGATCGCGAAGTCGACGCCGGGGGAGTGACCCTCCCTCCCGGGGCGAGATGAGACGAGGGGGCGCGGCCAGTCGGCCGCGCCCCCTCGCTGTCGGTCCACCCGCGCGGACGGGCGCCCGAGCCGCCGGTGACGAAGTTTTCCTTCGCTTCAGCTGTCCGGTATTGAAACTTCTGTTCATCGTCGGGTTGACTGTGGTCCATGCGTACCCGCAGACGATCCACCCGGCTCGCCGGCGTCCTGCTGCTGACGCCGCTGCTCACCACGGCCACCGCCGTCCCGGTCCCCGCCGCCGCGGTGGCCGCGCCCGCCAACACCCTGTCCGCCACGGCCGCCGAGGACGCACCCCGCGCCTCGTCCCACCCCGCAGGCGCGGTCACGCTGGCGGCGGACCCGGCGGGGGCCACCCGCGCGGCCCGGACCACGACCGGCGTCGAGCCGGCCGGAGGCCTGGAGACCACGAAGACCACCCGCCCGGTGGCGCCGGGCCTCGACCTCACCTCCGTCGACCGGTACGACGCCGACGGCTGGCTGCGCGCCGACGCGCTCACCGCCGACCTGTCCGGCCGTGTCACCGTCGACTACGTCAACTCCGGCGTGGTCAGCAAAGCGGAGCCCCTGCGCGCTGCGGCCGACCGCACCCGCGCCGTGGCCGCCGTGAACGGCGACTTCTTCGACATCAACAACTCGGGCGCCGCCCAGGGCGTCGGCATCCAGGACGGCCAGCTCGTCCAGTCCGCCGTCGCCGGGCACCGCAACGCGGTCGCCGTCACCACCGAGGGGCTCGGCCGCGTCGTCGAGGTGCACTTCGAGGGCACCGCGACGCTGCCCACCGGTCCGGTGCCACTGACCCAGTTCAACAACATGGTCCAGGCGAACGGGATCGGCGTGTTCACCGCGCTCTGGGGGTCGTACACCCGGGAACGTCCCGTGGCGGGCGCCACCCGCGTCACCGAGGTCGCGGTGGTCGACGGTCGCGTGACCAGCGTCGCCACCACGGCCGGCAGCGGCCCGATCCCCGCCGGCACCACCGTGCTGCTCGGCCGGGACGCCGGCGCCGACGCCCTCGCCGGGCTGCGCCCTGGCGACCCGGTGACCGTCGCCTACCGGCCGAGGCCCGCCGACGGCGGCACCCTGCACGCGGCGGTCGGCGGCGGCAACGTGCTGGTCCGCGACGGCGTGGTGCAGAGCATCGCCGACCCCACGCTGGCGCCGCGGACCGCGGTCGGCTTCTCCGCCGACGGCCAAAAGATGATCATGCTGACGGTGGACGGGCGGCAGGTCGACAGCCGCGGCGTCACCCAGACCGAGATGGGCCGGATGATGGCCGAACTCGGCGCCCACCACGCGCTGAACCTCGACGGCGGCGGCTCCTCGACGCTGCTCGCCCGCGAACCGGGCGCGGCCGGCGTGCAGGTGGAGAACAGCCCGTCCGACGGCACCGAGCGCGCCGTCCCCAACGGCCTCGCCCTCTACGCCCCGCAGGGCAGCGGCCGGCTTGCCGGGTACTGGCTGGAGACCGCGAGCGACCCCACCAGCGCGCCGGGCGTCTCGCCCGTGCGCGGTGGCCGGCCCGACCGGGTCTTCCCCGGCCTGACCCGCCGGATCACCGCCGCCGGGCACGACGAGACGTACGGGCCGGCGGCCGGCGAGCCGACCTGGCGGGCCAACCCGGCCGGGCACGGGAAGGTGAACGACGGCGTGTTCCGGGCCGGCCTGCCCGGCCAGGTCACCGTCACGGCGTCGCGGGGCGGCGCGCGAGGCACCCTCGACCTCACCGTGCTCGGGCCGCTGAGCCGGATCGACTCCACCGTGGACCGGGTCGGCCTGGACGGCACCGACGGAACGGCCCTCCTCGGTGTGGTCGGCTACGACGCCGAGGGCAACACCGCGCCGATCGAGCCCGCCGACCTGACCCTCGACTACGACCGGGACCTGCTGCGCATCACGCCGACCGCCGACGGCAACCTGACGGTGACGGCGCTGCGGGACACCGGCTCCGCGCTGGTCACCGTCCGCGTCGGGCGCAGCACCACGGTCGTCCCCGTCACCGTCGGGCTCGACGACGTGCCGGTGGCCACCTTCGACGACGCCGCGTCGTGGCGGTTCAGCCAGGCCCGGGCCAGCGGCTCCGTCGCGCCGGCGCCGGGCCGCACCGGCACCGGCCTGCGGATGACGTACGACTTCAGCCAGTCCACCGGCACCCGGGCCGCGTACGCCGACCCGCCCACCTGGATCGAGGTGCCCGGTCAGCCGCAGGCGTTCGGCATGTGGATCCACGGCAACGGCACCGGGGAGTGGCCGAGCCTGCACCTGCACGACGCGCAGAACACGCAGCACGTGCTGCGGGGGCCGCTGGTGACCTGGACGGGCTGGCGGTACGTCGAGTTCACCGTGCCCTCCGGTGTGCAGTACCCGCTGCGGGTCCGCCGCTTCTACGTCGCCGAGACCCGGGCGGACGCGCAGTACCGCAGCGAGGTCGTCATCGACGACCTGGTGGCGAAGGTGCCGCCGACGGTCGACGTGCCGGCCGAGGCGCCGCGGACCGACCGGGTGGTCGTCCGCGAGGGCACCGTGGACGGGGCGCCCTGGCGGTTCGCGGTGCTCTCCGACGCCCAGTTCGTCGCGGCGAACCCGGACAGCGACCTGGTCGCCCAGGCCCGCCGTACGCTCCGCGAGGTCAAGGCCGCCAAGCCGGACTTCGTGCTGGTCAACGGCGACTTCGTGGACACCGCGTACCCGGCGGACTTCGCCCTCGCGAAGCGGCTGTTCGACGAGGAACTCGGCGGGGAGGTGCCCTACCACTACGTCCCCGGCAACCACGAGATCATGGGCGCGCCGATCGACAACTTCCGGGCGGTGTTCGGCGCCACCGAGCGGGTCTTCGACCACAAGGGAACCCGCTTCGTCACCCTCAACTCGTCCACCGGCACCCTGCGCGGCGGCGGATTCGAGCAGGTGCGGATGCTCCGCGAGGCGCTGGACTCGGCCGCCAAGGATCCCACCGTCGGCTCGGTGGTCGTGCTGCACCACCACCCGCCCCGCGACCCCAGCCCGGTCAAGGCGAGCCAGCTCGGTGACCGCAAGGAGGCGGCCCTGCTGGAGCAGTGGCTGGCCGACTTCCAGCACCGGACCGGCAAGGGGGCGCTCTTCGTCGGCGCCCACGTCGGCACGTTCCACGCCGACCGGGTGGACGGGGTGCCGTACGTCGTCAACGGCAACTCGGGGAAGAACCCGTCCAGCCCGGCCGACCAGGGCGGCTTCACCGGCTGGAGCGAGTACGGCGTGGACCCGGTGACCCCGGCGGAGGCCGACCGGGCCCGGCGGAACCCGCTCGCCGAGGGCCCACGCTGGGTCGACGCGGAGTTCCACGCCCACGCCGACCAGGTCACGGTGACCGCCCCGCCGACCGTCCCGGTCGGCGCCCCGGCGACCGTCACCGCGACGGTGACCCAGCCCGGCGGCCGTACGGTGCCGGTGGCCGCCCCGGTCAGCGCGGACTGGTCGGCGTCGCCGAACGTGCACGTCGGCTCGCTGCTCGGGCTCCGGCCCTGGCACGTGGCCCGGTTCGACCCGGCCACCGGCCGGCTCACCGCGCTGCGCCCGGGCGCCTCGGTGAAACTCGCCGTCGAGGTCAACGGCGTCCGCGCCGAGGCAACCGTCGCCCTCACCGCCGCAGCCGAGGCACCCGCCGCCTGAGGCGAAAGGAAGGGCCCCTATCAACGCCTCATGCAGAGGAAGGGCCCCTTATTAACACCACACCCCGAGGGCCCGCACCGAACCCGGTGCGGGCCCTCAGGTGTCAACAGGGGACCCCTGCTCTACCGGAGGCGTTAACAAGGGGCCTTTCCTTACCCCTCAGAAGTCGCCGTCGGCGACTTGGAAGACGGTCAGGCCCAGCTCACGCCACATCCGCACCACCTGCATCCGGTCGTCGAAGACGCCGACGACGCGGTACCGGCCCTTGACCTCGCGCTCGTAGATCTCCCGCTTGACGATCGAGTCCTTCCGCGAGTCGCCGACCGCCCGCAGGTGCAGCGCCAGGTAGGGGACCTCGACGTGCCGGTCCAGCCACGCCTCCGTGGTGGCGCGGGCCGACGCGTCCCGGCCCGAGCAGAAGATGACGCCGTATCCGGCGGCGTGCATCGCCCGGACCGCCGAGATCACCGCCGGGTTCGGCTCGTCCTCGCCGACCCGGGTCATGTCGTACGGACTGCGGGAGACGTTCAACGCGACGGTCCCGTCGATGTCGACCAGGACGATCTCGGGCGGCTCGTCGGACGGAGGGTGCACCTGCGCCGGCCGCCCCGCCCGTGCCGTGGGCACCGGTAACGGCAGCGGTCGCCCTTCCAGGTAGCGCTCGTGCAGGCGGCGGATCGCCGCCTCGCCGACGCGGTCGGCCTCCGGCCGGGTGGCGTCGCGACGCAGGCACTCCTCCAGCGGCACGTCGGTGAAGTCGTGCACCTCGAACTCCGCGCCGTACCGGGCGGCCAGGTCGGCCCAGTCCCGCAGGGTCCGCGACCGAAGGTTGGTGTCGTCCACGCAGACGTCCGCCCCGGAGCGCAGCAGCGCCTCCACCTGGGCCCGCTGCACGAGCGTCACCTGCCACTCGGCCCGCTGGGTGAACAACCGCTCGCCGTGCAGCATCCGGCGCAGGTCGTCCCGGTTCACCCGGACCACGGACGGCTGCAGTTTCCGGGCGAACGTGGTCTTGCCGGAGGCGGGGAGCCCCCGCGTGGCGATCAGGCGGGCCATCGGTCACTCCGTGTCGTCCGTCGGGGTCGGCCGTGTCCCGGTGAATGCCCGGCCGCGGGCCGGGAATGCGGGAGGACGGGCGTACGTTGTCGATGCCGGACCCGTTGTGCGGCCCGATTGCCGGGTCGGCGTACGCCCATGGCACACTGGTCAATCGGCCACCGGTACCGGTTCACGCCCTGCACCGTCGGAGCACGTGACGGGGGCGACCCGGCGACCACCGACGAGAGGACCGAGGCGACATGAAGTCCAACATCCACCCGGAGTACGTGACCACCGACGTCACCTGCTCCTGCGGCAACACTTTCACCACCCGTAGCACCGCCAAGGGCGGCACCATCCACGTCGAGACGTGCAGCGCCTGCCACCCGTTCTACACGGGCAAGCAGCGCGTCCTGGACACCGCCGGCCGGGTGGCGAAGTTCCAGCAGAAGTACGCCAAGGTTCAGGCCAAGAAGGGCAAGTAACCTTCCGTTCGGCGCCCGCGTCCGGTTTCCCGCCGGACGCGGGCGTCGTCCGTATTCCGACCCCCTGGGGCGCCGCCGCCCGCCCGGGGCCGCCACCCGCCCGCTGTCGGGGCATCAACCGTCCAGCGCCGTCGTCGAAGGAGCACCGCCCATGAGCAGCGAGCGTCTGGCCGCCCTCCTCGACGAGTACGCCGAGCTGGAGAAGCGGCTGGCCGACCCGGCCATCCACGCCGACCAGAACACGGCCCGCCGGGTCGGCCGCCGGTACGCGGAGCTGGTGCCGCTGCACAAGGCCGCCGCCGAGCTGGAGCAGGCCCGGGCGGACCTGACGGCGGCGAAGGAGCTGGCCGCCGAGGACGCGGCCTTCGCCGCCGAGGCGGAGGCCATCGCGGCGACGCTGCCGGCGCTGGAGGAGCGGCTCGCCGAGCTGCTCATCCCGCGCGACCCGCACGACGCCAAGGACGTGATCGTCGAGATCAAGGCGGGGGAGGGCGGTGAGGAGTCCGCCCTCTTCGCGGGCGACCTGCTGCGGATGTACACCCGGTACGCGGAGCGCCGCGGCTGGCTCGTCGAGGTGATCGACGCGCAGGACTCGGACCTGGGCGGGGTCAAGGACGTCTCGCTGGCCATCAAGACCAAGGGCGTGCCGGAGGGCGGCAACGGCGTGTGGTCCCGGCTCAAGTGGGAGGGTGGCGTGCACCGCGTGCAGCGGGTGCCGGTCACCGAGTCGCAGGGCCGCATCCACACCAGCGCGGCCGGCGTGCTGGTGCTGCCGGAGGCCGAGGACGTCGACGTCACGATCGACCCGAACGACCTGCGGATCGACGTGTTCCGCTCGTCGGGCCCCGGCGGCCAGTCGGTGAACACCACGGACTCGGCGGTGCGGATCACCCACCTGCCGACCGGCATCGTGGTCTCCTGCCAGAACGAGAAGTCCCAGCTGCAGAACCGTGAGCAGGCGATGCGGATCCTGCGCGCCCGGCTGCTGGCGGCGGCCCAGGAGCAGGCCGACGCGGCCGCCTCGGACGCCCGCAAGGCGCAGGTGCGGACGGTGGACCGCTCCGAGCGGATCCGCACGTACAACTTCCCGCAGAACCGGATCACCGACCACCGGATCGGCTACACCGCGTACAACCTGGACCTGGCGCTCGCCGGGGACCTCGACGGCGTGCTGGACGCGCTCGCCGAGGCCGACCGGGCCGCCCGCCTCGCGGGCGACGCCGAGCTGTCCCGCCGCTGACCGCCGCGGCGCGCGGGGCGGTCAGCGGCGCGCGGGGCGGTCAGGACGCGCGGGGCGGTCAGGACGCGCGGGGCGGTCAGGACGCGCGGGGCGGTCAGGACGCGCGGGGGCGGCTCTTCGCGATCAGCATCGCCCGGTCGGCGGCCTCGAAGGCGGCGCCGAGGGCGTCGTGCGGGCCCGGCCCGGTGGCGTTCACCTCGGCGAAGCCGATGCTGACCCCGACCGGCGTGCCGGGGACCAGCGACTCCCAGTCCTCCGCCCGGACGGCGCTCTCGATGCGGCGGGCCACGTCGGCCGCCTCGGCCATGCCCGCGCCGGACAGCACCACGACGAACTCGTCCCCGCCGTAGCGGGCCACGAAGTCGCCCCGGCGCATCACCCGGTTGACCACCCCGGCGACGCGTTGCAGGACCAGGTCGCCGGAGTGGTGCCCGTGCCGGGTGTTCACCGCCTTGAAGCCGTCCAGGTCGCACACGCCGATCACCACCCGCTCGCCCCGGGCGACCACGGCGGCGATGTACCGCTCCAACCGGCGCCGGTTCGGCAGGCCGGTCAGCGGGTCGGACAGCGCCTCGCCCTCGAAGCGGGCCGCCTCGCGGCGCAGGTCCTCGTGGTCGATGCGGGCGGCGATGCCGTCGATGTAGACGTCCCGGAGGCGGTCGTTGCGTTGCGCGGCGAGCCGGAAGGCCAGCCGGTCGGCCCGGTGCGCGGCCGCGTGGTCGCCGGCGCGGCCGAGGGCGATGCTGCGCAGCCGGGCCGGCTCGGCCGCGCCCAGCGTCTCCGTGGAGACCTGGACGCCGTCCAGCCGGGTGACCGCCTCGATCGGGCGTCCCACGGCGATGGCCAGGCACACCTGCCCGAGCTGGCGCATGTCCCGGGCCCGGGAACTGTCACCGCCGTGGCCGAGCAGCCGGGCGGGGGCCGCGTCCGTCTCGACCTCCAGCCGGTCGCCCAGGGACGCCCGGCGTGCGGCCGCGTAGCCGTACGCGGCGAGGCTGCTCGGGCGCAGCCGGCCGGCCCGTCCCGCCCGCAGGAAGCGCTCCAGGTCACCGGCCACGTCCCGGAGCACCCGCAGGCAGCCGTCGCTGTCGCCGTGGTGGTCCAGCGCGACGGCGTTGCGCAGCCGGATGCCGGGGGCGGCGAACGTCTCCTCCGGGATGCCGGCGGCGAGCCCGAGCTGGCGCGCGCGCTCGATCGCGCCGAGGGCGTACCCGTGGAAACTCAGGTAGGAGTAGGCCATCGCCAGGTCGTGCCAGCCCCACGCGGTGTCCCGGTCCGGGTCCTCCACGGAACCCAGTGCGCGGGCGGCCCGCACCAGGTGGGTGACGCAGCGGTCCAGCGCGCCCTGGTGGTGAGCGGCGAGCGCGGCGAGCGCGTTCAGGTGCCCGTGCAGGTACGGCTCCGCGAGATCGCGGACGGCGGTGGTGGCCTTCTCGATGGCCCTCGTGTACTCGGCCGTGCGGCCCAGGTTGAGCACCGCGGAGAGGCGCTGCACCAGCGCGTCGGCCCGGGCGTACGGGTCGGCGGTGGTGGCGAGCACCTGGTCGAGGACGGTGTACGCCTCGGCGGAACGACTCGACTCCTGCAGCGCCCGTGCCCGGGTCAGGGCGTCAACCTGGTCGCCGACCCGGTCGAGCCAACCCACGCCTGACCTCCCGTCGGTGTGCGCCTGGCCGCACCAGCTCGTGGTGGGCTCCGCGACGCTTCATGATTATCTCGTGAGCACCCTGCCGCAACAGCCGTCCGAAGGGACGAACCGGGAGCGCCCCACCGTGGCGGTGGCGCGGGCGGCCCGCATACTCGCCGACGCCGGTGTCGAGGGTGCGCGCGCCGAGGCCGAGCTGCTGGCCGCGTACGTGCTGGGGGTGTCGCGGGGGCGGCTGGCGCTGGCCGACGGTTTCAGCCGGGCCCAGCGCGACCGGTTCGACGCGCTGGTGGCCCGGCGGGCCGACCGGGAGCCGTTGCAGCACCTCACCGGCACCGCCGGGTTCCGGCACCTGGAGCTGGCGGTCGGGCCGGGCGTCTTCGTGCCCCGGCCGGAGACGGAACTGCTCGCCGGTTGGGGCGTCGACCAGGCGCGACGGATCCCGGAGCCGCTGGTCGTGGACCTGTGCAGCGGGTCCGGCGCGATCGCCCTCGCGGTCGCGCAGGAGGTGCCGGCGGCGCGTGTGGTGGCGGTGGAGGGGGCATCGGGGGCGCTGTCCTGGCTGCGGCGCAACGCGGCGGACCGGGCCGCAGCGGGGGACCGGCCGATCGAGGTGGTGGCGGCCGACGTCACCGCGCCGGACCTCCTCGCCGACCTGGCGGGCCGGGTGGACGTGCTGCTCTGCAACCCGCCGTACGTGCCGGCGGACGTCGTCGTGCCGCCCGAGGTGGGTCGGCACGACCCGGCGAACGCCGTGTTCGGCGGCGGCGACGGCCTGGCGGTGATCCGGCCGGTGGTGGCCCGGGCGGCGGTGCTGCTGCGTCCCGGCGGCGTGCTCGGGATCGAGCACGACGACACGCACGGCGAGGCGGTGCCCCGGCTGCTCGCCGGGGCCGGCCGGTACGCCTCGATCGCCGATCACGCCGATCTCGCCGGCCGGCCCCGCTTCGCCACCGCGTCCCGGCGTGCGGACGGCCCGCACGCCGCCGCTGGCCCGGCGTGGCAGACTGCATCCTCGTGATGCTCTACGACTGCCGGTCGCCCGCCGACCGGGACCGCGGCATCGCTGCGGCCATCGAGGCGGTCAAGAACGGCGAGCTGGTCGTGCTGCCGACCGACACGGTCTACGGGATCGGCGCGGACGCGTTCACGCCGTACGCGGTCAAGGCCCTGCTCGACGCGAAGGGTGGCCGGCCGGCCCCGCCGCCGGTGCTGATCGGTTCCCGGCACACGCTGGACGGCCTGGTCTTCTCCCTGCCGCGGGCGGCCCGGGACCTGGTCGAGGCGTTCTGGCCGGGCCCGCTGACCATCGTGGTCGAGCACTCGCCCAGCCTTCGGTGGGACCTGGGGGAGACCTCGGGCACGGTCGCGGTGCGGATGCCCCTGCATCCGGTGGCGCTGGAGGTGCTCCGGGAGACCGGCCCGATGGCGGTCGCTTCGGCCAACAAGGCCGGCCTGGCCGCCGCGACGACGGCCGAGGCGGCACGGGACCAGCTCGCCTACTCGGTGCGTGCCTACCTGGAGGCCGGGCCCGCGGTCGACCCGGTGCCGAGCACGATCGTGGATCTCACCGGCGAGGTGCCCCAGTTGGTCCGCGCGGGCGCCATCGGGCTGGAGAAGCTGCGCGACGTGGTGCCGGACATCGCCGAGAGCCGGGTGGCCTGAGTGCCTCCGTTCACCGTGCTGCACGTGTGCATGGGCAACATCTGCCGCTCGCCGATGGCGGAGCGGCTGTTGACCCTGGCCGTCCGGGAGCGGCTGGAGCGGCGCGGGGCGGACCCGGGCCGCGCGGACGACCTGCTGCACAGCCACAGCGCCGGCACCGGCGGCTGGCACGCCGGCGAGGAGATGAACCCGCCGGCCGCCCGGCAGGTCGCCGCCCGCGGCGGCAGCGCCGAGGGTTTCGCCGCGCGCAAGCTCCGCTCCGACCACATCGACGCCGCCGACCTCGTGCTCACCGCGACGGCCGACCAGCAGGAGTACGTGGTGGCGCTGCGCCCGGACGCGTCGGCGCGCACCTTCGTGCTGGGCGAGTTCGGCCGCCTGCTCGCCGCGTCGGATCCGGCCGGCCTGCCGGCGGCCGACGTGACCCCGGACGCCGTGTACGCGCGGGGCGTGGCTCTGGTCGAGGCGGTCCACGCCGCCCGGGCGGGCGCCACCCCGCTGACCACCGACGACCTCGACGACCCGTGGGGTCGTGGCGACCAGTGCTTCAGCCGGGTCGCCGACGAGATCGAGGAGACCGTCCACCCGTTGGCGGCGGCGTTGCTCCCGTAACCCACCCGGGTTACCCGTCCGCCGAACGATGCGGACAAGAGGCGCATTCAGGTCATTCTGTGTGGGTCCTGACGGCTCCTGCGGGGAGAGCTGATGACCCGGGCACACCTCGACAAGCTCCTGACCATCCTGCTGGCCGGCGTCCTGGCCGGCCTCGTGCTCGCGGCGGCGGCCCTACCGGCCGCGCTGGTGTTCGGAGTGGGGTTCTCGGCGCTCGCCGCGCCCTACTCGGAGCTGCCCAACACGCTGCGGACGCCGCCGAGCGCGCAGCGGTCCAACCTGTACGCCGCCGACGGCACCACCCTGATCACCTCCTTCTACCAGGAGGACCGGGTGGACGTGCCGCTGGCGGAGGTGGCCCCGGTCATGCGCCAGGCGATCGTCGCCGCCGAGGACGTGCGCTTCCACGAGCACAGCGGGGTGGACCTGCGCGGCGTCGTCCGGGCGTTCACCGTCAACCGGAGCGGCGGCACGACGCGGCAGGGCGCCTCGACCCTGACCATGCAGTACGTCCGTAACGTGCTCTCCAACGACCCGCGGTTGACCGAGCGTCAGCGCCGCGCGGCCACGGAGGTGAGCACCACCCGCAAGGTCCAGGAGATGCGGTACGCGCTCGCCCTGGAACGCGAGCTGAGCAAGGACGAGATCCTCTCCCGCTACCTCAACATCGCGTACTTCGGCGCCGGGGCGTACGGGGTGGCGGCGGCGAGCAAGCGCTACTTCTCCAAGTCGCCGGCCGACCTGACGCTGGCCGAGTCGGCGTTGCTGGCCGGGCTGCTCCGTTCGCCGCACAGCGACGACCCGATCAACGGCGACGCGGACGCCGCGCTGCGGCGCCGGGGGTACGTGCTGGACCAGATGGTGGAGTCCGGCCAGGTCCCGGCCGCCCAGGCCGCCGCCGCGAAGGCCCAGCCGCTCGCCCTGCGCACCAGCGAGACGCCGAACGACTGCACGGCGGTGCCCGAGGCGCACCAGGACTGGGGCTACTTCTGCGACTGGTTCACGCGCTGGTGGAACTCGCAGGAGGCGTTCGGGTCGACGGTCGACGAGCGGCAGCTCGCCCTGCGGCGGGGCGGGTACTCGATCGTGGCGTCGCTCAACCCGGCGGTGCAGCGGACCGCGATGGAGCAGGTGCGGCGGATCTACGCGACGGACGACCGGTACGCCATGCCGACCGCGGTGGTCCAGCCCGGCACCGGGCGGGTGCTGGCCATGGCGGTGAACCGGAACTACAGCGTGGAGGCCAACCCGCGCGGGTGGAAGAACCACCCGAACACGGTCAACCAGCTGGTTGCCGGCGGCGGGGCGATCCAGGGCTACCAGGCCGGCAGCACCTTCAAGCTGTTCACCGTGCTGGCCGCGCTGGAGTCGGGCCTGCCGCTGGACACCGAGTACGACGCACCCGAGCGGATCCTCACCGACTACCCGGCGAGCGGCCCGGGGAGCTGCGACGGGTACTGGTGCCCGCGTAACGCCAACTCGTCCATGGACGGCCGGCACACCATGTGGAGCGCGTTCGGCCGGTCGGTCAACACGTACTTCGCCTGGCTCACCGAACGGGTCGGCGCCGACCGGGTGGTGGAGATGGCCGAGCGGCTCGGCATCGTGTTCCGGGCCGAGGACGACGCCCGGCTGGCCCGGCACGGGGCCCGCGAGTGGGGGCCGTTCACCCTCGGCGTCTCGGCGACCACGCCGCTGGACCTGGCGAACGCGTACGCCACGGTGGCGGCGGAGGGGAGCTGGTGCGCGCCGCTGCCGGTGGTGTCGATCACCGACGCCGCCGGGCGTCCGGTCGCCGCCGCCCAGCCGGACTGCCGCCAGGTGGTGGACCGGGACGTGGCCCGGGCGGCGGCGGACGCGGCGCGCTGCCCGGTCGGCGACCGGTCGATGTACCGGGGCTGTGACGGCGGCACCGCGGAGGGCCTGCGGGAGAAGCTGGGCCGCCCGGTCGCCGGGAAGACCGGCAGCTCGGAGGGGTACGGCACGGAGACCGTCGTCGCCGTCACCCCGCAGCTGGCGGTGGCCGCCATCGCCACCAACCCGGACGACCCGCGGGACGCGGTCGGCAAGACGGTGCAGGCGCGGATGGTGGACGCGGTGGCGGAGCTGATGTCGTTCGCCCTGCGCGGGCAGCCGGTGCGCGACTTCGTCCCACCGAGCGAGGTGACCGCCCACGAGATCACCGGCGCCCGGACCGGCGACTAGCGGGCCCGGGTCACCGGCGGGCGGGGTCGGCGGTCTCGGCGCCCTTGGCGATGTTGCGGGCCATCCCACCGAAGACCACCGCGTGGAACGGCGCCACCGCGCCCCAGTACGCGTGACCGGACAGGCCGCGCGGCAGGAACACCGCCCGCTGGTGGTACCGGCTCCGGCCGTCGCCGGCCGGTGTCGCCCGCATCTCCAGCCAGGCGCGGCCGGGCAGCCGCATCTCGGCGCGCAGCCGCAGCAGTTCGCCGGGGACGATCTCCTCCACCCGCCAGAAGTCCAGCGCCTCGCCGACCTGGAGGCGGTGCGGGTCGCGCCGGCCCCGGCGCAGGCCCACCCCGCCGATCAGCCGGTCCAGCCAGCCGCGCACCGACCAGGCCAGCGGGAACGAGTACCAGCCGTGCTCGCCGCCGACGCCCTCGATCACCTGCCACAGCCGCTCCGGCGGAGCATCGACCGTCCGCTCCCGGACGTCGGTGTAGGCGGTGCCGCCGGACCACTTCGGGTCGGTGGGCAGCGGTTCGGCCGGCGCGTCCGGCCCGCTCGCGGTGGACCAGCGGGTCTCGACCTGCGCGTCGCGCACCTTCGCCAGCGCCAGGGCGACCGCCTGGTCGAAGCCGGTCAGCCCTTCCGGCGGGTCGGGCACGTAGGCCGCGATGTCCTGCTCGCGCGCCACCGCCTCGTGGATCAGGCTCTCCACCAGCGGCCGGGCGATGGAGCTGGGCACCGGGGTGACCCAGCCGACCCAGTACGAGGAGAGGGACGGGGTGAGCGCGCGCACCGGCAGGATGATCCGCCGGCGCAGCCCGGCCACCCGGGCGTACCGCTGCATCATGTCATGGAAGGTCAGCACATCGGGCCCGCCGATGTCGAAGGCCCGGTTCACCTCCGGCGGCAGGGTCGCGCAGCCGACCAGGTAACGCAGCACGTCCCGGACGGCGATCGGTTGGATCTGGTTGCGCACCCAGCGCGGCGCGACCATGCCCGGCAGCCGCTCGGTCAGGTAGCGCAGCATCTCGAACGAGGCCGATCCGGACCCGATGATCACCGCGGCCCGCAGCACCACCGTCGGCACCCCGCTCGCCAGCAGGATCCGCCCCACCTCGGCCCGCGAGCGCAGGTGGGGGGAGGAGACGCCCGCCTCCGCCGCCGGCTCCGGCCCGCCCAGGTAGACGATCCGGTGTACGCCCGCGGCGCGCGCCGCCTCGGCGAAGTGCGTGGCCGCCTCCCGGTCGGCGGCCTCGAACCCGGACTGGCCGAGCGAGTGCACCAGGTAGTACGCGACATCGACCCCGTCGAACGCGGCGGCCAGCGTGTCCGGCCTGCGCAGGTCACCCTCGGTGATCTCGGCCCGGGACGCCCACGGCACGTCCCGCAGCCGTCCGGCCTTGCGGGCCAGGCAGCGTACGGTGTGCCCCTCTTCCAGCAAGCGGGGCGCCAGCCGCCCGCCGATGTACCCCGTCGCTCCGGTCACCAGGCATCGCACGGCCTCCAGTCTGCGGCCCAATAGACTCTGGCGCTGTGGACATCGAGAGGACGCCGACCTTCTGGGGGCCGGACTTCGACCAGCTGCGGGCGACCGACCCGGAGATCGCCGACGTCGTGCTCGGCGAGCTGGCCCGGCTGCGCGGCGGCCTCCAGCTGATCGCCAGCGAGAACCTGACCTCCCCGGCCGTGCTCGCGGCGCTCGGTTCGACGCTGACCAACAAGTACGCCGAGGGCTACCCCGGCCGCCGCTACTACGGCGGCTGCGCGGAGGTGGACCGCGCCGAGGAGATCGCGATCGCCCGGGCGAAGGAGCTGTTCGGCGCCGAGCACGCCAACCTCCAGCCGCACTCCGGCGCGAGCGCCAACCTGGCCGCGTACGCCGCGCTGGTCCAGCCGGGGGACACCGTGCTCGCCATGGACCTGCCGCACGGCGGTCACCTCACCCACGGCAGCCGGGTGAACTTCTCCGGCAAGTGGTTCGCCACGGTCGGCTACACCGTCCACCGGGACACCGAGCTGATCGACTACGACGAGGTGCGCGACCTGGCGCTCGCCCACCGACCCAAGATGATCATCTGCGGGGCGACGGCGTATCCCCGGCTGATCGACTTCGCGCGCTTCCGCGAGATCGCCGACGAGGTCGACGCGTACCTGATGGTGGACGCCGCCCACTTCATCGGCCTGGTGGCCGGCGGGGCCATCCCGTCGCCGGTGCCGTACGCCGACGTCGTCTGCCTCACCACCCACAAGGTGCTGCGCGGCCCGCGCGGCGGCATGATCCTCTGCCGGGAGCCGCTGGCCCAGCGGATCGACAAGGCCGTCTTCCCGTTCACCCAGGGCGGCCCGCTGATGCACGCCGTCGCGGCGAAGGCGGTCGCGCTGCGCGAGGCCGCCCAGCCGGCGTTCCGGGCGTACGCCGCCCAGGTGGTCCGCAACGCCCAGGCGCTCGCGGCCGGTCTCGCCGACGAGGGGATGCGTCCGGTCTCCGGCGGTACCGACACCCACCTCGCCCTGCTCGACCTGCGCGAGGTCGGCGTGACCGGCGCCCAGGCCGAGGCCCGCTGCGACGCCGCCGGCATCACGCTCAACAAGAACGCCATCCCGTACGACCCGCAGAAGCCGATGACCGCCTCCGGGATCCGGGTCGGCACGCCGAGCGTCACCACCCAGGGCATGGGCGAGCCGGAGATGCGGCGGGTGGCCGACCTGATCGCGCGCGCGGTGCGCACCGATCCGGAGGCCCCGGGCGGCGGCGACGCGCTGCGCCGGGTGGCGGCCGAGGTGACCGAGATGGTCGGGGCCTTCCCGGCGTACCCCCGTGGCTGAGCGCGGGGTGCGCGAGCCGGTGGCGCGGACGGGCGGCGACCGGCGGTGGCGCCTGCGGCACCTGCCGCTGCTGCTCGCGGCGACCGGCCTGCTCGCGGCGGCGGCCGCGGTGGTCGGCGCGCTGACCGGCGGCCCCGACGCGGCTCTCGGCGCCGCGCTCGGGGTGGGTGTGACCGCCGCCAGCTACACCCTCACCACCGTCGTGCTGGCCTGGGCCGACAGCGTCAACCCGCAACTCGTGCTGCCGTTCGGCCTGGGCCTGTACGCGGCCAAGTTCACCTTGCTCGGCGTGGTGATGGTCGGCGTGGCCTCGACCGGTTGGGCCGGGCTGGTCCCGCTCTGCCTCGGCATCGCCGCCGGCGTGGTGGTCTGGACCGGCGTGCACATCTGGTGGCTGACGACCGTCCACGCTCGCCGGTCACGCTAGGTCGCCGTCCCACACCTCGGACGCCGGCAAAATGTGTCCGGCATGGGTCATTTCCTGGCTGGCCGAACGGGAGTAGCGTGCCCACAGACGACGCTGCCCGCCGGACGCCCACACAACGACGGTTGTGCGGGGGGTGAGGCACAGCCTCGTCTTCCCGGCTGATATCGTTCGCCCCGTCATGGCTGGTGACCAAACCCCCCGACCCAGCGGCGGCCCGGACGATGTTCCGTCCGGTGCCGGCCAGGGTTGGACCGCGCTCTCCTACCTGATCGCGGGCATGCTCGTGTGGGGGGTCATCGGCTGGCTGGTCGACCGGTGGCTCGGCACCGGTGGCGTCGCCACCGGGATCGGCGTCGTGCTCGGCATGGCCGGGGGGATCATCCTGGTCGTCCGCAAGCTCGGCACGCCTAAATAGGAAGGGACGCGGTGTTCGGACAGGCGAACGTCCTGGCACAGGGCGAGGCGGTATTCCCTCCCAGCGTGGAGGACTTCTACCTGCCCAGCATCCTGCCGTGGGGTGCGGAGAACTCCTACTGGTTCACCAAGATCACGGCGATGGTGTGGCTCGCCGTCGGCGTCCTGATCATCTTCTTCCTGGCCAGCTACCGGAACCCGCAGCTGGTGCCGACGAAGAAGCAGTGGTACGCCGAGTCGATCTACGGCTTCGTGCGGAACAACATCGCGGTCGACATGATCGGGCACGCGGGGGTGCGGTTCGCGCCGTACTTCACCACGCTCTTCTGCTTCATCCTGCTGACCAACTTCTTCGCGATCGTTCCGTTCCTGCAGATCTCGCCGAACTCGCACATCGCCTTCCCGGCGTTCCTCGCCGTGATCAGCTACGTGATGTTCATCTGGGTCGGCATCCGCCACCACGGCGCCGGGAAGTTCTTCAAGAATTCACTGATCCCGCCGGCGCCCTGGTACATCCTGCCGCTGCTGATCCCGATCGAGTTCTTCTCGACCTTCCTCGTCCGGCCGTTCTCGCTGGCCGTCCGTCTCTTCGCGAACATGTTCGCCGGCCACATGCTCCTGCTGGTCTTCACGCTCGGCGGCTTCGCGATGCTGAACGCCAATGTCTGGCTGGCGCCGGTCTCGGTGCTGTCCTGGGCGATGACCGTCGCGCTCACCTTCCTCGAGTTCCTGGTGATCGTCCTGCAGGCCTACGTCTTCACGGTCCTGACCGCGAGCTACGTCCAGGGCGCGCTCGCCGAGGAACACTGATCCACCCAGCACCAACCCGTTGTCGTCCCGCGTGACCGTCACGCGTGATAACCAGGAGGAACCACACCAATGGACGCTAGCGTTCTCGCCGCGGTAGAGGGCAGCACCGCCGCCATCGGCTACGGCCTCGCCGCCATCGGCCCCGGCATCGGCGTCGGCCTGGTCTTCGCCGCCTACATCCAGTCGACCGCCCGCCAGCCGGAGTCGTCCCGGATGACCCTGCCGTACGTCTGGATCGGCTTCGCCGTCATCGAGGCGCTCGCGCTGCTGGGTATCGCGTTCGGCTTCATCTGGCAGGGCCCGATCCAGTAATTTCGCCCCCCTCTGACCGGGAGGTCTTCCATGTTCTACCTCGCCGCTGAGGGTGGTGAGTCCGCCCACAACCCGATCATTCCGATCTGGCAGGAGATCGTTGTCGGTGGCATCGCCTTCATCCTGCTCGCCGTCGTGCTGATGAAGTTCGTCTTCCCCCGCATGGAGCAGACGTTCCAGGCGCGGGTCGACGCGATCGAGGGTGGCATCAAGCGCGCCGAGGCCGCGCAGGCCGAGGCGAACCAGCTGCTCGAGCAGTACCGGGCGCAGCTCGCCGAGGCGCGTACCGACGCCGCCAAGATCCGGGACGACGCCCGGGCCGACGCGGAGGGCATCCGCCAGGACATCCTCGCCAAGGCGCGGGAGGAGTCCGACCGGATCATCGCCGCCGGCAAGGAGCAGCTCGCCGCCGAGCGCGCCACCATCGTGCGCGAGCTGCGCACCGAGGTCGGCACCCTCGCGGTGGACCTGGCCAGCAAGATCGTCGGTGAGTCGCTCGCCGACGAGGCGCGTCGCAAGGGCACCGTCGACCGGTTCCTGAGCGGTCTCGAGAGCGCGGGGGCCCGCTGATGCAGGCCGCCAGCCGGGAGTCGTACAAGGTCGCGGCCGAGCGCCTCGACGCGTACGTCCGTGGCGCGGAGCCGTCGGCGGTGGCCTCCACCGCCGACGAGCTCCTCTCCGTCGCCGACCTGCTGCGGCGGGAGCCGCGGCTGCGCCGGGCGCTCTCCGACCCGGCCCGCTCCGGTGCGGACCGCGCCGGTCTGCTCACCGGGATCCTGGGCGGCAAGGTCGGCGCGGGTGCGCTCGACCTGCTGACCGCGCTGGTCTCCGGTCGCTGGTCGGCCCCGTCGGAGCTCCTCGACGGCACCGAGCGGCTCGGTGTCGAGGCCCTGCTGTCCGCCGCCGACAAGGCGGGGGACCTGGGCGAGGTCGAGGACGAGCTGTTCCGCTTCGGTCAGGTCGTCGCCGGCCAGTCGGCGCTCTCCAACGCGCTCTCCGACCCGATCGCCCCGGTCGCCCAGCGCGCCGAGCTGGCCCGCGAGCTGCTGGCCGGCAAGGCCCGTCCGGTCACCGTCCGCCTCGTCGAGGTGGCCCTCGGCGGGTTCGGGGGGCGCTCGTTCGTCGGCGCGCTCACCCGGCTGGTCGAGCTGGCCGCCGACCGGCGGGACCGGCAGGTCGCGTACGTGACCGTCGCGGCCCCGCTGAGTGACGAGGAGGAGCGACGCCTCGGCGCCCGCCTCTCCGAGATGTACGGTCGAGAGGTTTCCGTCAAGCAGACGGTGGACCCGGAGGTGCTCGGTGGGGTGAGCGTGCGGGTCGGCTCCGACCTGTACGACGGCACCGTCCTGCGCCGCCTCAACGAGACCCGCAACGCGCTCGCGAAGCGCTGAGCGGCCCCGCCGCGCAGCGCCCTGACTAGACGCCATTCGGACCGGTCGGTACTAGGTATCCCGGGCCCTGAAACTTAAGGAAGCAGAGGATGGCCGAGCTGACCATCTCGACGGAGGAGATCCGCGGCGCCCTGGAGCGCTACGTCTCCTCCTACACGGCCGGCGTCTCCCGCGAGGAGGTCGGCACCGTCGCTGACGCCGGCGACGGCATCGCCCACGTCGAGGGCCTTCCCTCGACCATGACCAACGAGCTCCTGGAGTTCGAGGACGGCACCCTCGGTGTGGCGCTGAACCTCGACGTCCGGGAGATCGGTGTCGTCGTCCTCGGTGACTTCGCCGGGATCGAGGAGGGCCAGCGCGTCAAGCGCACCGAGCGGGTGCTCTCGGTGCCGGTCGGCGACGCCTTCCTCGGCCGCGTGGTCAACGCGCTCGGCCAGCCGATCGACGGTCTCGGCGACATCCCGAACGAGGGCTACCGCGAGCTGGAGCTCCAGGCCCCGAACGTGATGGCCCGCCAGTCCGTCTTCGAGCCGATGCAGACCGGCATCAAGGCCGTCGACGCGATGACCCCGGTCGGCCGGGGCCAGCGGCAGCTGATCATCGGTGACCGGAAGACCGGCAAGACCACGGTCGCCCTGGACACCATCCTCAACCAGCGCGACAACTGGCGCTCCGGCGACCCGACGAAGCAGGTCCGCTGCATCTACGTCGCCGTGGGTCAGAAGGCCTCCACGATCGCCTCGATCAAGGGCATCCTGGAGGAGGCGGGTGCGATGGAGTACACCACCATCGTCGCCTCGCCGGCCTCCGACCCGGCCGGCTTCAAGTACCTCGCCCCGTACACCGGCTCGTCGATCGGGCAGCACTGGATGTACGGCGGCAAGCACGTCCTGATCGTCTTCGACGACCTGAGCAAGCAGGCCGAGGCGTACCGGGCCGTGTCGCTGCTGCTGCGTCGCCCGCCGGGCCGTGAGGCGTACCCGGGTGACGTCTTCTACCTGCACTCCCGCCTGCTGGAGCGCTGCGCGAAGCTCTCGGACGAGATGGGCGGCGGCTCGATGACCGGTCTGCCGATCATCGAGACCAAGGCGAACGACATCTCGGCGTTCATCCCGACCAACGTCATCTCCATCACCGACGGCCAGATCTTCCTCGAGACCGACCTGTTCAACCAGGGCGTCCGGCCGGCCATCAACGTCGGCACCTCGGTCTCCCGGGTCGGTGGCGCCGCGCAGGTGAAGCCGATGAAGAAGGTCGCCGGTTCGCTGCGGCTCAACCTGGCCCAGTACCGCGAGCTGGAGGCGTTCGCCGCCTTCGCCTCCGATCTGGACAAGGCCTCCCGGGCCCAGCTGGAGCGCGGTTCCCGCCTGGTCGAGCTGCTCAAGCAGCCGAACTACTCGCCGTACCCGGTGCAGGAGCAGGTCGTCTCGGTCTGGGCCGGCACCGAGGGCAAGCTGGACGACATCCCGGTCGGCGAGATCCGGCGTTTCGAGTCCGAGTTCCTCCAGTACCTGCGCCACAAGCACGAGGGCGTCCTGGCGGCGATCGCGGACAACAAGTGGGACGACGAGATCGTCGGGTCGCTCGACTCGGCGATCACCGAGTTCAAGAAGCTCTTCCTCGGCAAGGAGGAGGAGCGGCGGATCAACGAGCCCGCGGCCCAGCCGCTGGAGGGCGAGGAGAGCCGCGAGACGGTGACCCGGTTCCGCGAGAGCACGACCGACCGCCCGGCTGAGAGCTGACGATGGCCGCCCAGGTGCGCGTCCTTCGCCAGCGGATCCGCTCGGCGAAGGGGATGAAGAAGATCACCAAGGCGATGGAGCTCGTCGCGACGAGCCGTATCGCCAAGGCCCAGGCCCGGGTGGAGGCGTCGCTGCCGTACGCCCAGGCCATCACCGGGGTGCTCACGGCGCTGGCGTCCAACGCGCGGATCGACCACCCGTTGCTCACGCCGCGTCCCCAGGTCCGGCGGGCCGGTGTCCTGCTGATCACCAGCGACCGGGGCCTGGCCGGCGGGTACAGCTCCAACGCGATCAGGACCGCCGAGTCGCTGATCGCCCGGCTCAAGGCCGACGGCAAGGAGCCGGTGCTCTACGTCATCGGGCGCAAGGGCGTGTCGTTCTACCGGTTCCGTAACCGGGAGATCGCGGCGAGCTGGACGGGCTTCTCGGAGCAGCCGACGTTCGCCGACGCCCGCGAGGTGGGCGAGACGCTGATCAAGGCGTTCTCGGCCGGCGCGGACGACGTGGACGGCAACGCGGGGGCGGACGGCGTGCTCGGTGTCGACGAGCTGCACATCGTCTTCACCGAGTTCAAGTCCCTGATGACCCAGAACCCGGTCGCGAAGATCATCGGGCCGATGCAGGTGGAGGACCGGCCACGGTCCGAGGGCCTGCTCCCGGCGTACGAGTTCGAGCCGGAGGCGGAGGCGCTGCTCGACGCGCTGCTGCCGAAGTACATCAACACGCGGATCTACGCGGCGTTGCTGGAGTCGGCGGCGAGCGAGTCGGCGGCGCGGCGGCGGGCGATGAAGAGCGCCACCGACAACGCCGAAGAGATGATCGAGAAGTACACGCGCGAGATGAACTCGGCCCGCCAGGCCGGGATCACCCAGGAGATCAGCGAGATCGTCGGCGGCGCGAACGCGCTGGCCGCGTCGGGAAGTGAAGTGTGATGACTGCCCCAGTAGAGACCAAGACGGCCACCGGTCGCGTGGTCCGGGTCATCGGCCCGGTCGTCGACGCCGAGTTCCCGCGCGACGCCATGCCGGACCTGTTCAACGCCCTGAACGTGGACGTGACCCTCTCCGGCGGCGAGAAGACGCTGACCCTCGAGGTCGCCCAGCACCTGGGTGACAACGTGGTCCGCGCCATCTCGATGCAGCCGACCGACGGTCTGGTCCGCGGCGCCGAGGTGCGCGACTCCGGCTCGCCGATCAAGGTGCCGGTGGGCGACGCGGTCAAGGGCCACGTGTTCAACGCGATCGGCGAGTGCCTCAACCTCACCGAGGGCGAGACGCTCAGCCCGGACGACCACTGGCAGATCCACCGCAAGGCCCCGGCCTTCGCGGACCTGGAGCCGAAGACCGAGATGCTGGAGACCGGCATCAAGGTCATCGACCTGCTCGCCCCGTACGTCAAGGGCGGCAAGATCGGCCTGTTCGGCGGTGCCGGCGTGGGCAAGACGGTGCTCATCCAGGAGATGATCACCCGGGTCGCCCGCAACTTCGGTGGTACCTCGGTCTTCGCCGGCGTGGGTGAGCGCACCCGCGAGGGCAACGACCTCATCGCCGAGATGACCGAGTCCGGCGTCATCGACAAGACCGCGCTGGTCTACGGCCAGATGGACGAGCCGCCGGGCACCCGGCTGCGCGTCGCCCTCTCCGCGCTGACCATGGCGGAGTACTTCCGCGACGTGCAGAAGCAGGAGGTGCTGCTCTTCATCGACAACATCTTCCGCTTCACCCAGGCCGGTTCCGAGGTGTCCACCCTGCTCGGCCGGATGCCGAGCGCCGTGGGTTACCAGCCGACCCTGGCCGACGAGATGGGCGAGCTCCAGGAGCGGATCACCTCCGTCCGGGGCCAGGCCATCACCTCGATGCAGGCGATCTACGTGCCCGCCGACGACTACACCGACCCGGCGCCGGCCACCACGTTCGCGCACCTCGACGCGACCACCAACCTGGAGCGGTCGATCTCCGACAAGGGCATCTACCCGGCCGTGGACCCGCTGGCGTCCTCGTCCCGGATCCTCGCCCCGGAGTTCGTCGGCCAGGAGCACTTCGCGGTGGCCACCGAGGTGAAGCGGATCCTGCAGCGCTACAAGGACCTGCAGGACATCATCGCCATCCTCGGTATCGAGGAGCTCTCCGAGGAGGACAAGCTGACCGTCGGCCGCGCCCGGCGGATCGAGCGGTTCCTGTCGCAGAACACCTACGCCGCCGAGCAGTTCACCGGCGTGCCGGGCTCGACGGTCCCGATCAAGGAGACCATCGAGGCGTTCAAGAAGATCAGCGAGGGCGAGTACGACCACTTCCCCGAGCAGGCCTTCTTCATGTGCGGCGGCCTGGAGGACCTGGAGCGCAAGGCCAAGGAGCTGATGGCGCAGGGCTGAGCCCGCTGCCGACCGTCGTCGGGCTCGCCCGTCGACGACATGAAAGGCCGTCCCGGTTAACGCCGGGGCGGCCTTTCGTTCATCTTCAGGACCTATCATCGCCGCTGCCCGGTTCCAGGCGGTCGGCGATCATGCGGCACGCGAGGTACCGTTCATGCGCGCGCTCCCCCGATTGCGCGCGGAACCGTGCAACCAACGGCTGCGTACGCCCGTCTCCTCATCGTGGGCGTGACGAACGGAGATGATCGTGGGTAAGGCCGGCAAGGGCGGTGGGAAGCCGTCCGTGTGGGCAGGCGTGCCGCGGTGGGCCCGGGTGTGCACCGTCTTCGGTGCCGTCCTCATGTTCCTCAGCGGCGCCGTCCTGGTGGGCACCGAGGCGCTGATGGCCCGCTACGAGGGCGCGGTGGGCAAGGCCGACCTCTTCGGCGACCAGGCCGCCGGCGCCAAGGAGCGCAAGAGCGACATCAAGGGCCCGCTCAACATCCTGCTCGTCGGCGTCGACCCCCGGAAGCCGGAGCAGCCGCCGTTGGCCGACTCGGTCATGGTGCTGCACGTGCCGGCCGGCCTCGACCGCGCGTACCTCTTCTCCCTGCCCCGCGACCTCTACGTCGACATCCCGGCGTTCAGCCAGGCCGGCTACAACGGCGGCCGGGAAAAGCTGAATGCCGCGATGTCGCACGGTAGCCGCAGGCAGGGGCAGAACCCGGACGCGGCGCAGGGCTTCCAGCTCCTGTCGAAGACCGTGGAGCAGGTGACCGGCATCGAGCGGTTCGACGCCGGTGCGATCATCAACTTCAGCGGCTTCATCCGCATCGTCGACGCGATGGGCGGCGTCACGATGAACATCGAGCGCGACGTGCGCTCCGAGCACCGTAGGCCGGACGGCACGCACCGGGAGCTGAGGCCGGGCGGCGGGGGGTACCTGGGACCGCAGGCCGAGTACAAGAAGGGCACCCAGCACCTCAAGGGCTGGCAGGCGCTGGACTACGTCCGGCAGCGCTACCCGAAGAACGGCGTGCCGGACGGCGACTACGGCCGGCAGCGCCACCAGCAGCAGTTCGTCAAGGCGATGGCGAGCCAGGCGTTCAGCGCCGACGTGGTGACCAACCCGATCAAGCTGGACAAGGTGCTCCGGGCGGCCGGCCAGTCCCTGGTCTTCAACGGCCGGGGGCACAGCGTCGTCGACTACGGCCTGGCGCTGAAGAACCTGCGCCCGAACAATATCCAGATGATCAAGCTGCCGGGCGGCGGCATCATGGAGAACGGGAAGTACCTGGGCGAGCGCTTCGAGCCCGCCGTACAGGACTTCTTCACGTCGCTGAAGAACGAGCAGCTCGACGCCTTCCTGCTGGAGCACCCGAAATTCCAGAACAAGGCGAGCTGAGTGAGGCAGGTCTCGCCACCCGCGTTACGGGCGGGCCGGCGGCGCGACTAGACTTTCGGCACACCGCCGCCGCAGCAAGGAGACAGCGTGGCACAGCAGCTTCACGTCGAGCTCGTAGCCGTCGAGGAGAAGGTCTGGTCCGGCGAGGCCGAGATGGTCGTCGCGCGGACGACCGAGGGCGAGCTGGGTGTGCTGCCGGGGCACGCGCCGCTGCTCGGCCAGCTCGCCGAGCCCGGCCAGGTCCGCATCAAGCTGGCCGGCGGTGAGCAGGTCGCATACGAGGTGGCCGGCGGCTTCCTGTCGGTGAGCGCCGAGGGCGTCACCGTCCTGGCCGAGAGCGCCACCCCGGTCTCCGCCGCGCACGGTCGCTGAGCCGACACCGGAGATGGAGATCGTCGAAGGGATCGGGATCGGCGTCGCCGTCCTCCTCGGCGCGCTCCTGTTTCTCTTCGTCCGGCGGGCACTGGTCACCCGCAGCGGAGGCATCATCCGGCTCAGCGTCCGGACCTCCACCATGCTCGACGGCCGAGGCTGGGCTCCCGGCTTCGGCCGCTTCATGGGTGACGAGCTCCGCTGGTACCGGATGTTCAGCTTCGCCCTCCGCCCGAAGCGGGTCCTCTCCCGGAAGGGTCTGGCGGTGGAGCGCCGCCGGCTGCCCGAGGGGCAGGAGCGCTTCGCGATGCCCGCCGACTGGGTCATCCTCCGCTGTACCAGTCATCACGCTCCGGTCGAGATCGCCATGGCGCGATCCACCGTCACCGGGTTCCTCTCCTGGCTCGAGGCCGCCCCTCCGGGGGCGGTCTCGCCGCGTCTGGCCTCCCAGGACTGGCCCGCCGCCTGAGGCACCCCCTCAGCCGATCGCCGCGACCAGCTCCACCTCGTACCCCTGACCGTCGCTGAGGTAGGCGGCGTAGGTTTCCGGGCCGCCGGCGTGGGGATGGCGATCGGGGAAGAGCAGCGACCAGCCGTGCGCCGGCGCCGCCGCGACCAGCCGGTCGACGGCGGCCGGCGGGCCGGCGTGGAAGGCGAGGTGGTTGAGGCCCGGGGCGAGCCGGTCGTGGACCCGGCCGGACAGCGCGGGCGATTCCTCCAGCACCAGGTAGGTGGGGCCGAGCCGCCAGGAGCGGCTGGCCGGCCACTCCTGGAACGGCTTCCACCCCAGTTCCCCGAGGAGCCATCCCCAGCTGCCGACGGCGTCGGGCAGGTCGGGGACCCACACCTCGACGTGGTGCAGCGCGCCGGTGCGGGCGGGCGGCGGTTGCCCGGTCAGCGGTTACCGCCGGGCACCCATAGCACATCTCCCGCCGGATTTGCCGTTCTTGCCAGGATAAAGAGCAGATCGGAGAGCCGGTTGAGATACTTTGCCGGGAGGGGGCTGGTCCGATCAGGGTCGTGTGCGACCAGGGCCCAGGCCGCACGCTCGGCGCGTCGGGCGATCGTCCGCGCCACGTGCAGCAGCGCCGCGCCCGCGGTGCCGCCGGGGAGGATGAAGGAGTCGAGCTTGCTGAGGCGTGCGTTGTACTCGTCGCACCAGCCCTCGAGGCGCTCGACGTACTCCTCGGTGACCCGCAGCGGCGGGTACTTCGGATCCGGCTCGACCGGGGTGGCCAGGTCGGCGCCCACGTCGAACATGTCGTTCTGGATCGACCCCAGCACGTCGCGCAATTCCTCGTCGAGCTGCCCGAGGGCGAGCGCGACGCCGATCGCCGCGTTGCACTCGTCGACGTCCGCGTACGCGGCGATCCGGGGATCTGTCTTCGGCACCTGCTCGTTGTTGCTCAACCTGGTCATGCCGGCGTCGCCGGCCTTGGTGTAGATGCGCGTGAGGTGGACGGCCATGACGCACAGCCTACGGATACCGGACCTGACCATCCCGGCCCGGCCGGAGCCCGCCTGGCCGGCCGGCGTCGGGCCCGGTGACCCGGCGGCCAACGCCGTCGACGTCATCCGGGTCCGCGGCGGCGCCCGCCTGGCCGGCACCGTGCACGTGGTCGGCGCGAAGAACTCGGCCCTGAAACTCATGGCCGCCGCCCTGCTCGCGCCGGGCCGCAGCGTGATCACGAACGTCCCGCGGATCACCGACATCGCCATCATGGGGGAGGTGCTGCGCCGGTTGGGCTGCGACGTCCGGTTCGACGCGGACGACCCGGTGGACCCGATGGTGGCGTACGGCGGTGTGGCCCGGTCCCGCTCGGTCACCATCGACGTGCCCGAGCTGCCCGGCGCCGAGGCCGACTACGACCTGGTCCGCCGGCTGCGCGCGTCGATCTGCGTGCTCGGCCCGCTGCTCGCCCGACGCGGCTGTGTCCGGGTCGCGCATCCGGGCGGCGACGCGATCGGCTCGCGCGGGCTGGACATGCACATCTCGGGGCTGACGAGGATGGGCGCCGACATCGCCGGCGAGCACGGATTCGTGATCGCCTCGGCCCCGCACGGCCTGCGCGGCGCCGAGATCGTGCTGGACTTCCCCAGCGTCGGCGCCACCGAGAACCTGGTGATGGCGGCGGTCCTCGCCGAGGGCACCACGGTCATCGACAACGCCGCCCGCGAGCCCGAGATCGTCGACATCTGCACGATGCTCAACCAGATGGGGGCGCTGATCGACGGCGCGGGCACGTCGACCCTGACGATCGTCGGGGTCCCCGGGCTGCGCCCGGTGCGGCACGCCACGGTGGGAGACCGGATCGTCGCCGGCACGTGGGCCTTCGGCGCGGCGATGACCCGCGGGGACGTGACCGTGACCGGGGTGCCCCCGGCGTTCCTGGAGCTGGCCCTGGACAAGTTGGTGTCCGCGGGCGGGCTGGTGGAGACGCGGCAGGACGCCTTCCGGATGCGGATGGACGACCGGCCGCGCGCCGTCGACGTGGTGACGTTGCCGTACCCGGGATTCGCCACCGACCTGCTGCCGATGGCGATCGGGCTCGCCGCGGTCAGCGACGGCGCCTCCCTGATCACCGAGAACATCTTCGACGGCCGGTTCATGTTCGCCAACGAGATGATGCGGTTGGGAGCGGACATCAAGACCGACGGGCACCACGCCGTGGTCCGGGGCCGGAACAGCCTCTCCGGGGCGCCGGTGCACGCGACGGACATCCGGGCCGGGGCGGGCCTCATCATCGCGGGGCTCTGCGCCGACGGGGTCACCGAGGTCTCCCACGTGCACCACGTGGACCGGGGCTACCCCGACTTCGTGGCGGACCTGCGGGCGCTCGGCGTCGAGGTCGAGCGTGACACCGCGCCCGAGGAGCCGGCCGTCACCATCTGACGGGTCGGGCTGCGCCGGGCACCGCCCTTAGCACTCGTTCAGGCCCGCCGACTAGGGTGCAGGCAGACACCCAATCAGGCGAGGGAGTGAGCAGATGGCGGGTCGACTCGCGGTCGTCGGGGCCGGGCTGATGGGCTCGGGCATCGCCCAGGTGGCGGCGCAGGCGGGCTGGCAGGTGACGCTGCGGGACCTGGACGACGCGGCCACGAAGCGCGGCGTGGACGGCATCCGGAAGTCGCTGGAGAAGTTCGCCGAGAAGGGGAAGATCCCGGCGTCCGACGTCGAGGCGACGCTCGGCCGGATCACCCCCACCACCGACCTGGAGGCGGTCGCCGACGCGGACATCGTCGTCGAGGCGGTCTTCGAGCGCCTGGAGATCAAGCACGAGGTCTTCCGCGCGCTGGACAAGATCTGCAAGGCGGACGCGGTGCTCGCCACCAACACCTCCGCCATCCCGGTCACCCAGATCGCCGCCGTCACCGAGCGCCCGGAGGCGGTCGTCGGCACCCACTTCTTCTCGCCGGTGCCGATGATGAAGCTCTGCGAGCTGGTCCGCGGCTACAAGACCAGCGACGAGACCCTCGCCACCGTGAAGGCGTTCGCCGAGGAGATCGGCAAGACCGTGGTGGTCGTGAACCGCGACATCGCCGGTTTCGTCACCACCCGGCTGATCGCCGCGCTGGTGGTGGAGGCGGTCAAGCTGGTTGAGTCCGGCGTGGTCTCGGCGGAGGATCTGGACACCGCGTGCCGGCTCGGCTTCGGTCACGCCATGGGTCCGCTGGCGACCACCGACCTGACCGGCGTGGACGTGCTGCTGCACGCCGCGAAGAACATCTACACCGACACCGCCGACGAGAAGTTCTTCCCGCCGGAGCTGCTCCAGCGCATGGTCACCGCCGGCGACCTGGGCCGCAAGACGGGCAAGGGCTTCTACTCGTACTGAGATGCAAGGCGGGGCCCCTTGTTGACAGCAGCTGTTAACAAGGGGCCCCGCCTCTACCGCAGACGTAAATAAGGGGCCCTTCCTTACACGTCAGCCGTCGCGGTTGGTTGTCCAGCGGAAGGTGCCGAGGCAGAGCAGCAGGCCGATCACGCACCAGGCGCCCAGCACGAGGGCGACCCGGCCCAGCTCGAAGGACCCGCCCGGCTCCTGGGTGCCGAAGGCCTCCGGCAGGAACACCGAGCGCAGACCCTGGCACATCCACTTGAGCGGGAAGAGCGCCGCCACCTGCTGCATCCAGCTCGGCAGCTGGGTGAAGACGAAGAACACCCCGGAGATGAACTGGAGCACCAGGGCGACCGGGGTGACCACCGCCGAGCCGCTGCGCGAGCTGCGTGCCAGCGAGGAGATCGCGATGCCGCACAGCGTGCAGGCGGTGATCCCGAGCGCGGACACCCAGCCGAAGGTCAGCCACTTGGCTGCCGTGCCGGGAAGTTCCAGGTCGAACAGGGCGGCCGAGACGGCGAGCAGCAGCGCGGTCTCGGCGACGCCGACCACCACCACCAGGATCACCTTGCCGGCGAAGTAGACCCACTTCGGCATCGGCGTGCCCCGGTAGCGCTTCAGGACCCCCCGGTCCCGCTCGATCGGGATCCAGATGCCGAGGTTCTGGAAGCTGACCGTCATCAGACCGGTTGCGATCATGCCGGTGACGAAGTACTGCGTGAAGCGCACACCCGGTGCGATCTCGCCGTCGAAGATGGACGCGAAGATCATGATCATGATCACCGGGAAGCCCAGCGTGAAGACGACGGACTCCCGGCTGCGCAGGAACTGGGTGATCTCCAGCCGACCCTGTCGCAGGCCCAGGGCGACCGGGCCCGGCCGGCGCCGCGGTGTCGCGGTGGCCGGCGTGGCCGGCGTCATCGTGGTGCTCATCTGTGTCCGATCATCCTCAGGTAGACGTCCTCCAGCGTCGGCCGGGTCACGGTCAGGCCGGGCACCTCGCCGCCGAAGCGCGCGGCCAGCTCCGCCACCAGCGCCGTCGGCGTCGCGCTCGCCACGCTCTCCACGGCCCCCTCCGGCGTACGCCAGGAGACCGTGGCGAGAGCCTCGTGCCGGTCGCCCAGCCGCTCGGGTACGGCGACCTCGACCAGCCGCCCGCCGGCGATCACCCCGACCCGGTCGGCCAGGGCCTCCGCCTCGTCGAGGTAGTGCGTGGTCAGCACGATCGTCGTGCCGGCCGCCGCCAGGTCCCGGATCAGCTCCCAGAACTCGCGCCGCGCCTCCGGGTCGAAGCCGGTGGTCGGCTCGTCCAGGAAGAGCAGCTCGGGGCGGCCGACGATCCCGAGCGCCACGTCCAGGCGGCGCTTCTGGCCGCCGGAGAGGCTGTGCGTACGGGCCTTCGCCTTGTCGGCCAGCCCCACGCGGGCGATCACCTTGTCCGGGTCCTCGGCGTCGGCGTAAAAGCCGGCGAAGTGGCGCACCACCTCGGAGACGGTCAGCTCGTCGAACTCGCCGGTGCCCTGGAGCACGATCCCGACCTGGGAACGCCAGTCGGAGGCGGGGGCCGCCGGGTCGCTGCCGAGCACCGAGACCTCGCCGGCGTCGCGCTTGCGGTACCCCTCGAGGATCTCGACGGTGGTGGTCTTGCCGGCGCCGTTCGGGCCGAGCAGGGCGAACACCTCGCCCCGGCGGACGTCGAGGTCCACCCCCGCCACGGCGACGGTCTCCCGGTACGCCTTGCGCAGCCCCCGGACGGAGATCGCGAGCTCGTCATCCATGCCGTCAAGTGTGCGGCCTGGCCGCCGGCGGCGGCCGTCCGGGGTGTGGCGGTTGCGGCCATACCGGGCGCTTCCCGACCCGGCGTCCGCGACATGGACCTGTGTGGTTTTCCACAACCCGTTTTACTGAACGGTAACTTAAACTCCGGCCATGGACGAGAAGGCTCTCCCGGGTCGGCTGCCCGAGCGTGACCGCCCGTGGGTGATGCGCACCTACGCCGGGCACAGTTCGGCCGCCGCGACCAACGCGCTCTTCCGCCGCAACCTGGCGAAGGGGCAGACCGGGCTCTCGGTCGCCTTCGACCTGCCCACCCAGACCGGGTACGACCCCGACCACGAGCTGGCGGCCGGTGAGGTCGGCCGGGTGGGTGTGCCGGTGGCGCACCTCGGCGACATGCGGGCGCTCTTCGAGGGCATCCCGCTGGCCGAGATGAACACCTCGATGACCATCAACGCGCCGGCCATGTGGCTGCTGGGCCTCTACGGCACCGTCGCCACCGAGCAGGGCGCCGAGCTGGCCCGCTGCGCCGGCACCACGCAGAACGACATCATCAAGGAGTACCTGTCCCGGGGGACGTACATCTTCCCGCCGGCGGCGTCGCTGCGGCTGACCGCCGACGTCATCGCGTACACGCTGCGCGAGATGCCGAAGTGGAACCCGGTGAACATCTGCTCCTACCACCTGCAGGAGGCCGGGGCGACCCCGGTGCAGGAGGTCGGCTTCGCGCTGGCCACCGCGGTCGCGGTGCTCGACGCGGTCCGCGACTCGGGCCAGGTGCCCGCCGAGCGGATGGGCGACGTCGTCCAGCGGATCAGCTTCTTCGTCAACGCCGGTGTCCGCTTCGTCGAGGAGATCGCCAAGATGCGCGCGTTCGGCGCGCTCTGGGACGAGATCACCCGCGACCGGTACGGCGTCGAGAACCCGAAGCAGCGCCGCTTCCGGTACGGCGTGCAGGTCAACTCGCTGGGCCTGACCGAGGCGCAGCCGGAGAACAACATCCAGCGCATCGTGCTGGAGATGCTCGGCGTCACCTTCTCCCGGGACGCCCGGGCCCGCGCGGTCCAGCTGCCGGCGTGGAACGAGGCGCTCGGCCTGCCCCGCCCGTGGGACCAGCAGTGGTCGCTGCGCATGCAGCAGGTGCTCGCGTACGAGTCGGACCTGCTGGAGTACCCGGACCTGTTCGAGGGCTCGCACGTGATGACCGCGCTCGTCGACGACATCGTCACCGGGGCCCGCGTCGAACTGGAGAAGGTACTCGAGATGGGCGGCGTGGTGGCCGCCGTCGAGACCGGTTACCTCAAGAGCGCCCTGGTGGCCTCGCTCGCGGACCGGCGCCGCCGGATGGAGGCCGGCACCGACGTGGTGGTCGGTGTGAACCGGTTCGTGGAGACCGAGCCGTCCCCGCTGACCGCGGCCGGCGCCGAGGCGATCGAGCAGGTGGACCCGGCGGTGGAGGAGGCCGCCGCCACCGGCGTACGCGAGTGGCGGGCCGGCCGGGACCCGGCGGCCGTGGACGCGGCGCTGGCCCGGCTCCGCGCGGAGGCCGCGACCACGACGAACCTGATGCCCGCCACGCTGGAGTGCGTGCGCGCGGGCGTCACCACCGGCGAGTGGGCGGGCGCGCTGCGGCAGGTCTTCGGCGAGTACCGGGCACCCACCGGCCTGTCCGGCGCTGCCGGCGTAGGCGGGGACGCCACCCTGGCCGCCGTGCGCGAGCGGGTCACGGCCACCGCCCGGGAGTTGGGCAGCGGCCGGCTGCGGCTGCTGGTCGGCAAGCCCGGCCTGGACGGGCACTCCAACGGCGCGGAGCAGATCGCGGTACGCGCCCGCGATGCCGGCTTCGAGGTCGTCTACCAGGGCATCCGGTTGACCGCGGGGCAGATCGTGGCCGCCGCCGTCGAGGAGGACGTCGACCTGGTCGGGCTGTCGGTGCTGTCCGGCTCGCACCTCGCGGCGGTGCCGGCGGTGCTGGACGGCCTGCGCGCCGCCGGCCGGGGCGACCTGCCGGTGGTGGTGGGCGGCATCATCCCGGCGGTCGACGCCGAGGCGCTGCGGAGGGCCGGCGTGGCGCGCGTGTTCACGCCGAAGGACTTCGCTCTCACCGGGATCATCGACGAACTGGTCACGGTAGTCCGCGAAGCCAACGGCTTGAAGTGAAGGAAGGGACCCCTGTTAACGCCTGGCGTGGTACAGGGGTCCCTTCCTAACAGCTGAGGCGGTCAGCGGCTGGCGTACGTCAGGCAGTCGGCCATGTCGTTGTCCGGGCCGACCTTGATGCCCGGTGCGTGGCACTCCAACTGGTCGTTGTGCTGGCAGTCCGCCCGCTGGCAGGCGCCGACCTGCGCGATCAGGCCGTCCACCCCGGCCCGGACCGCGGGCATCTCGATGAAGGTGTGGCAGTGGGCGTGATCCATGCTGCCGATCGTGATCGCGAAGGCGTGGCAGTCGCCGGTGTGGTTGTACCCGCACGCCGTGACCACGCACTCCTGCACGCGGGGCATCTCGATCGCTGCGGTCATCGCCGACCTCCTCTAGAGTCTTGCCCCGATTTTAGGCTTTTGCCGGCGTTCGTGAGCGAGGTTCAGCGGTGCTGGAGGACCTCCGACAGCGGGGCAGGCTCCAGCCCGCGCTCGGCCAGGCCGGCCAGGATGTGCGGCAGCGCCTCGTCGGTCATCGGTGCGTTCGCCTCGGTGACGTGCAGGACGACCACCGAGCCGGGGCGTACGCCGTCCAGCACGGCCCGGACGATCGGCCGCCACGACGTGGCGAAGGGGTCCCCACTCACCACGTCCCCGTCCACCACCGTGACGCCCAGCGGCGCCAGCGCGTCCAGCGCCGCATGGTCGTGGCAGAGCCCGGGGAAGCGGAAGTACCGGGTCTGCCGGCCGCCGTACGGTGCCACGATGTCGAACGTACGGGCCACGTCGGCGGTCATCTGCCGCTGGGGCAACCGCGGTAGGCCGTAGCAGTCGGACGTGAAGGCCAGGTGCGCGTACGTGTGGTTGGCCAACTCGATGCCCGGGTTGGCGGCGAGTCGGCGGGTCACCTGCGGGTACTGCTCGACCCACTTGCCGGTCAGGAAGAAGGTGGCCGGCACGCGTTCCCGTTCCAGCAGGTCGAGGATCCTCAGGTTCGCGTACGACCGTACGGCGCCGCTGCGCAACTGGTACCGCATGGTGTCGGTCATGTCCGCGTCGAAGGTGAGGGCCACCTTGTTGCCGGTCCGTGGACCATGGTCGACGACCGGCGGTCGCGTCCCCGGCGGCGTCGCGCCGGGCAGGGTGCGGGCGTCCGGCGGCGTCGCGGGAACCGTCGGCGAGGGCCGGCTCTCCGCAGTGTCGACCGGCCCGTCGGTCGGCCCCGAGGGCGTCCCTGTGCCCGCGGGCCCACTCGGCGCGGGCACCCAGAGGATGCTGGCGTTCACCGGCTCGCGGAGGTGGGCCGGGACGGTGAGCAGGACGACCGCGCCGACCACGGCGGTGAGGGTCGCGGCGAGCGGAACGCGGGAGATTCTCACGGGCACCGGGAGATGATCCCAACATCACCGGTCTCGCGGGGTCCCCCCGGCGCCCGCTCTGAACTCCGAGACCTTTCCCACGTCACGGGTGCGATGACCCGTTCGCCCGGGTCGGCTGTCAGCCGGTGTGCCGGATGTCCGGTTCGGCGGGTGACCGGCGGCACCGTCACGGCGGAATGGTGGCCGGGCCGGAGTCGTTACATCACCTGGACGATCGAGCAGGGCCGCCGCCCCGAGCGGGCGCGATCCCCGGCCCACCGGCCGGAATGATGGTGGCCCGGCGGTCGTTACACATGGTCCCGGCGCCGTGAGGGCCCCCCGCCCCGCGTGGTCGCCGGTCCGGACACCCGGGACATCGCCGGTCCGACCCCCGCGGACCGCGCCTGCGAGCCGCACGTCGCACCCGTCGCCTGAGTTCCCCCCTTTTTGTCGGCGCGGGTGCCCTTCCCCCGAATGGAGCTTCTCGTGATGAACACGATGCTGCGTAAGAGCGTTCTCGGTATCGCTGGTCTGGCCGTCGCCGGTGGTCTCGCCGCCGGCCCGCTCAACCACGACACCACCACCGGCACGGTCGGCACCACGCCGCTCGCCGCCGCCGTGCAGGCTGACACGGTGGACAAGAACACCCTGATCCCGCACGGTGTGCAGGGCAAGCAGTCCCGCATCGACCTGGACGACGAGCAGACCGCGAATGTGAAGGCGATCATCGCGGCGACGAAGAA